>JAZQWO010000016.1:0-36443 GCA_045632405.1 Eubacteriales bacterium | reverse complement strand
TTTGCACGGAACTTAGGGGCGTGCGAGGTCGCGGATAAAAAACAGACACAAAAATGAAGGGAACTTGCAAAGCTTGCAAGTTCCCAACCTTATTTTGTTTTAAAAATATTGGAAAAACAAAGATTTCGAGGATAGAGGTGTCTGTTTTTGGTCTGTGCTTATTGCAACACCCCCTTATTTTTTATTCATTCAAAAGCTTAAAAATTTCACTGTACAGACGAGGGAAAAAGTCCTCGTTTTTCGGGTAATTCTTAAAGGTAACATCTGTACCTGCAATGCGGTCAATGAGAGCAACAACGCTTTCCTTGCCAATCTTTTTCTCCAAAAGGGTCAAAAGACGCATATCGTCAATGGCGTTTTTGAAAATCTTCATTCTAAAGGACGGAATAGCATAGTTCTCGTATGGGTAAATGCTGAAGGAGTCACCCGACGGGAAGCTGCCGCCTGCATCTGTGACCTCATAGGGATTGATTTTGCCCTTAGAATACTGTAAATTATAGAAATTGAATCCCCAATGCAAGAAACCAACAATTGAGCACTTGTACATTTGTACACCTATTATTCTTGTTCTGTATGATGGCATAGCCATAAATCGGTTGGAAACCGCAGTGTGCTGTGCACAGCAATAGTAACACCACAAATTTGGAACCTTTGCATCCAAAAACGGCTCAATTGCATTTGTTGCAACAACAGGAGTTTTGATAATTTTCTTTTTATAGAATTCAAAATGAGAAATAGCATCTATTTGCTCGCATCCCTTAATCAGCCTTGCAAGCACCTTATATGCCTTTTTGTACTCTTCAATGCAAGCATCACTTGGCTCGTCTGATACGTGGAAATAAATCCTGCTCCTCTCAATGCTCTTTTTGTCAAACACCTCAATTATGGCAGGGATGAGCTTCTTCAAAAAGTATGTATATTCCTTGGATGAAGCATCAGTGTGCCAGCCGAATATCTTTTCCTCGCAGCCGTCAACCGTTGCCACCACCTTTGGTGTGTTTTTCGCACCCCACTGTGTGAACATATGGTTGATTTCAAAATATTTGATTCTGCATTTTAGACAAACGTCTATAAAGCGCTCAAGCAAGGAAAAATCAAAGGTATATTTTTTGCCCTTCTTTTCAATTTTAACAAGCTGCACAGTTGTTCTCTCGCCGCCTACCTCAGTGTCAAGCGGTGGAGTCAACACAGGGGTCAAAATCATATTCATACCGTGAGAGACTGCTACTGAAACATATTTTTCAATCAATGCCCAATGCTCCTCGGAATATACGGGTACTCCGTGGAAGTCGGCAATACAGTCTGCGTGGAACCACTGTGTAAAAATCAAGTCCTGTGATGGCAGCTCATAGCTGTGCAGACGCATGGTAATTGCTTTTCTTTCTATTTCTACTCCGTTTTCGTAAAATACCGCCACAATATCATAATTTTGGGAAACGGCATTTTCTGTTGGCTCAACCTCAAGCCAAAGGGCGGTATATTCCGCTGATGTCTTTATTTCACAGCCCTCTTGCGGGAACAAAACATCAGGCACAGGCCCTGGGGTCTTGGTGAGATAATCCTCATCTGTGCAGCTTTCATAAGTCGGCATGGTCATGGGCACGCATCCCACTCGGCTCACCGTCACCTTTAATGATTCGTCGCATATAATTTTGTAGCTTAATTTTGCAGAGTCGCCCCTGAGTGCTATTTGATATGAAAAGCTCTGTCCTCTTGCTATTTCACCACATTCAATTTCATTTCCGTAAATTTGATTTGGAAACACCTTTGCAAGAGACGATAGCTGCTTGATTTCTATATTTGGCATAAAAAGCTCCCTTCGTTTTTTTAAATTTTATCACAAAATTCTTTTTTTAACAAGTATTTATTGAATATTATTTCGATTTATGATAATATGAAGAAAACGAGCCGAAAGGAGTTAGTATGAATCCTGCAAAGCAATATTTATCAGACGGCATTACCTTGGCGGTTGCCAAAGGGGACACGGTGTACACAAGTTGCCAGCGCGGTGTTGCTCCGCTTATCCACTTTTTAGATAAGGGTATTTGCATAGACGGCTTTTCCTGTGCTGACAAGGTTGTTGGCAAGGGGGCAGCATTTTTGTATGTGCTTTTGAAGGTAAAGGAGGTACACGCCTGTGTTTTGAGCATCTGCGCCAAGGAAATTCTTGAAAGATACTCAATTTCGGTCACATATGACACCTTGGTAGAAAGAATACAAAACAGAGATAAAACAGGCTTTTGCCCCATTGAAGAGGCGGTTTTGAATATCAGCTCGCCTGAGTCGGCTCTTATAGCCATAAAAAAGAAACTGGAATTTTTAAGGAGTAAACAGGTATGATTTACAATGATTTCAAAGGTAAAAAGCTCTCTGCCCTTGGCTTTGGCACAATGCGCTTGCCAACCCTGGACAAGGACATTTCACACATAGATGATGACAAGGTTTTGGAAATTTTTGATTATGCCATTTCCAAGGGCGTTAATTATTTTGACACCGCCTGGGGCTACCACAACGGTATGTCTGAAATTTCCGTTGGCAAGGCTTTGAAGCATTTCCCTCGTGACACATTTTATCTTGCTTCAAAATTCCCAGGCTATGATGTTAAAAACTTCGGCAAGCACGAGGAAATTTTTGAACGTCAGCTTGAAAAATGCCAGGTTGAATATTTTGATTTTTACTTGATACACAACGTGTGCGAGCAAAATATCGAAAAATATCTTGACAGAAGCTACGGCACAGTTGACTACTTTTTGGAGCAAAAAGCCAAGGGACGTATCAAGCATTTGGGCTTTTCCACCCACGCGGACTTCGGCAATTTTATGCGCTTTATGGATGCTTACGGCGATCATATGGAGTTTTGCCAGGTTCAGCTGAACTACATTGACTACGAATTTCAAGAGGCAAACAAAAAAATTGAATACTTGAATAGCCGTGGCATTCCCGTTTGGGTTATGGAGCCCTTGCGCGGCGGCAAGCTTGCGGCGGTAGATAAAGCATTCCTTGAGCCTGTTTTGGCAAAGAGAGCCAACGACACCCCTTGCTCATTAGCCTTTAGATTTTTGCAATCCATCAAGGGAGTAACCGTTACTCTTTCTGGTATGTCCAATCTCGAGCAGGTCAAGGACAACATCAAAACCTACGAAGCAAGCGAGCCATTGAACAGCGAGGAAATGAGTGAGCTTTTGGAAATTGCGCGTCAGCTAACCAAAAACGTTCCCTGCACGTCCTGCCGCTACTGCACCGAATACTGTACGCAGGGACTTGATATACCAAAGCTTATTTCACTGTATAACGAAATGTCATTTACAGGCGGCGGATTTTTAGCACCTATGTATGTAAATTCTCTCCCCGAAGATAAGCGCCCAAGCGCATGCATTGGTTGTGGCTCCTGTGAGGCTGTCTGCCCGCAAAAAATTAAAATCCCACAGATTTTATCGGATTTTAATTCACGTCTAAACAAATAATATTCGTTGACATTATCCGCATTTTGTGATAAACTTATAAAAATAGGAGGAGATTTTACTATGAAAAAAACTATATCAATTTTATTAATCGCATTGTCTATTATTTGTATTGTGTCTTGCGGCTTGTTTGCACCAAAGGAGAAGTCCTTTGAAAAGAGCGGTTTAACAATCACTCTTACAGAGAACTTTTATGAAAAGGATCAAGTTTCATATACCGCAACATACGATTCAAGCAAGGTTGCAGTTTTCACTCTCAAAGAAGAATTTAGCTTGTCAAGCAGCTTCTCTAATTTAAGCTTAGACGAATACGCTAAAATGGTTATTAAAAACAACAGCCTTACTGTTGAGGCAAAAACAAAGGATAACTTAACATACTTTGATTTTGAAAAAGAAATCAACGGCAAAAATCTCACATATTATGCATTCGTATATAAAGGAAGCGATGCTTTTTGGCTTGTACAAATGGCTTGCGAGAGCGATAATGTACCTGATTGCGAAGCGGATATATTCAAATACGCAAAATCAGTAGTTGTTGAATAATTATAAATCTCCCTTAATTTTAGGGAGATTTTTGAAAAGAGGAACAAATTATGATAAGACCCGAAAAACAATTTTTCCTTTTCGGTATGGGAAATCGCGAAAAGTACATATACAAAAACAAATGTCTTGTTCGCTACCGTGACAATAAAATCATATACGCTTGGAACGCTTGCACAGAGGAATTCTTTTTTGACGAATATAAGGTTGTTTTGACCTTAAATAACGGGGGAAGTGTCGTTCTTTTCGAAAATGAGGAAGGATTTTTTGTAAACAACACCCCTATAACATCATCAAAAATCAACCTGCCAAGCTTTGAGGAATATAAATACCCAAAGCAGCTTCGCATACTTTTACACGAGGTTTTGATTAACATAATTGACGGAAAGCCCGTGCCCAATTACTTCGTATATGATAAGCCCTGGTATCGCGACAGTGCTATGATGGGTATGGTGCTGAAGCACTCAGGCAACCTACATTTAATTAAGGATTGGGTGCTCTCCATCACCGAGCCTTACGATAAAAATAACGCAGGAAATGAAGAGCCTGACAATTTAGGTCAATTGCTCTACCTCATTTCCTTAGTGTCCGACAAAAATCATCCAATGGTAGAAAAAATCATTACCGAAGCCAAAAGAATATGCGAAAACGGACTTTTGCGCGGTATGACCGACTTTTCAAAGCACGAAATATACTCGACCCTGTGGTTAAAATTAGGTCTTGATGCCTTGAAAATCCCCTGTGATTTTATTAGCCTGCCAAATGAATTTGACAGCTATGCAAGAATGTTCTGGATGATGCGGGATGGCATTGAGCGAGAAACAAAGTATGAAAACGAATACAATTGGAAATACCCTTATCTTTGGTGGGCTGTGAAGCACTTTGAAAATGAGCCTATTGAAGAAAAATATCTTGAAATCACCTACCCAATGAGTTGGGAAAAGGAAGCAAGCCAAGCTAAGTACGAGGGAATTAGACAGTTGTCTAATATCTATGCAGACAACAGCTTTAGCGCGCCTCACACCTGGCACGCGTCGGAAATGTACCTATATTTAATTGAAATGGAGAATTAGTTATGCCGGGATATGCCAATTACAAAACACTGTATAAGGAAGAATACGCCTGCTTAAAGGACGAGGGCTACGATGTTGACAAATACGCTGAGCCCTGTGTAGATAATTCCGAATTTTTGCCCTTTCCCGATCAGATCGACAGCTACTCTGAAAACGACGATCCGCTTCTTTGGAAAACCGCTTATGAGAACCTCATTAAGATAAGAAACACACCCTTACGCAAGGATTACCCCTATGTTGAGCCAAACGATTTTGAAGAAATTATGAAGGAAGCGTCACCAATGCCAGCGCTCACTCCTCTTTCAAGCGATGAATATAAGGAAAGATTGAGCGGTGCATTTTTCGGCAGATGTGCGGCGGTTATTCTCGGCAAGCCACTTGAAATGGGAATGAACAGACTCCAAATCAAGGAATATCTTGAAAGCGTTGGCGAGTACCCCTTAAACGATTTTGTAAGCGCATATTCAGAGAAATTAGACAAACGCCTAAGAGAAGATTGCATATACAGTACAAAGGGAAATGTTAAGTTCGCTCAACCAGACGACGATATCAACTATACTCTTTTGGGCTTGCAGCTAAGAGAGCTTCATATGGACGGCTTTACAAAATATGATGTTGGATTTAACTGGCTTAACAATATTGCTTACCATTGGTGCTGGTGCGCATCACGTCAGGCATATCACAACATGGTTTGTCTTGACGACACAAAGGACATCAATGCTCAAATTGACGAAATTCCATACAAGCTAAACCCTTGGAGAGAATGTATTGACGGTCAGATCCGCACAGACGTTTGGGGTTATATTCACCCGAGCGACATATACAATGCCGCACGCGAGGCGCATACCGACTGCTCATTCAGCTTAACAAAGAATGGCATATACGGCGGTATGTTTGTGGCAGGCGCATTGGCAGGCGCTCTTTCTGCCGACCCCAGTGTGGATAAAATCATAAAATCAGGTCTTGCATCTATTCCTAAAAAATCAAGACTTTATGAAACCGTCACAGATGTTTGCACTTGGTGGGATGAGTGCCACGACTGGATTAATGTTTGTGATAAAATTTACGAAAAGTACGGTCACTTGCCCTTTGCCGCAACACTTAACAATATGGCAATGGTAACCCTTGGCATTGTAGCAGGCGAGCTTGATTACACAAAAAGCATCACTATCGCCACAATGTGCGGCATAGACACAGACTGTAATGCAGGCACTGTCGGCAGCATTATCGGTGCGGCAGTTGGTCTTGGCGGCATTGAAAAAAGATGGTACGAGCCTCTTAACAACACAATCAAGAGCACAGTTGCCTCATTTGGAGAATGTAAAATAACAGACATAATTAACAGAATTGCTTACGTAAAAAACCACATATAATTTAAAAAGGTGTGCGAGTGCACACCTTTTTCGTTTATTCACATATTCTTCCGCTTAGCCTTGTGATTTCATATATTCTTTTTGCTAAATTTTCGTCAATATCATTACAGCACAAGCGCCAGGTCCAATTTGAGCCGATTGAGGAAGGTGTATTTATTCTTGCTCTGCTATCTAAGCCGAGATAATCCTGTATAGGTATCACACAAAGCTCTGCAGGGCTGCGCATAACCGCACCGATAATGGGCAAATGGATTTCAGAGTCAGGTGTGTAATGGTCGCACAGATAATTGCGCACATCCTCTCGCTCCTCTTTGCTGATTTCAAAAAACCAGGAAACTATGGTTGGGTTATCGTGAGTGCCTGTATATGCCACCGAGTTTTTGACGTAGTTATGAGGTAAATGCTCGTTTTTGGGGCTTGTATCTCTTTTGTCAAAGCCAAATTGAAACACCCTCATCCCCGGATAGCCACAAGCATCCAAAAGCTCTCTCACTCCATTTGTGATAAATCCCAAGTCCTCAGCTATTATTTCCTTTTCCCCAAGCTTTTTAAATATGGCATCAAATAAAGCCATTTTAGGGCCATTTTGCCATTCTCCCTTAGTTGCATCTATTCTTCCGTATTCTATGGAATAATACTCGTCAAAGCCCCTGAAATGGTCAATTCTTAGCGCATCAAAAAGCAAAAAGCAATGCTCAATGCGATATACCCACCATTTAAAGCCTGATTCCTTGTGTATTTCCCATTTGTAAAGCGGATTTCCCCAAAGCTGTCCTGTCTTTGAAAATCCGTCAGGGGGACACCCTGCCACCGCTAGTGGCGTTTTATCAGCATCCAACTGAAAAAGAGCAGAATTTGCCCACACATCCGCACTGTCATATGCCACGTATATGGGAATATCTCCAATTATTTTGATACCGTTTTCATTAGCATAGCTTTTGAGCCTTTTCCACTGTGAGAAAAATTTATATTGAACAAATCGCCAAAAGTCAACTTCCTTTTCAAGCTTTTCGTACATTTTTTCCTTTTCGTGTGGGTTGCCTATTTTCATTTCATAGTCCCATTGGTACCAAGGTCTGCCGCCGTAATAACCCTTGATTGCCATAAACAGGGCATAATCCTCAAGCCAACGGACATTTTCACCAAGGAAGTCCTTGTATTCCTGCGCATCCTTCCTTGCAAAACGGTCATATGCCTTGTGCAAAAGCTTAATTCTTGTGTCATAAATGCGCTTGTAATCAATGCTCCGTTGAGAATTTTCGCACTCCTCTGCTCCGCACTCTTCTTTTGTCAAAAGTCCTTCCTTTATCAGCTCATCCAAGCCAATATAATAAGGATTGCCCGCAAAGGACGAAAACGACTGATAGGGTGAATCTCCAAATCCTGTTGGACCTACGGGCAATATTTGCCAATATGTCTGTCCTGCGCTTTTCAAAAAATCCACAAACTCATACGCTTCCGTGGTGAATCCACCAATGCCGTACCTTGACGGTAGCGCAGATATTGGCAAAAGTATTCCCGCTTTTCTCATATAGCTCACCTCAAATATTTATTAATATGCCATAATGGTCGGACACCTGCATCTCACATCTTCCGTTAAATACAGTGTGCGAGTCCTGCACTTCAATTTTTTTGTTTGCGAAGATATAGTCTATTCTTATTTTCTCATTTTCTGCCGTGTTACTCCAACCGTCTATGCCTGTAACAGCAGTTACACCGTCATCTCTTTCCTTTGCCAGGGCGTAGGTGTCAAAAAGTCCTCTGCTCAAAATCAGCTCATAGCCCGAGTGGGTAGATGGGATGTTAAAATCTCCTGCAAAAAAGGTCAAATTTTCCTGCCTTGCGCCCTTTAAAAGACTTGACAGCTCATATTGAAATGGGGATTCCGTGTCATCCCACCATCCCATATGAACGTTGTAAAACCACGCGTCGCCTCTCTTTATCCCCAGCGCCTTTCTTGTTTTCCAATTATCATATTTATCAAAGGGACTTAACAAAATTTCGTCAATATCATCATATGGCTCTTTGGACAGTATTGCTAAGCCCTCGTCAAATTGGTCGTAGCTTTTCTTAATGCCAAGCCACAAAAGGTGGTATTCCACGCCCTCTGCCTTCAATGCGTTCACCACATTCAGCCCGTGGTTTCCCTTCTTCAGCGGCACACTCCCCACCGCTTGATGAGATGTGTTTGCCACATCCGAATTGCTTGGCTGCATAACCTCTTGTAAAAAAATAATATTCGGCATTTGTCTAACAACCATTTTTGTAAAAGCATTGAGCTTTTTCAAATAGTCCCCTTCAACAAGACTATGGGTGTTCAATGTTAATAGCTTCATTTATAAAATATCGTTTATATCTGACTTCAAAACATCCGCCTTTGGTCCATATACCGCCTGTATGCCGTTGCCCTTTTTTATCAAGCCAAGTGCCCCTGCCTCTTTCCATTTGCCAAGGTCAGCCACCTTCTCTGAATCCTTAACGGTCACACGTAGCCTTGTCATACAGGCATCTACAAGCTCAATGTTTTCTCTGCCGCCCAAAAGCTCTATTATCTTCTCTGCTTGCGATTTTTCGCCGCCCTCACCGTCTAAAATCTCTTTCTTTTCGCTTGGTGTACTATCTTGGGTTATATCTCCGTAATTTCCAAGTCTGCCAGGGGTTGCGTATTGGAATTTGCCAATCATAAAGTATGCCACAAAATAACCAACTGCAAAAAACACAACACAGGCAAGAACAAAGTTGAACACATCCCAGCCAAGTCCCGCCTTGAAGGAGATGGGCAATCTTGTTGCAAGCTCTAGGTTTCCAAAGGAATGGAGCCTTAAATTAACTATACCTGCTGAGGCAAATGCCAAGCCCTGCAAAACCGCATAAACAATATACAAGGGAATTGCACAGAACATAAACATAAATTCAAGTGGCTCAGTAACGCCTGTCAAAAACACTGCCAAGGCTGCGGACAAAAACATAGAGGTATATTTTGCGCGCTTGTCCTTATCTACGCGTCTGTACATTGCAAGAGCGACGCCTAACAAAAGACCAGACGAGCCAATCATTTGTCCAACTTTAAAGCGCGCAGGTGTTACCCCTGTTAATAGGGCATTGTAGCCCGCAATATCTCCCGCATCCTTCAAATTGATAAGGTCGTTAATCCAAGCAAGCCAAAGCGGGTCCTGTCCAAATACTGTACTACCTGCGTTTGCACCTGTCAAGATAACATAGCTACCGCCAAATGAAGTATAATTCATTGGAATTGTCAGCATATGGTGCAAGCCAAATGGTAGCAAAAGCCTTTCCAACGTACCGTACACAAAGGGTGCTAATACAGGGGATGTGTCAGCTGAATTTGCAATCCACACGCCAAAATTGTTAATTCCAAGCTGTATTAGAGGCCATATAATAGCAAAGCCAAGAGCTACTATAATTGACCACAGTATAACGACAAGAGGTACAAATCTCTTGCCGTTAAAGAAAGCAAGTGCATCAGGCAAGCCTCTGAAATTATAGAATTTGTTGTAAATAATTCCACCCACAAAGCCTGCAATAATTCCCGCAAACACGCCCGTGTTCAAGGCTGGTGCGCCAAGCACAGATGTGAAATAGCCGCTAACCTCAATTTCCTGTCCAAACAGGGTATGCGTTACCGCATTTGGGTCATTCAGCATAGCGCTTGTAACTCCAAATATATTGCCTGTAATATTATTAATCAAAACGAAGGACAAAAGTGCGGCAAAAGCACCGCCAGCCCTGTCCTTTGCCCAAGAGCCACCTATGGCAACGGCAAATAATATATTCAAATTTGTGATAATTGCCCAACCGATATTCTCGATTATAGCGCCAATTCGCAAAAGCCAAGTGGCTTCCGCGCCTAAAATGGGAAAAAGCTTGCCTATGCTTATCATTATTCCTGCCGCAGGCATAACGGCAATAACAACCATTAACACCTTGCCAAGCCTTTGCAAAAAATCAAATGCTCGAGAGTCCTTAAAGCTCCTTCTGTTCCTTGTTTTTATGGCGTCAACATTACTGCTCATAAAATTTCTCCTTAAATTTGTTTGAGAATATTATTAGCCGAAAGATACTTTTAATACATAAAAAAATCTTGTGTCACGCAGACACAAGATTTTTTCTTTAGTTATTCGCTTTTTTCTTGCTAATCAATCTTTGAATAAGCTTTACAACTTCAACAATTGGAATTACACAGAAGGCAAGAGCCATAGCAATGCCGTACTCTGTCAAATCAAGGTGAGCAAGCTCAAAGGCATTTGCAAGGAAATCAACCTCAATTACAAGTGTTGTCAGCGCCAAGGAAATGAGCGCCGCGCCCCAAAGCCACGCATTTTGCTTCTTCATTGTGAAAATTGAGCCCTTCAAGGAGCGCATATTGAATGAATGGAATATTTCCGCCATGGAAAGTGTCAAGAATGCCATTGATGAGCCAAGCATTTCCGCAGAGTAAGTGCCAGCGGCAATTGCTTCTGCATGGTGCATTTCTGCAAGAACAAATCTACCGATATAGTAAGATATAAGAGTGATTATTGTTACAAGCGCACCTTGATATACAACGCCAAAGCCGAGTCCACCTGCAAAAATCCCTTCCTTTGAATCACGGGGACGTCGCTTCATTATGTCGCCCTCAGGCTTTTCCATACCAAGGGACAAGGCGGGCAAGCAGTCAGTAATCAGGTTAATCCAAAGCAGATGAACAGGCTTGAAAATTGAGAAGCCCAAAATTGTAGCGAAGAAAATTGAAAGAACCTCGCTCAAATTGGATGCAAGCAGGAACTGAATTGCTTTTCTAATGTTATCGTAAATTCTTCTGCCCTCGCCAACAGCGGAAACTATTGTTGCAAAGTTATCATCTGTCAAAATCATATCTGCAACATTTTTTGTAACGTCAGTGCCTGTAATACCCATACCAACGCCAATGTCTGCATTTTTGATGGATGGAGCGTCATTTACACCGTCACCTGTCATAGCAGTAACCTTGCCCTTTTTGCGCCAAGCATTAACTATTCTTGTCTTATGCTCAGGCTGTACACGCGCATAAACGGAATACTTTTCTACAAGACTGTCAAAATCCTCATCGGAAATTTCGTCAAGCTCAGCGCCTGTAATTGCCTGCTCTGCGCTTTCAATAATGCCGAGCTGCATAGCAATTGCAACGGCTGTATCCTTGTGGTCGCCTGTAATCATAATTGGACGGATGCCTGCGCTTCTGCACTCGTCAATTGCAGGCTTAACCTCAGGTCTTACAGGGTCAATCATACCAACAAGACCAACAAAGCAAAGCTCGTTTTCACAAGATTCCGCCTCATATACGGCAGGCGCGCTTTCAAGTTGCTTAAATCCAAGAGCAAGCACACGCAAAGCCTTGTCTGCCATCGCCTTGTTTGCGCCGAGTATTTCGCCTCTTTTATCCTCTGTCAGCACAACCACCTCACCGTTTTCGTAAACGTGTGTGCATCTCTTCAAAATCTCATCGGGCGCACCCTTTGTAAACTGAACAACACCGTCTGCCTTACCGTGTACAGTGGTCATCATCTTTCTCATTGAGTCAAAGGGCACCTCACCGATACGTGGGTATTCCTTCTTTTTCTCGTTCTTGGAAAGTCCCAGCTTTTCCGCGTAGTTAACAAGAGCGCACTCTGTTGGCTCACCAATTGCATCATTTATATTTACGTCAAACTCTGCATCTGAGCAAAGGGACATACCCACCGCCAACAGCTCCTCGTCTGCGCCAAAATGCTCAACAACTGTCATTTTGTTTTGTGTCAATGTTCCTGTCTTGTCAGAGCAAATAATCTGTGTGCAGCCAAGAGTTTCAACCGCGGTTAGCTTTCTGATAATTGCGTTTCTCTTTGACATATTTGTAACGCCGATTGATAAAACGATAGTTACAACCGTTGCAAGTCCCTCAGGAATTGCAGCAACCGCCAAGGAAATGGCAATCATAAATGTGTCAAGAACTGTGTCAAAGCCAATTGTATTGCTGGCTATTAGGTCACGTATAATATTAATTCCAAATACAACCACACAAATGCCGATAACAAGATAGGTCAAAATTTTGCTGAGCTGACCGAGCTTCATTTGCAAAGGTGTCTTGCCCTCCTGCGCATTTGTGAGCGCATCGGCAATTTTGCCCATTTCAGTGTCCATACCTGTTGCAACAACAACGGCCTTGCCGCGTCCATAAACAACAGTGCTACCCATAAACACCATATTTTTGCGGTCGCCGAGAGGAACATCGCCGTTAGCTCCACCCTCTAAGGTGCCATCCTTCTTGTCAACAGGCACGCTCTCACCTGTAAGTGCTGCTTCTTCTATTTTAAGGCTGGCACATTCAATGATACGGCAGTCCGCAGGAACTGCATCTCCCGCCTCAAGAACGATTATATCACCAACTACCAAATCCTCACTTTTAATAGTAATCTGGTGTCCGTCTCTTATAACCTTAGATGTTGCCGCCGCTATCTTTTCCAGTGCTTCAAGGGCTTTTTCGGCTTTGCTTTCCTGCAAAACACCAAGAACTGCGTTAATAAGAACAACCGCCATAATGATAATAACGTCAGTTGGGAATTCCTTTTCCACAATAGCAAGAACGCCTGAAATCACCGCCGCAACTATCAAAATAATTGTCATTGGCTCTGCCAGCTGCTTGAAAAATCTGTGAATGAGTGATTCCTTTTTGCCCTCTGCAAGCTTGTTTTTGCCGTTTCTTTCCAAGCGCGCTTCCGCTTCACTTGTGGAAAGACCGTTTTCACCTACCTGCAGGTCATTAAGTACATCTTCTTTACTTTGTAAGTACTCTTTCATAGTTAGTCCTCTCAAAAATTATTTCGGCTATAAAAAATGACTTATCTGCTTGCCAACAGATAAGTCTCATCATTTAAAACAAAGCCAGGCAAATGCCATGCTGTTGACCTTGTTGCGGGTTAGCGCCGATTACTCCCTTAACAGCTTTGATTGTATCACTTTTCAACATTCTTGTCAAGTAAGTATATATAGAATTTACAAAAAATATTCGCTATTTGCGTAAATACAGAAAACAGGCACTCTTTCGAACGCCTGTTTCCTGTTGGATAAAATTATTGTCAAAAGCTATTGCCTTTGTTCAAAATTTGTGGTGCTATCAGTAGCACTTTACCTTAAATACGCCTTCAATTGCGGAAACACAGTTAACGATTGCCTCGTCAGCCTTGTCATTTGTTTCAACAATTGTATAAGCAACATCACCCTTTGAGCCGTTTGCAAGATTTTCAATGTTAACATTGGAAGATGCAAATGCCGCGGTAATCTGTGAAATCATATTAGGAATATTCTTGTGCATTACGCAAACTCTTGCAGCGGAGTTGTGTGGCATAGAAACATTTGGGAAGTTAACGCTGTTAACAATGTTACCGCACTTCAAGTACTCGTCAAGCTGCTTTGCCGCCATAACCGCACAGTGGTCCTCGGACTCGAATGTAGATGCGCCAAGGTGAGGAATATTAACAATTCCGTTTTCGCCAACAGTTTCCTCTGTTGGGAAGTCAACAATGTATCTTGAAACCTTACCGTCTGCAATCGCCTTCTTGATGTCTGCCGCATTTACAAGGTCAGCTCTTGCAAGGTTGATAATTTTAACTCCGTCCTTCATCATAGAAAGAGTTTTTTCGCAAATCATATTCTTTGTTTGTGGAGTTGCAGGCACGTGAATGGAAATGTAGTCACAGGTCTTGTAAATTTCCTCATAGCTTGCCGCCTGCTTGATAGATGGAGCCAAGCTCCAAGCAGCACGTGGAGTGATATATGGGTCACAGCCCATTACTACCATACCGAGAGCATTAGCCGCGTTTGCAACCATACCACCAATAGCACCAAGACCGATAACACCAAGCTTCTTACCAACAAGCTCGTTACCAACGTAAGCGCCCTTGCCCTTTTCAACAAGCTTAGCAATACCTTCCTGACCCTTCAAGCTCTCTGCCCACTTGATACCGCCAACAACATCTCTTGCCGCCATAATAAGAGCGCAAATTGCAAGCTCCTTAACACCGTTTGCGTTAGCACCCGGTGTGTTGAATACTACAACGCCATTCTCGGTGCATTTTTCAACAGGAATGTTGTTAACGCCTGCACCGCAACGTGCGATAGCCTCAAGCTCAGGATTGAACTCCATTTCGTGCAAAGCGGCAGAACGAACCATAATTGCGTCTGCATTTGCAACGTCGTCGCCTACATTATATATGCTTCTGTCAAATACATCTGTACCAACAGATGCGATTTTATTCATTAACTTAATATTTTTCATAATAAACCTCAATTACGCCTTAGGATTGTTCTTTGCAAATTCCTTCATAAATTCAACGAGCTTTTCAACACCCTCATATGGCATTGCATTGTAAATGGAAGCTCTCATACCGCCAACAGAACGGTGACCCTTAAGGTTCTTGAGTCCTGCTGCGTCTGCCTCTTTAGCAAACTTCTTGTCAAGGTCAGCATCGCCTGTTACAAAAGTAACGTTCATCATAGAACGGCTTTCCTTTTCAACAGGAGCAACATAGTAGTCCTGGCTGTCAAGGTAATCGTAAAGAAGAGCTGCCTTCTTTTCGTTGAGCTTCTTCATTTCCTCAAGTCCGCCAAGACCGAGAATCCACTCGTAAACAAGCTTAGCAACGTAGATGCAGTAGCACGGTGGTGTGTTGTACATAGAATCGTTGTCAGCCATTGTCTTGTAGTCAAGCATAACAGGAATATCTTCTCTTGCGTTGCCCATCAAATCCTCACGGATAATAACGAGGGTCAAGCCAGCTGGCGCCATATTCTTCTGTGCGCCGGCATAAATCATACCGAACTTGGAAACGTCAACAGGCTCACTGATAATGCAGGATGACATATCTGCAACAAGTGGAATATCGCCTGTGTCAGGAATATATGGGAACTTTGTTCCGTAAATTGTGTTGTTAAAGCAGATGTGAACGTAGTCAGCATCAGGTCTAAAGGAGCTTCTGTCTGTCTTTGGAACAAATGTGAAGTTGGCATCCTTGCTGGAAGCGGCAATCTTAACATCACCGTACTTTGTAGCTTCCTTCTGTGCCTTGCCTGAGAACTGACCTGAAACGATATAGTCAGCCTTCTTGTTCTTGTTCATCAAGTTGAGTGGAACTGCCGCAAACTGTGTTGAAGCACCACCCTGTAAGAAAAGAACCTTATAGTTATCAGGAATGTTCATAAGCTGACGAAGCTTTGCTTCTGCATCCTTGATAATCTCTTCGTACACAGGGGATCTGTGGCTCATCTCCATAACGGACATACCGCTGCCGTTGTAGTCAAGCATATCCTTAGCACAGGTCTCTAAAACCTGCAAGGGAAGCATTGATGGTCCTGCTGAAAAATTGTAAACTCTACTCATAATTTTATCCTCCAAAATATATTTTTTTCGGTTAATATATAATATATATTAAGTCCAAAAAAATAAAATATGCTTTATTATACTACCATACTAAAACATTGTCAATACCTTTTTTGAATTTTATTCAACTTAGTGGAAAAGCCGCCTTTTCAGCGGCTTTTCTTATGCCTTCTTGTATGAAAAACTCTTGAAGTCTGCATAGCAGCGGTTTTCATTTTCTCCCGTGGACAGGTCTTGGCAGCACATAGCAATAAATGTGCCTGTATGACCCTCGTGGTCAATATCACAATACGCCTCGTCGGCAAGGTTGGAGCAATCAAGCTCTTCTCCTATCTTTTCAAAATCGACGCCGTTCAAGGAATAATAGAACTGAAGCATGCAGTTATCTATTCTTGCGCGTAGCCAAACCCTTTTAGCCTCGCCAATATCAACACCGCACATGAGTGGGTCAATGAATTTAAAGTTATTTCTGATGATTATTCTGAGTACATTTTTTCCTTCGTCCTCGTATGACATATGCAAGTAGAAGAAATTATATGTATCGTAGAATACACTGAGTCCTGCGCACTGTTGGAAATTCTTTGGATCGAACTCCATTTCTATAGTTGCCTCTGCTCTGTGGTGCTGAAGCCTGCGCGCAACCATAGACTGCTTGTTCCAAGAGGTAATTGCCTCGTGACCGTAAAGCCTCAAATAGCCGTCACGTGCAGAAAGAGAGCCAATTTCGTCAAAGGGAATACGGAGAGAGTTGTATCTTGACGGTAGCTTTTCCATATCAAATTCGTCTTTTTCAGGCGTTGGTGCTACCTTACACTCAGGCAAATAGGAATTATATTCCATAGGTGGTCTTGTACCACCATTTTTGAGCCTGATCCAGCCGTTTTCGTCCCACTTCACCTCTGCAATACAGGTTTCGCGACCTAATGTGCATCTACCCTTTTCGCCAATGGGTCTGCCGCATAAGTATGCAACGTACCAATCCCCATTTGGAGTGTTGATAAGTGAGCCGTGTCCTGTTCTTTGAAGTGGAGACTCAGGGTCGTGGCGCACAGTCAAAAGTGGCTGTGGGTCAATCTCGTAAGGACCCCAAATATTCTTGGAGCGTGCCATTTGCACACCGTGGTTGTACATTGTACCACCCTCGGCTACCATTAAATAATAATAACCATTTAATTTGTAAAGATGCGGAGCTTCAGTTGCGCCAACAGCTGTGCCGCTGAAAATGTTTTTGACAGGACCAACAAGCTTGCCCTCTTTTTCGGAATATTCCTGCATCAAAATGCCCGAAAATGCGTTATTTTCCATTCTTGAATCCCAACGCATATTGAGAAGATACTTGCGTCCGTCATCATCGTGGAAAAGGGATGGGTCAAATCCGCTTGAATTTAAATAAATAGGCTCGCTCCACTCACCGTAAAGGTCGGTTGTTGTAACAAGGTAATTATGTACATCCTTGTAAATGCCGTGGAAGTTCTTTGTGTTGGTATATATAAGGTAATAAGTTCCGTTGTTGTATGTCAAGCAAGGCGCCCAAATACCGCCCGAATTCGGGTTGCCTGCCATATCAAGCTGTGATCTTCTTCTCAAAGGGCTTGGCATTTCCTCCCAGTTTACCAAATCTCTTGAGTGATAAAGCTGCACACCGGGAAACCATTGGAATGTAGATGTGGCAAGATAATAATCATCCCCCACACGAAGCAAGCAAGGGTCAGGATGAAAGCCGGGCAATATAGGATTTTTAGCAGTTAGCATATAAAAAGCTCCTTAGAAATTAGTTATGTTTAATTATAACACAGAGAAATTTCAAAGTCAATAATAGCTTATTTAACAACAAAACTTAAAAAGCTCCCGTAAAACGAGAGCTTTTTTGTAATTATTTGAAGAACTTAACTGCGGATTTAAACATCTTAATGTCGTATTCGCCGTAAACGTTCTTGTAAAGACCGTTGTCGATACGCTCGGAGTGACCCATCTTACCAAACACACGTCCGTCAGGGGAAGTAATACCCTCGATTGCAAGAGTTGAGCCGTTAGGATTGTACTGAATATCGTAGGTTGCCTCACCGTTCAAATCAACGTACTGAGTTGCAATCTGACCATTTTCAATAAGCATCTTGATTGTTTCGTCATTTGCCAAGAACTTACCTTCACCGTGAGAAATTGGAACGTTGATTATATCGCCAACGTTGCAATCATAGAGCCAAGGTGACATATTGGATGCAATTCTTGTTCTAACAATCTTGGACTGGTGTCTTGAGATGTTGTTGAAGGTCAAGGTTGGGCAATTCTCGTCTGTGTCGATAATCTTACCGAATGGAACAAGACCAAGCTTAACAAGAGCCTGGAAGCCGTTACAGATACCGCACATTAAGCCGCCGCGGTTGTCAAGCAAGTCAGTAACCGCCGCCTTAACGTCGTTACCGCGGAAGAATGCTGTGATAAACTTACCTGAACCGTCAGGCTCGTCACCGCCACTAAATCCACCTGGGATGAATATCATCTGGCTTTCCTTAATCTTTCTTGTAAACTCCTGCGCACTTCTCTTAATGCCCTCGGCTGTTAAGTTGTTGATAACGTAGATTTCGCTTTCAGCCCCTGCGTCCTCAACCGCCTTTGCGGAGTCGAACTCACAGTTAGTGCCTGGGAATACAGGAATAAGCACCTTTGGCTTTGCAACCTTAATATTTGCACCAAAGCGCTTTTCAGCTTCATAGGAAACTGTTTGTGGCTTTTCCTCGTTATACGCAATGTTGCAGGAATATACGCTTTCGAGCTTGTTCTCGTAAGCCTCATTTACCTTGCAAGCGCAAATTTCTTCATTCTTATATGTAAACTTATAGTCGTCTGTTGTGTAGCCCACAAGCTTACCGATATCACAGGTGCAATCAAGCTCGATAATAAATGAGCCGTAATTGTAGCCGAAGATATCATCCATTGTAAGACCGTCATCGAACTTAAAGCCGTAGCCGTTACCCATAGCCATCTTAGCAATAGCCTCGGCAACACCGCCGATTGTTGGTGTATATACAGCCAAAGCCT
This sequence comes from Eubacteriales bacterium, assembly GCA_045632405.1. Taxonomy (GTDB): domain Bacteria; phylum Bacillota; class Clostridia; order Oscillospirales; family CAG-272; genus RGIG2000. Next base: position 17,563 of record JAZQWO010000016.1, on the reverse strand, counting down.
TGCCGTTTCTCACAATACCTGCCACCTTGTCGTAAACTGCGAGCAAGGAGTCTGTCTTTGGCAAGTGATTTTCGTCATACTCAGGAGAAAGCATTACTACCTTAGAGCCTGCCTTCTTAAATTCGGGAGAAACGATGTCCTTTATCTTCTCTGTTGTTACCGCAAAGGAAATAAGCGTTGGTGGAACGTCAAGCTTCTCAAATGAGCCGCTCATTGAGTCCTTACCGCCAATAGAGCCGATGCCAAGGTTCTTTTGAGCCTTGAATGCACCGAGAAGCGCGGACAATGGCTTACCCCAACGTGTGCCGTCCTTAGTTGGCTTTTCAAAGTATTCCTGGAATGTCAAATATACATCCTCAAACTTAGCGCCTGTTGCGATAAGCTTGGAAACAGACTCAATAACCGCCAAATAAGCACCGTGATATGGGCTCTTCTCTGCGATAAATGGGTTGTAGCCCCAAGACATCAAGGAGCAATCGTCAGTGTGACCCTTTTCACAGGAAATCTTGTGTACCATTGCCTGAATAGGTGTCTTTTGATGCTTACCGCCAAATGGCATAAGCACTGTGCCAGCACCAATTGTGGAGTCAAAGCGCTCGCTAAGACCTCTCTTTGAGCAAACATTCAAGTCGCTCATCAAATCAACAATGCCGCTCTTGAAGTCGGCAGGAATTGCCTTCTTGTAGCACTGTACAGGATTACATTCAATATCAATGTGCTTTTCCGCACCGTTAGAGTTCAAGAATTCTCTTGAAATATCGCAAATTGTCTTGCCGTTCCATGTCATTCTGAGTCTTGGCTCAGCGGTAATCTTAGCAACAACGGTAGCCTCAAGGTTTTCTTTGTTAGCAAGCTCCATAAAGCGCTCAACATTGTGAGCCTCAATAACAACTGCCATTCTCTCCTGGGACTCACTGATAGCAAGCTCTGTTCCGTCAAGACCGTCATACTTCTTTGGAACTGCGTTCAAATCAATCATAAGACCGTCTGCAAGCTCACCGATAGCAACGGAAACACCGCCTGCGCCAAAGTCATTACAACGCTTGATCATTCTGCACGCTTCATAGTTTCTGAAAAGTCTTTGGAGCTTTCTTTCCTCAGGAGCATTACCCTTTTGTACCTCTGCACCGCAGCTTTCAAGGGATTCAACAGTGTGGGACTTGGATGAACCGGTAGCACCGCCACATCCGTCACGGCCTGTGCGTCCGCCCAAAAGAACAACTATATCGCCGTCTGCCGGCACTTCACGTCTAACATTCTTTGCAGGAGCTGCCGCAATTACCGCGCCAACCTCCATATGCTTAGCCGCATAGCCATCGTGATAAATCTCGTCAACAATACCTGTTGCAAGACCGATTTGGTTACCGTAAGAGGAATAGCCTGCTGCCGCAGTTGTAACAATCTTTCTCTGTGGGAGCTTACCCGCAATTGTTTCATTAATTGGCTTGAGTGGGTCAGCCGCACCTGTCAAACGCATAGCACCGTAAACGTATGAACGGCCTGAAAGTGGGTCACGGATAGCGCCACCGATACAGGTAGCCGCACCGCCAAATGGCTCAATTTCAGTTGGGTGGTTATGTGTTTCATTCTTAAAGAGCAAGAGCCAAGGCTCGCAAACACCGTTTACAGTTACGTCAATCTTAACTGTACAAGCGTTGATTTCCTCACTCTCGTCAAGCTTATCAAGCTTGCCTTCCTTCTTCAAGTATCTAACAGCCAAGGTAGCAACGTCCATCAAATTGATAGGCTTTGTTCTTCCAAGCTCCTTTCTTGTTGCAAGATACTCGTTATATGTTTCCTCAAGCACTGCATCGTGGAACTTAACACTGTCAATAGTTGTGGAGAAGGTGGTGTGACGGCAGTGGTCAGACCAGTATGTATCTATCATTCTGATTTCAGTGATAGTTGGGTTTCTCTTTTCTGTCTTGAAATAGCCCTGGCAGAACTTAATGTCGTCAAGGTCCATTGCAAGGCCGTAGGACTTAACAAAATCTGAAAGTCCCTTTTCGTCAAGGTCGATAAATCCGTCAAGAGTTTTTACCTCGGTAGGAATATCATACTCTGCCTTCAAGGTTGTTTTCTCGGCAAGGTCAGCCTCGCGAGCCTCAACAGGGTTGATAACATACTTCTTGATTTTTGCAAGTGCTTCATCGCTTACATTGCCGTAAAGCGCATAAACCTTAGCGCTTTGAACGGCTGGCTTTTCACCCTGAGAAATAAGCTGGATGCACTGTGCCGCAGAATCTGCTCTCTGGTCGAACTGACCTGGCAAATATTCTGTTGCAAATACGGTAGCACCGCTTAAATCAATTGTCTTTGATGCATTGTCAAGCTGTGGCTCTGAAAATACAGTCTTTACTGCATAATCAAAAAGTTCCTCTGTGATATTTTCTGCATCATAACGGTTGAAAATTCTGATTTTTTCTACACAGTCAATGCCTAAGAAGGTTTTGAGCTCGGATTGCAAGCCGTTTGCTTCGTTTTGAAGTCCATCCTTCTTTTCTACATAAATGCGATATACCATTTATTTCTCCTCCGTTGCCAAAAGCGCTCTTGCGCCTATATCGTGGCGATAAAACGCATTGTCAAATTTGATTTTATTTACCTTAGCATAAGCGCCGTTGATTGCGCCCTTCAAGGTATCATTTACATCTGTTACGCCAAGAACACGTCCGCCTGCGGAGTAAATCTTACCGTTTTCATACTTTGCGCCTGCTACATATACATCCTTTTCAATGTCCTCGGGAATTACCATTTCAAAGCCGTTTTCGTACTTTTCAGGGTAACCCTTGGATGCCATAATAACACAGCACGCGTGCTTGCTTGAGAACTTAACCTCACAGTCAGAGAGTGTGCCGTTTGTTGTAGCCTGCATAATTTCAAACAAATCACTTTCCAAAAGTGGCAAAACAACCTGTGTTTCGGGGTCACCGAAGCGACAGTTGTACTCAATTACCTTCGGTCCGTTCTTTGTAAGCATAAGTCCGAAGTACAAGCAGCCCTTAAATGTTCTGCCCTCTTTGTTCATAGCATCAATAGTAGGCAAGAAAATTGTTTGCATACAGATGTCTGCAATTTCCTTTGTGTAATATGGGTTTGGAGCAACCGTACCCATGCCGCCTGTGTTCAAGCCCTGGTCATTATCAAGGGCGCGCTTGTGGTCCATTGAGGAAATCATTGGCTTAACAACCTTGCCGTCTGTAAATGCAAGGACAGAAACCTCAGGTCCTTCCAAAAATTCCTCAATTACAATGTTGTCACCGCTTGCACCGAACTTTTTGTCGGTCATAACGGAGTTGATAGCATCAATTGCCTCTTCTCTTGTAAAGGCGATAATAACGCCCTTTCCAAGCGCCAAGCCGTCAGCCTTGATAACTGTTGGTATAGGAGCAGTCTTGATAAATTCAAGCGCCTCGCCCGCGTCTGAGAAAACATTATACTCAGCCGTTGGAATACCGTATTTTTTCATAAGGTTCTTGGAGAAAACCTTGCTGCCCTCAATAATAGCCGCCTCGGCACGAGGTCCAAAAGCAGGAATGCCTACCTTTTCAAGGGCGTTTACACAACCAAGAACAAGTGGATCGTCGGGAGCAACAACCGCATAGTCGATTTTATTGTCAACCGCGTATTTTACAATCGCGTCAATGTCCTTAGCACCGATACTAACGGTTTTTGCATCCTTATACATACCGCCATTGCCGGGAGTTGCGTGAATTTCAGTAATTTTCTTGCTCTCCTTGAGCTTTCTTATGATGGCGTGCTCACGTCCGCCGCCACCTACAACTAATACCTTCACTTTTTTCACCTCATTAATGGTGGAATAATCTCATCTTTGTAAATGCCATTACAATGCCGTACTTGTCACAGCATTCAATAACAAGGTCATCACGGATAGATCCGCCAGGCTCTGCAATAAAGGAAACACCGCTCTTTCTTGCTCTTTCAATGTTGTCACTGAATGGGAAGAAGGCATCTGAGCCAACGCTCACACCTGTGATAGTGTCGAGGTATGCTCTTGCTTCCTCTGCTGTCAATGGCTCAGGCTGATGTGTGAAATACTTCTGCCATACGCCGTCAGCGCAAACATCCTCTTCATTCTTATTGATATAGCCGTCAATTACGTTATCTCTGTCAGGACGTGCGATTGTAGGCAAGAATGGAAGGTTAAGAACCTTTTCATGCTGGCGGAGATGCCAAGTGTCTGCCTTTGTGCCTGCCAAGCGTGTGCAGTGGATTCTTGACTGCTGACCTGCGCCAACACCGATAGCCTGTCCGTCATATGCGTAGCAAACGGAGTTGGACTGTGTGTACTTAAGTGTAATCAAGGAAATGATAAGGTCAGTGATTGCATCCTCGGTAAATTCCTTGTTCTTTGTTACTACATCAGAAAGAAGCTCTCTGTCAATTTTAAAATTGTTTCTGCCCTGCTCAAATGTAATGCCAAATACCTGCTTGGTTTCCTGCACCTCAGGAACGTAGTTAGGGTCAATCTTAACAATGTTATAGTTGCCCTTTCTCTTGGACTTCAAAATTTCAAGTGCCTCATCAGTATAGCCAGGAGCAATAACACCGTCAGAGATTTCTCTCTTGATAAGAGTTGCAGTTGTTACGTCGCAAACATCGGAAAGTGCAATCCAGTCACCGAAGGATGACATTCTGTCAGTTCCTCTTGCTCTTGCGTATGCACAAGCGAGTGGGCTTTCGTCAAGACCCTCAATATCGTCAACAAAGCAAGCCTTCTTCAAATTGTCGGAAAGCTTTTTGCCAACTGCCGCAGAGGTTGGAGAAACGTGCTTGAAGGATGTAGCACAAGCCATGCCTGTTGCTTCCTTGAGCTCCTTAACAAGCTGCCAGGAGTTGAATGCGTCTAAAAAGTTAATGTAACCTGGTCTTCCGCAAAGAATTTCAATAGGAAGCTCTTCGCCATTTGCCATATAAATTCTTGATGGCTTCTGATTAGGGTTACAGCCATATTTGAGTTCGAATTCTTTCATTTTAGCTCTCCTTGAATTATTTATTTTTATTGATCATTCTGTTCTCAACCTTGCCGTTTTCCAAATTTACATAGCGAACATACAAGGAGATTTTGTTGTTTTCATTGAGGTTTTCCCAAATTTCATTTGTGAAAGCATCAATATCGTTTGAAATTTTAACTCTCTCAGGCTCGCCCTGGAAGGTTGGAATTGGATTGCCGTCGCACACATATGTGTGGATGAAATGGCCAAGACCGTTGATTGGAGAATACTCATAGAAATATCTGTTGCAGGCACTGCCCTTTTCATCAGCGCTCTTCAAAATGCTCATCTGATATGTAAAATCATTGTCGCTAAATTTGAGAATACCGCTTATTCTTGGAGTAAAGTTTGGAGCATCTGGCTCAAACTCTCTTGTCTTGAGAGCTTTTTTGAAGCACTTGCCTTCCTTCAAGAAATTGTATATTGTATCTGTCTGGTCGCCGTTAGTTACCACAAGCTTGTCCTCGTAGCTTCTGATAGCAGCATAGATAATGAGGGATGGGTCCTCAACCTTGGAAAAATCAAATGGCTCTGTAAAGATATCACCGTTTACATCCTTGAAAACTCTGTTACGGCTGTTTTCGCTTCTACCCATAATAAAGTAAGCAATAGCCGCATTTTTACCGTCCTCAGTCTTACCGATAACAATTCCTCTGCCAGGGTATGTATTTGTGGAAAGAAGATTCTTTAATTCGTTAATCTCGTAAATATTCATTAGCATTTCTCCTTAATGATTTCTGAACATATCTTTTCGCAGGACAGAGGAAGGATTTTCCACTCTGCCTCTTCCATAATTCTCTTTTGTAAAATCTCAGGGGTGTCATCCTCCTTGATTTCTACCGCCCTTTGCATAATGATTTTGCCGCCATCGGGAATTTCATTAACAAAATGAACGGTAGCGCCGCTAACCTTAACACCGTATGCAAGCGCCGCCTCGTGAACTCTGAGTCCGTAGAAGCCCTTGCCACAGAAGGAAGGAATAAGCGAGGGATGAACATTGATGATTTTATCCTTGAAGTGATTTGTAAAGTCAGCGCTCAAAATGCTCATAAAGCCTGCAAGAACTATCAAATCAGTATTTGCGCCTTCCAAAGCCTTGATAAGCTCTTTTTCAAATGCTTCCTGTGAGCCGCACTGACTCTTCAGAACAACGGATGTTGCAATTCCTGCATTCTTTGCTCTTTCAAGAGCATATGCATTTGCATTGTTAGCAACCACAAGCTTGATTGATCCGCTTTTGATAATGCCGCTTTTTTCCGCATCTATCAAAGCCTGCAAATTTGTGCCGCCGCCCGAAACAAGGACCGCTATATTTGCCTTTAGCATAAAATTACACCCTCATCGCCCTTTACGATTTCGCCGATTACATATGCGTTCTCGCCATTAGCCTTCAAGATTTCAATTGCTGTATCAACCTCAGCAGCAGGAACAACAACGCTCATACCAACACCCATGTTGTATGTATTGTACATATCTCTTTCTGGGATGTTGCCTGTCTTCTGAATAAGCTCAAATATAGGAAGAACCTTAACAGCGCTCTTGTTAACCTTAGCGGAAAGTCCCTTAGGAATAGAGCGTGGAATATTTTCGTAGAAGCCGCCGCCTGTAATGTGAGAAATACCCTTAACATCAACCTTTTCAAGCAATGCAAGAATGGACTTCACATAAATTCTTGTTGGAGTCAAAAGTGTTTCGGCAATGCTCTTTCCACCCAAATCCTCGTTTGGAACATAGAGACTATCTGGATTATTGTCAATATCAAACACCTTACGGCAAAGTGAGAAGCCGTTTGAGTGAACACCGCTTGATGCAAGAGCAATAACAACATCGCCCTCTACCATTCTTGTATTGTCAAGAATTTTCTTCTTATCAACAATACCAACAGCAAAGCCTGCAAGGTCGTACTCGTGAACAGGCATCATACCTGGATGCTCCGCGGTTTCGCCACCGATAAGAGCCGCACCTGATTGAACGCATCCCTCAGCAACACCACCAACGATGTCAGCAATTTTTTCGGGAATGTTCTTGCCACAAGCAATATAGTCAAGGAAGAAAAGTGGCTTTGCGCCGCAGCAAATGATATCGTTAACGCACATAGCAACAGCATCAATACCGATTGTGTCGTGCTTGTCCATCAAGATTGCCATCTTTACCTTTGTGCCGCAACCGTCTGTGCCGGAAACAAGCACAGGCTCTTCCATACCCGCAACAGGTAAGCCAAAGCAACCGCCAAAGCCGCCAACATCGTCAAGACATCCCTCGTTCTTTGTGCGTGCAATGTGCTTTTTCATAAGCTCAACTGCCTTGTAGCCCGCTGTAATATCAACGCCGGCTGCTGCGTAGCTTTCAGATCTTGAATTCTTCATCTCTCAATTCTCACTTTCCGAAATTTTATTTTCATATTTATTTTTAATCGCAATTGGGGTCTCGGTAGGATAGTTACCGTCAAAGCAAGCAGTGCAATAGCCCTTGCAGCTTCCGCTTGCACCTATTTTTGTCACATCCTCAAGGCGAAGGTATGCCAAGGAGTCAACACCGACTATTCTTGCAATCTCCTCCTCTGTATGTATGCACGCAATCAAATTCTCCTTTGAATCAACATCAGTGCCATAATAGCAGGGATTCAAAAATGCAGGAGCAGATGATCTCAAATGCACCTCTTTCGCGCCTGCCTGACGCAAAAGGTTGACAATTCTTGCACAGGTTGTTCCACGAACAATGGAGTCGTCAACCAAAACAACTCTCTTGCCGCTAACTGTATCACTGACAGGATTGAGCTTGATTTTCACCTTGTCCTCACGCACATCCTGACCGGGAGCAATAAAGGTTCTGCCAATATACTTATTCTTGATAAGTCCTATACCGTATGGAATACCGGATGCCTGCGCATAACCGATAGCCGCATCAAGACCGGAGTCGGGAACACCAATAACAATGTCTGCCTCAACAGGCTTAACGCTTGCAAGGTACTGTCCAGCCTTTCTTCTTGCCTTATGTACCGAGCAGCCAGAAATATTTGAGTCAGGGCGCGCTGTATATACATATTCAAACACGCAAAGTGCCTCAGGCTTTTTGTTGCAGTGGTCCTTGATAGATGTGATGCCGCCTTCCTTGGAGAACACCAAAATCTCACCCGGCTCAAGATCACGGATAAATGTTGCGCCAACTGAGTCAAGGGCGCAGGATTCACTTGCAATAACATATTCTCCGCTATCGCGCTTACCATAGCAGAGTGGATGCATGCCGCGAGCATCTCTTGCGGCAATAATCTTCTTAGGTGACATCATAAGCAAGCAATATCCACCCTCAAGCTTGTCCATTGCTCTGCTCACCGCCTCTTCAATAGATGCAGATTTGATGCGCTCCTGTATTACCATATATGACACAATTTCCGCATCGCTTGATGTGTGGAAAATCATTCCCTTGAGCTCAAGCTCCTGCTTCAAAACCGCGCCGTTTGTAAGTCTGCCGTTTGTGGCAATTGCCAAATGACCCTTTGTGTGGTTAACAACAAGAGGCTCAGCATTAACTCTCGCCTTTGTGCCAAGAGTACCGTAGCGCACATGACCTATTGCCATTGTGCCCTGGCCAAGTGAGCTTAGCACCTGGCTTGTAAAAACATCGTTTACTAGTCCAGAATCCTTACGTGTATGGAAAATGCCATCATCATTAACCGAAATACCACAGCTTTCCTGTCCTCTGTGCTGAAGCGCATAAAGGCCGTAATATACGCTTGATGCAACGTTTGTCTTCTCGTTTCCGATTATTCCAAAAACTCCCATATTTTTTCTCCTCGAGAATTATATCTCAAATTAGTTGTTAAACTTCTCTTCTATCGCCTTGTTCTTTTGAAGAACTGTTTCCTCGCCTGCTTTTCTTGCGGCAACAAGCTTGTCATAAAGCGCATCGTCAGACAAAGCAAGCATTTCAACAGCCAAAAGTGCTGCATTTGCCGCACCGTCAATAGCAACCGTTGCAACAGGAATTCCGCTTGGCATCTGAACAGTTGACCAAAGTGCATCAACACCGCCTGTGTTCTTGCAGGAAACAGGAATGCCAATAACAGGAAGAACAGTGTTTGCGGCAATTGCACCTGCCAAATGTGCCGCCATACCCGCCGCCGCAATAATAACGCCAAAGCCGTTTGCGCGTGCTCCTCTTACAAACTCCGCTGCTTGAACAGGAGTTCTGTGTGCGGAATAAACGTGAACCTCAAAGGGAACACCGTATTCCTTCAAGACATTGATACCCTTTTCCACAATTGGAAGGTCACTGTCACTACCCATAATGATTGCTACTTTTTTCATATTTTTCTCCTTTTTAAAAGAACTTTGGCGGTAAAAAACGAAAGGGCAGAACTACCCCAATATGGTAGAACTGCCCAGACGGTCGACAAATAAATGTTTTTGCTCCCATGCGGTAAACTCCGCTTTCCGTCAGTTGCAAAAACCATACCGTCTATTATTTTATCACGTGCGTGCGTGAATGTCAATATAATTTTGGCGCGTGCGTGGCGAATTTTATCAAATTCAGGCGTAGTTTTTTGTATTTTCTCACAAATTTTATTTGATAAGTCATCAAAAATCAATTTGTAAACTTTTCGTAAAAAACACATTTGCCTATATGAATTTGGTATAATAAAGAAAAAGGAAAGAGGTTATAACACATGAAGATAGCTTTTTTTGATTCTAAAAAATACGATATTGCTTCATTCGAGAAATATAAGTCACACAGCATTGAATTTAAATTTTTTGAAACCAGGCTGAACGAGGACACCGTTTCACTTTGTCGAGGGTACGATGCGGTTTGTGTGTTTGTAAATGACGATGTGACCAAGCGCGTTATCGATGAGCTTTATAATTTCGGAATCAAGCTCATCGCATTAAGATGTGCAGGCTTTAACAATGTTGATATAAAGCACGCAGAGGGCAAAATCCCTGTTGTGCGCGTCCCTGCATATTCCCCGTATGCGGTTGCCGAGCATGCAATGGCAATGCTGTTAACACACGTACGTAACACTCACAAGGCGTACATTCGTACAAAGGGCTATAATTTCAGCTTAAACGGTCTTTGCGGCTTTGATTTACATGGCAAAACCGTGGGCGTTGTAGGCACAGGCAAGATAGGACGCATATTTATTGACATATGCCGTGGCTTCGGCATGCGCGTGCTTGCGTATGACAAATTCAGAAAGAATGATGATAACACTGAATATACCACACTTGAAAACCTTTTGAAAAACTCCGATATCATTTCTCTGCACTGTCCCTTGACGGACGAAACATATCATATGATAAACGAAACGTCACTGAGGACAATGAAAAATGGCGTCATTATTATCAACACATCAAGAGGCGCTTTAATTAACACCCACGACTTAATTGATGGAATAAAATCAAAGAAAATAGGCGGTGCCTGTCTTGATGTTTACGAGGAAGAGGCAGATGTATTTTACGAGGACAATTCAAGCGATATAATTGATGACGACACGCTGGCAATTCTCTTGTCACTCCCAAATGTTTTAGTCACCTCTCACCAAGCATTTTTAACAGAAGAGGCGCTTGCCAATATTGCCGAAACAACGGTACAAAACATTCAAGACTTTTTCAACACAGGGAAATGCACAAACGAGGTTATACTATAAAACAAAAGCACGCTGTTTTTCAGCGTGCTTTTTGATTATTTTCCGAAAACCTGTCTAACATATTTAACCGCATCCATAGCGTCGCGGGAATAGTTATCTGCGCCTATCATTTCCGCATACTCGGGGGTTAAAACCGCGCCGCCTACCATAAATTTGGCATCTGGCAGCTTGCTTTTTACAAGCTTGATTGTTGCTTCCATAGCAGGCACTGTTGTTGTCATAAGAGCCGACAAGCCTATTAGGCGAGCTCCTGTTTTCTCAGCACATTCAAGCACACTCTTTGGAGAAACATCCTTACCAAGGTCGTAAACGCGATAGCCGTAGTTTTCAAGGATAACCTTAACTATGTTTTTGCCTATATCGTGAATATCGCCCTTTACGGTTGCAAGAATTATGTCACCCTTATTGCTCTCACCATCGCCCACCATTGCGGATTTTACTACATCAAAGGCAACCGTGGCGGTTTCAGCGCTCATTAATAGCTGTGGCAAAAAGATTTTGCCCCTTTCATATTCTTCTCCAACCTTATCAAGGGCAGGAATAATATAATCGTTTACTATTTCAAGGGGCTTTTTGTCAACCAAAAGCTCCTTGGTTTTTTCGCTCGCTTCCCTTTTGAGTCCCTTTAAAATTGCTCTTTCAAGTGTAGTATTCTCTGTCTGTGTAGCCGTGGCTACCGCCTGATTGTTGCTTGCAAAGCCTATATACTCCGCGCACATATCGTCAATACCCATCAAAGCATTGTGCGCATAGTAGGTCTTCATCATCTCGTTTGAATATGGGTTCATAATAACCGCATCAAGACCTACACTCAGTGCGTGAGAGAAAAATACAGAATTAACATAGTCACGCGACGGCAAGCCAAAGGATACGTTTGATATGCCAAGAGATGTTTTAATGCCCATTCCATTTAGCTTCCTTATTGCTTCAAGCGTCACGCTTGGGGCATTTTTATCAGAGCTTACTGTTAAGCAAAGAGGGTCAACTATAATGTCCTTTTCCTCTATGCCATATTTTTTAGCATATTTGATTATTCTTTGTGCTATTTTAACTCTACCTTGAGCGGTATCCGGTATTCCCTTTTCGTCAAGGGTTAAGGCGACCAAAACTCCACCGTATTTTTTCACAAGGGGCATAACCGCCTTGATGCTTTCAAGCTTTCCGTTAACCGAGTTAATAAGGGGCTTTCCGTTATAAATCCTTAACGCCTTTTCCAGGGCTATGGGGTCAGATGTATCTATTTGCAAAGGCAACGAGGACACAGCCTGTATAGCACGCACAGCATTAACAAGCATTTCACTCTCGTCAATTTCGGGCAAGCCCACATTAACATCAAGCACATTTGCGCCCTTTTCCTCTTGCCCGATTGCCTCTGTAACAATATAGTCAAGATTATTTTCGCGCAGCGCCGCCTTCAGCTTTGATTTACCCGTTGGGTTTATTCTCTCGCCTATCAAAACAACCTTGCCGTCAAACACACAGGCTTGTGAATAGGACGACACCACGGTGTAGCTTTTCTTCACTATTTCCTTTGGCGAAAGTCCGCCAATCTGCGCCTTCACTGCTCTTATATGCTCAGGAGTTGTGCCGCAGCAGCCACCCAAAATACGCGCGCCCATTTCTGCAATTTGGTACACCTCTTTTGCAAATCTTTCGGGTGTGGAATCATAACAGGTTTCCCCATCAACCACGCAAGGCATTCCCGCATTTGGATTAACGATAACAGGAACTGATGCATATTTGATAAGCTCGGGAACAAATCTCTTTAATTCCTCAGCACCGAGGGAGCAATTAACACCAAGCGCATCAACGCCCAAGCCCTCTAAAAGTGCAACCATTGACTGTATGTCGCAGCCTGTCACGGTCTTTCCGCGCTCGTCAAGAACAAAGGTAGCAAACACAGGCAGACAGGAGTTTTCCTTAGCCGCCAAAACCGCCGCCTTCATTTCGTACGGGTCGTTCATTGTTTCAATTATGATAAGGTCACAGCCTGCGCTCACGCCTGCCTTCACCGTTTCGGCAAAGGCGCGGTATGCGTCCTCAAAATCAAGGTCGCCAAGCGGCTTCAATAGCTTGCCTGTGGGACCAATGTCCAAGGCGACAAACTGATTTTCACAGCTCACCGCACGCTTCGCATTTTCGACAGCCTTTAAAACAACCTCCGCTGTGTTGTCAATTTTAAGCGGGTTTGCGCCAAAAGTATTTGTTGTGGCAACGTTTGCACCCGCTTCAAAATATTTTTTATGAATTTTAGTAATTATCTCAGGGTTTGTTATGTTCCACTGCTCAGGGCAATCCCCCGCCTTCAAGCCATTCGCTTGAAGCTGAGTTCCCATACCTCCGTCAAACAGTACAAATCCTTTTTTAACAAGGGATAAAATATCCATTTCTATCTCCTAATTCCAATTATTGCAGTCACCGTCTTAACGGGAACCATCATATATGAGTCTGTCAGACACACACCTAAGCGCTTATCCGCTTCAAGCACCCTTAGTATATCTGCTTGATGCTCTAAGCAAAAGTCCCCGTAGCCACAAGAAAATCTTGGACGAGATGCTTTGTCCTTGACAAGCTCGTTATTCAAATAATCGCAAAAGCTCTCTATCAGTGATGAGGCGGTGGCACTGAGCACCATAGCCCTTGCCTGCGATATTTTCGACTGTCGCTCAAAAAGCCTGTCAACCGCTATACCAAGTGTTGCGCAAAACACATAGGCTTGGTCGCACTCCTGCAAATTTTTAGCAAGCTTTTGGCTATTAACCCTCATAAAGCCGAAGTCCACAGTATTTTCGTCAACTGTTATGTCCGTTAGCACATATGCTGCCTTTGGTGCGGCTACTTTAAAAAGCTCTGCCTCGCTTTCACTGATAAGCTTGTCGGTATTCTCGTTTTCTTCCCTCACGCCAAGATAACGCATTACCTCTTTTTTGTTAACGCTCAATGGTGTAAGGTCTGTTAATGACAATGTATTTATAGCGGTCATTTGATTATCTCCGACAAATTAGCCTGTATTTTCTGTGCAACATCAGGCTTGTTCATAGAATATACGTGAACCGCGTTAATTCCGTTTGCATACAAATCTATTATCTGCTCCGTGGCATAGGCAATTCCTGCCTGCTTCATAGCCTCGGGGTTGTCACCATAGCGGTCAAGTATTGTCTTAAACCGTTGAGGAAGCGTACAATTGGAAAGCTCACAGCTGCGCTTGATTTGCTTAGCATTAGTCACAGGCATAATTCCTGCAATAATAGGAACGGTTATTCCCGCCTCTCTTATCTTGTACAAGTAATTATATAGGACATTGTTGTCAAAAAACATCTGAGTTGTCAAAAACTCACATCCTGCATCAATTTTGCGTTTAAGATTGATAATATCATCCTTTTGGTGATTTGACTCGGGGTGACATTCAGGATAGCAAGCGCCACCTACGCAAAAACCATAGCCGCGTTTAATTTCCTCAACAAGCTCATTGGCGAAATGATAATCCCATCTTTCTCTGTTTTGGTTTTCGGGAGTTATATCACCGCGCAGGGCAAGAATATTCTCTATTCCGTTGCTTTTGAGCATCTCAAGACGCGCCCTCACCTCATCCTTAGTGGAATTAACGCAGGTCAAATGAGCCAAGGCAGGCACATCGTATTTTTCCTGTATATTCTTTGCAATAGACAATGTATATTCGCTCGTGCCCCCGCCTGCACCGTAGGTTACACTCATAAATGAAGGCTTTAGCTTGGCAATTTCCTCGGTTGCGCGCTGCACAATATCGAATTTATCGGATGTTTTAGGTGGAAAAACCTCAAATGATAAGGATGGTCTTTCGCCCTTTACAATATCAATAATTTTCATCATTTTTCTCCTTGAAAAACAATAATTCCCGTGATGTATCTCACGGGAATTATTATACAATAAAAATTATTCAAAGTCAACTACATTTACCTAGCTGCTCAAAATACTTCTCTCTCAAATCTCGGTGGTTGTCAAGCTGAACAGAAGCTTTAAACCTCTTTATGCGTGCCGTAATATGCGTTGAGATACATCTGCTTGATTTCCAACATCAACGGATAGCGTGGGTTAGCACCTGTGCATTGGTCATCAAATGCTTGCTCTGTCATTTCCTCAAGAGATGCCATAAATGAAATTTCGTCAATTCCATATTCCATAATGCTCTTCTTAATTCCTATTTTCTCCTTGAGGGCGTCAATATGTGCAATCAGCGCTTCGACCCTTTCCTCGTTGCTCTCACCCTTCAAGCCAAGATAGCTTGCCACCTCTGCATATCTTTGAATAGCCATAGGATGTGAATACTGTGAGAATGTGCCCATTTTCACAGGTGATTCAGTTGCGTTAAAGCGAATAACCTCGTTAATCATAAGAGCATTTGCAGCACCGTGTGGTAGGTGATGAAATGCACCGAGCTTATGCGCCATAGAGTGGCAAATACCAAGGAACGCATTAGCAAATGCCATTCCTGCCATTGTTGCCGCATTTGCCATTTTCTCACGCGCCACATAGTCGCTTTGCCCATTTTCATATGCTCTAGGAAGATACTCAAATATTATCTTGAGCGCACTGAGTGCTAAGCTATCAGTATAATCAGTTGCCATAATAGATACATAAGCCTCAAGGGCGTGAGTAACCGCATCAATACCCGACGCTGCTGTCAAGCCCTTTGGTGCTGACATATGGAAATCGGTATCCACAATTGCCATATTTGGCAAAAGCTCATAGTCTGCAATAGGATATTTCACACCATTCTCTTCATCTGTTATAACTGCAAAGGGCGTTACCTCAGAGCCTGTGCCTGCCGATGTGGGAATAGCAACAAAGTATGCCTTTTCGCCCATTTTGGGAAAGGTATAAATGCGCTTTCTAATGTCGGCAAAACGCATGGCCATATCCACAAAGTCAGCCTCTGGATGCTCGTAAAGAACCCACATTATCTTAGCGGCATCCATAGCTGAGCCGCCGCCCAAGGCGATAATCACATCGGGATTAAAGGCTCTCATTTGCTCTGCTCCTGCCTTTGCGCAAGCAAGCGTTGGGTCAGGCTCAATGCTTGAAAATGTGGCATACTGTATGCCCATTTCGCTGAGCTTGTCGGTAATTGGCCTTGTGTAACCATTTTCGAAAAGGAATTTGTCCGTTACAACAAATGCCTTCTTCTTATTTAAAACAGATTTAAGCTCATCAAGAGCACCCCCCAAGCATCCTCTTTTAATATATATCTTCTCAGGCGCTCTGAACCAAAGCATATTTTCTCTCCTTTTTGCCACAATTTTAATGTTTAAAAGGTGCTTTGCGCCTACATTTTCACAAATAGAGTTGCCGCCCCAAGTACCGCAACCAAGGGTTAGTGATGGGGGCAAACGGAAGTTATAAACATCTCCAACTCCACCGTGTGAGGATGGAGTGTTCACAAGAATACGGCAGGTTTTCATCAAAAGCTTGAACTTATCAAGTCTGTCCTTTGCCGTCATTTCATTAAGGTAGATTGAGGATGTGTGCCCCAAGCCGCCGTCCTCTATAAGAGCGTGCGCCTTTTCCAGTGACTCGTCAAAGCTCTTTGTTTTATACATAGCAAGCACAGGCGATAGCTTTTCCTGTGCAAGCTCCTCAGAAGGCTCAACGCTTTCAATCTCGCCAATAAGTACCTTTGTTTTAGGGTCAACCGCAACACCTGCCAAGGCTGCAATTTTGTGAGCGCTTTGACCAACAATTTTAGCATTGAGCGCGCCGTCAACAATAATTGTCTTTCTCACCCTTTCGGTTTCGTCAGGTGTCAAGAAATATGAGCCTCTTCTGATAAACTCGTCCTTGACCCTTTGGTAAATGCTTTCGTGAACAATTACAGACTGTTCAGATGCACAAATCATACCGTTATCAAAGGTTTTCGAGTGAACAATAGAGTTAACCGCCAAAGTAATATCGGCACTTTCGTCAATTATGGCAGGTGTGTTTCCGGCGCCTACACCCAAAGCAGGCTTGCCACTTGAATATGCCGCCTTTACCATACCAGGGCCACCTGTCGCAAGAATAATATCAACACTAGACATCATAAGGTTGGTAAGCTCCAAGGACGGAGCATCAATCCACGCAATAATTCCCTCAGGAGCGCCTGCTTTCACCGCCGCTTCAAGAATAATTTTAGATGCCTCAATTGTGGAATTTTTTGCTCTTGGGTGAGAGCTGATAATAATTCCGTTTCTCGTTTTCAGCGCAAGCAAGCATTTGAAAATGGCGGTGGATGTTGGATTGGTGGTAGGGACCACCGCACCGATAACTCCCACAGGGCAAGCAATCTTTTCCACCCCACCCGCCTCGTCAGCTTCAATCACTCCGCAGGTTTTTTCATCCTTATACCTATTATACACAAATTCAGCGGCTAAATGGTTTTTTATAACCTTATCCTCTACAACACCCATGCCCGTTTCCTCAACCGCCATTTTGGCAAGAGGAATTCTTGCGCGGTTTGCCGCCATTGCTGCCTCTTTGAAAATCCTGTTCACCTCTTTTTGTGTGTAGGTGGAAAATTTCTCCTGTGCAGCCCTTACTCTTTTTAGAGCTTCTTGAAAGCTTTCCACGCTATTTACAATTGCATATTCCTTCATTTCCACTCCTTTTGCCGCTTTTCAACAGCAACTACAAAATTATGAGTTTTTTCTACCATACTATTAAATATAAAAAAAGCATAGCCAAAAAACAGTTATCTTTAACTATTATTAGCATATGCTTTTTTCTTTATTAAGTAATTTTCTGTTGATTTATGCCACAATGGGCTCGAACCAATGTGGTTTTATGTGGTAAATATTCCGCCTATCTTCAAAATCTCACTTGCCAATATGCCTATATAGTCTGCGCTCGCTTTTTCGCTATGCAAAATATTTTCTCACCTAAAACTGCTGCG
>JAZQWO010000015.1:0-90684 GCA_045632405.1 Eubacteriales bacterium | reverse complement strand
ATGGTGTTCCGTACTTAGCGGTCATTTCAAAGAGAAGCTTGTTGTTTTCTGTTTCGCTCCAGTCAAAGTTGGATGTGATGGAGTAGGTTGGAATTGGGTACTGGAAGCCACGGCCGTTTGCGTCACCCTCGATCATAATCTCGATAAACGCCTTGTTTACCATGTCCATTTCAGCCTTACAATCCTTGTACTTGAAATCTACCTCTTTGCCGCCGATAATGCAGTTGAGCTCTGCCAAGTCAGCAGGAACGGTCCAGTCAAGTGTAATGTTAGAGAATGGAGCCTGTGTACCCCAACGTGAAGGAGTGTTAACACCGTAAACAAAGGACTGGATGCACTGCTTAACCTCTTTGTAGGAAAGATTGTCAATCTTTACAAAAGGTGCAAGATATGTGTCAAATGAGGAGAAAGCCTGTGCGCCTGCCCACTCGTTCTGCATAATACCAAGGAAGTTAACCATTTGGTTGCAAAGTGTGGACAAGTGGGATGCAGGAGCAGATGTAATCTTACCTACAACGCCGCCAAGACCTTCTTGGATAAGCTGCTTGAGTGACCAACCTGCGCAGTAGCCTGTAAGCATGGAAAGGTCGTGAATATGAATATCGGCATTTCTGTGCGCGTTTGCGATTTCCTCGTCGTAAACCTCGCTGTGCCAATAGTTAGCTGTGATAGCACCGGAGTTAGAAAGAATAAGACCGCCGACAGAGTAGGTAACGGTGGAGTTTTCCTTAACTCTCCAGTCATTGATTTTAAGATAGTTGTTTACAATTTCCTTATAGTCAAGGATTGTAGAGCCAAGGTTACGAAGCTTTTCTCTCTGCTTACGGTAGAGAATGTATGCCTTTGCAACATCGTCGTAGCCTGCCTTAATAAGAACTGACTCAACACTGTCCTGAATATTTTCAACTGTGATTGAGTTGTTTTCCACCTTTGGTGAAAAATCAGATGTAACCTTCAAAACCAAGAAATCAATAACATCCTGGTGATAGGTTCTTTCACAAGCCTCAAATGCCTGTGTAATAGCTCTGCCGATCTTTGAAAGATCGAGAGTTACGTTTTTGCCGTCACGCTTGATTACGTTGTACATAATTTTATCCCCCTTCAAAATTTTGGAGCATGGACTGAAATGGCAAAATGGTGAAAAAGAAAATTCCTCAATAAAAATTGAAGAATTTTAGTGGAAGAATTTCACAAAAAAATCGCAAAACCCTTGACAAATAAGCACCTGTGAGCCAAAACCGAGCCGTGTCCCTGATGATTAATTTTTTATAGCAAAATTATTGTATCACGTTTGGTGAATTTTGTCAATAGGAAAATACAAGATATTGTGTTAAATTTTTTCTCGTGGCACAAAATGTTGTGTTAAACCCCGCGCAGCTCTACCGACGGAACATAGGGCGAAACAGCCTCTAAAAGCGCCTTCAAGCCTTGTAAATCAAGGGGATTTAAGCCTTCAAGTATGATGTCTCCGCTGTCAACAAAGGACTGTATATAGTACCTTTTAGCGCCTTTTATCCATTGTCCGATTTTTGCAAAATCATCTGGCGTGTGAAGCTCCTTGGTAACAGTGGTGCGGAACTCATAATCAATGCCGCTTTGCATTAAAATCTCAACGGATTTTTCAACTTTTGAAATGTCCATTTTGGAAAGTCCGCAGGTTTTTGCATATTCCTCACGGCAGTTCTTGATGTCCATAGCTACATAGTCAACAAGACCGTTGTCAATGGCATATTGCAGCTTGTCTGGGCAAGTGCCGTTTGTGTCAAGCTTTATGAGCATACCTAAGCCCTTGACCTTTTTCATAAAGTCAAAAAGGTCGCTTTGCAAAGTAGGCTCTCCACCGGAGATGCAAACACCGTCCAAAATGCCACGTCTTTTATTCAAATATGAAAGAATTTCGTTTTCGTCAATCAAGTCCTCGTCCCTCACAACAAGACGGGCGTTGTGACAAAACGGACATCTTAAATTACAGCCATGGGTGAACACAGTACACGCAACCTTGCCAGGGTAGTCAAGCACTGTCATTTTTTGAAAGCCGCCAATTTTCATAAAAAAGCTCCTTATAGAATTCTTTACAATATTTTATCATAAAATTACAGGTAAAGCAAGGAAATAATGTTGACACGAAAAATATTTTGTGCTATACTAACAATGTGTTAGCATAATATTTTAAAAAACTATGCATTTTACACAATGGAGGATAGTATGAAAAAGAAAATTTTACTGATGGTTACCTTGGTAGCGGTTTTTGCTTGCCTTTTGGCGCTTTCCGTTTTTGCCGAGAACAAAATTATTAAGCTAAGCACTCTGCCAACCTTGGCAGAAATCCATGCGGACAGAGATGCGTATGTATCACACCTTGACGCATTTGACGGCGATTCACTTGGTGAAATTGACTCAACATCTGTGGTTGTGTTGAGCGACCTTGCAGAAACACCAACCTATTATGTGTTCCCATCATATTACTATATGAGAACAACAAATAATACGGTTTGGGGTTATCTTACTAAACTCAATGAGGCGATAACAGCAGCTGACCCAACCGCATTTGCGGGCTATGTTGGAATCGGCGGTGGATGGTCAGGCGGTGGTTGTAAGTATCTTATAAGATATGAGGTTCCAACCTACGTTACATCCTTTTCAGGAACATCAAAGTTCGAGAGCGATACCAATCTTAAAGAGGTGTATTTCCCAACTCATATAGTAATTGATGAGGAAACAGGACTTGAAAAGGAGGTTGCGTACGTTACTTCAATTTCAGGACAAAATCTTTTCTCAAGCTGTTCAAGCCTTGAGTATATTCATAATTCCGAATTTTTGCCCGGTGGACTTGTTGAAGGAAACCAGGACGGCTTTGCAGGATGCAAAAGCTTGAAGGAAATCAAGATTCCTCTAACCGCTACATCTATTGGCTTGAGGTGCTTTAATGAATGCAAATCTCTCAAAGAGGTAGTTTTGCCAAACAGCGTTGTAAGCGTTGCTAAGGGTGCGTTTGCTAATTGTACGTCTCTTGAAAAGTTCGTTTTCGGTGCAGGCTTCAAGAAATTTATAAGAACCAATGTTGACTACGAAACTCTCCAGAACTGTACGAACCTTAAGTACGTATATTTCCCTGCAACCTTTGCAGACTCCATTGAGGCGAAGGCTAACGATTACAAAAACATTTTTTCAACCTATAACAACAAGATTACATTCTTTGTAACGGCTGATAAGGCAAAGGCACAGGAAATTTTCGATAAGTTTGACGCAACCAATTCCAACGGATCTATTGAGCGCGCAACATTGGTAGAATTTGATCCTACCGTTGACTATACAACGTACGCAGAAACGTTGGGATACGACATTCTCGTATATAATTACAGCGCTTGCGAAGCATTCTATAACGGTGAGCACAATGTGTCAGAGCATTACAGCCTTGAATATAGCGGCGAGGAATTTTTGAGCACCGCTATTAAGTCAAAGGCTTGCGCAAGCTGCACATACAAGGTAGATAAGAGTGAGCTTGGCGCGTTGTTCGTTAGCCTTGGCTACTCCACAAACGGACGTGGCTCTGTAATTCAAGGATTTTCTATCAATTCCGATATGCTTTCAGCATATGAGGCAGTTCTTGGTGAAATCACATACGGTGTGATTGCCGCAGGTGATACACGTGAGGACAAGACAGTGGGCGCTGACGTATTCAGCTTTGAAAAGAAAGTTTTCCACGAGCTTTCAGGCTCTGCATACGATTATTTCCAAGTGATGGTTAATGGCATTGACGAATCAAAGTATGATGCATACATTTTCTTCTGTGCATACGTACAGGCAGGAGAAAAGTGCTACTATATTAATGAAGGCGTTACTGACACAGTAGCAACATCTACAACATACAACATAGCAACTGCATAAAACAAAAAAATCACGGAGTTTTGCGTGATGTCCATAACGGACAATCACGCAGTCAAATCCGTCTGCGACGGGTGAAATCCACCTATGGTGAATGAAATCGCTTCGCGGTGAAATCCTGCTTCGCAGGGTTGTTTTTAGACGGATTTGATTTCATCCAAGGGCGCCACCTTGGATTTCATCTGAACAAAGTGAAGATTTCATCGTTGCTGTGCAACGATTTCATTAAACCAACAGAAAAAAGAGATAACATTTCGGCTGCAAACCGATTTGTTATCTCTTTTTGTTGTTATAATAACCTGCTACGTTACTTTCAGCTTCTCAATCAATGAGGGAATACATTCTTCAAATTTTACACAACCAGCCTTCCCCAGCGGGGGAAGGGGGACCGCAACGCAATTACAGGCAAAGACACTGTGCAAATAAAGCGGTGGATGAGGTGTTGGTGAAAGGCTTAGTTTAGCTTTTCAATCAATGAGGGAATACATTCTTCAAATTTAACACCGTATTTATGGTCGTCCGCCTCGGGCAAGGTTGCCTTGATACATTCAACGGTGAAGTCAACCGCTATTTCAATAGCGCGCTTGATATCAAAGCCGCGGGTTATAGCACCTGCCAAAACGCTGGCAAATGTGTCACCTGTGCCGTGGAAATTGCGCTCTATATTTTCAGCTCTGTAATAATAGTACTCGTTCTTTTCGCTATCGTAAAAATACGCACCCTGTGTCGCTTTTTCAAGGGCAATTCCTGTTATAACCGCCTTTTTTGCACCAAGCTGACAAAGCTTTTTCAAAAGGGAGCGCACGTGGCTCTCATCATAGCTTTCGGTGTACGGTGTGCCTGTTAGAAATGAAGCCTCGGTGATGTTAGGCACGACAATATCGGCGCAAGCGCAAAGGCGCGCCATATGAGAGGGAAACTCATTGTTAAAGCCCGTGTAAAGCCTGCCCTTGTCCGCCATTGCAGGGTCAACAAACAACAAGGTGTTTTCCTTTTTGAAGCTGCGAATAAAGTCAATAGTATAGTCAATTTGCTTAACTGAGCCAAGATAGCCTGTATATATTGTGTCAAACTCGATGTTGTATTTTTGCCAATGCTCCGAAATTTTTGGAATATCGTCGCTCAAATCACGGAAGGTGAAGCCCTCAAAACCGCCTGTATGAGTGGAAAGAACAGATGTGGGGATGATAGCACATTCAATTCCCATAGCAGAAACAAGAGGCAACGCAACAGTGATAGAGCACTTGCCAAAGCAGGAAACATCCTGTATTGTAACTATTCGCTTCATAAAATCCCCCTACTTAAATTTCTTCTTGCTAAATTATACAACTATCAGTCCCTTTTGTCAACAAAAATCGAAAAACCGCCAAAATCCTTTATATATTTTAAAAAAATCTTGACAAACAGAATAAATGCTATTATAATAAAATCAAATTTGCTTTAGTTGATTAAAGTAAGTTAGTATATCTTATTCTTAGGCGGTGTTTATTATGAAAAAGACTTTGTTTGAAGGTGTTGCAACAGCCCTCGTTACTCCTATGCACGAGGATGGCTCAGTTGACTTTGAAGCACTTGATAGATTGGTAGATTGGCAGATTGACGAGGGCATTAACGCTCTTGTTGCTTGCGGTACAACAGGTGAAGCATCAACCTTGACCGACGAGGAGCACAGAGAGGTTATTGCAAGAGTTGTTAAGCGCGCCAACAAGCGTGTTCCTGTTATTGCAGGCACAGGCTCAAACGACCTTGACTATGCCCTTTCATTGACAAAGTATGCTTGTGAGGCAGGAGCAGACGCAGTTTTGGTTGTTACTCCTTACTACAACAAGGCAACACAGGCGGGTCTTGTTCAGATGTTTACAAAAATTGCAGACGAAAGCTCAGCTCCTGTAATTCTCTATAATGTACCAAGCCGTACAGGTGTTAATATTGCACCTGCAACATACAAGGCTCTTTGCGACCACGAAAATATTATTGCTATCAAGGAAGCAAACGGTGACATCAGCAAGATAGTTGAAACTATGTCCTATGTTCACGAAAAGCTTGATTTGTATAGCGGCAATGACGACCAGATAGTTCCTTTGATGTCCTTGGGCGGCAAGGGTGTTATTTCTGTTGTTTCCAACATTTTGCCTGCAAAGACAGTTGAAATGGCAAAGAAGTGCTTGGACGGTGACTACGAGGGCGCGGCTAAGCTTCAGTACAACCTGCACGCAATCATTGATAGCTTGTTCTCCGAGGTTAACCCTATTCCTGTTAAGGCGGCTACCGCTAAAATGGGATATGGCGCAAATACATTACGCTTACCACTTACTCCTATGAGTCAGGACAAGTATGAAAAGCTTCTCGCTCTTATGAAGGAGCAGGGTATCAACGTATGATTAAGGTTTTAGTGCACGGCGCTTGCGGTAAAATGGGCGGTCACGTTATCGAGGCACTTAAGAGATGTGACGATATGGAGCTTTTTTGCGGTGTTGACCATATGGCAACAGGCAACGAGCCATTTACCTGCTACAACAGCTTTGATAAGGTTGTGGGCAAGCCCGATGTTATAATTGATTTTTCCTTCCATACTCTTGTTAAGGGCGTTGTTGACTATGCTTCCAAAGCAGGCGTGCCTGTGGTTATAGCTACTACGGCTCTTAATGATGACGAGAAAAATGCGGTATCTGTTGCCGCAAATAAAACCCCTGTATTTTTGGCATACAATATGTCCTTCGGCATTGCCTTGCTTTGCGATTTTGCAAAAAAAGCGGCGGCAGCATTTCCAGATGCGGACATTGAAATTGTGGAGGCTCACCATAACCGAAAGGTGGATGCACCAAGCGGCACAGCTGTTATGCTTGCAGACTCCATTAAAGAGGTAAGACCTAACGCAAAATATGTTTACGGCAGAGGCGGAGAAGCAAAAAGAACGCCTGACGAAATTGGAATTCACGCTCTTCGCATGGCAAATATAGTTGGTGAGCACGAGGTGTATATCACAACAGACTCCCAGCAGCTTGTTTTGCGCCACAACGCGTATGACCGTTCCCTCTTTGCAGATGGCGCGGTAAAGGCGGCTCGCTTTATGGCAGAACAAAAAGCAGGACTTTACACAATGAGAGATATGTTCAAAAGCTGACCTTGTGTCAGCTTTTGCTGAATAATGAGATTTGGTTAAAAAGCCGAGGGAGTGTCTGTTTTTTCACAATCTTGGCAAGGAGAAAATATGATTTGTAAGGAACTTTTGCACGAAAATTTAGGTGTTAAGGGTGACAATTTGACATTTGCAGGCTATGACACGGTGGAGCTTGCAAAAAAGCACGGCACTCCCTTGATGCTTCTTGACGAAAATAAAATCAGACAAACAATGCGCACCTACAAAAACGCAATGGAGAAGTATTTTGGGGAGGGCAGTGTACCGCTTTATGCTTCAAAGGCGCTTTCCTTTGTGGGTATTTATCAAATTGCTAAGGAAGAGGGCATTTGCACTGACATTGTGTCCTTGGGTGAGCTTTGCACCGCTATGAAGGCAGGCTTTCCTTTGGAAAAGGCGTTTTTCCACGGCAACTGCAAGACAGACAATGATATAGCCTTTGCCATTGACAACGGCATCGGATTTTTCAATGTTGACACCTATGACGAGCTTTATGCCATTGACAGAATAGCTCGCGAAAGAGGTGTTTGTCAAAAAATCCTTTTGCGCCTGACCCCGGGCATTGACCCACATACTCACGCCGCAATTTCAACAGGCAAGGTGGATAGCAAGTTCGGCACAGCTATTGAAACAGGACAGGCTATGGAAATCACCAAGGCGGCGCTCGCTCTTAAAAATATTGATTTGCGCGGCTTCCACTGTCATATCGGCTCGCAGATTTTTGAAATCAAGCCATTCTGTGATGCGGCAGACATAATGATTAAGTTTATCGACACTGTCAAGGCACAAACAGGCTTTGAGGCAGAGTATCTTAACTTAGGCGGCGGCTTTGGTGTGCGCTATGTTGACAGTGACCCTAAGATTGACTATACCGAAAATATCAAGCAAATTGCAGAGCATATAAATACATACTGTGCTGAAAATGACCTGCACAAGCCAACTATTTTGATGGAGCCGGGCAGAAGCATGGTGGCAGATAGCGGTATAACAATCTATACCGTTGGCAGTGTTAAGGAAATCACAGGCTATAAGAACTATGTTGCCATAGATGGCGGTATGTCCGATAACCCAAGATATGCGCTCTACGGCTCACAGTACACAGTTTTGTGTGCCAATAAAATGAAGGCGGATGCAGATTACGAATGTACCATAGCAGGCAGGCTTTGCGAAAGCGGTGACTTGATACAGGAAAATGTTAAAATTCCTTCCGTTCAAAGAGGCGATAACATAGCGGTGCTTGTAACAGGCGCTTATAACTATGCTATGGCATCAAATTACAACCGCGTGCCTCGTCCAAAGGTTCTCCTTTTAGGAGAAACCGAAAGAGTCGCCATCAAGCGCGAAACCTTTGATGACGTTTCTCGCCTTGACGAAATTCTTTAGCTTGCAAAGTGCTGATTTTTGATTTAGGAAAATTTTTCTACAAAAATCCCGTTATTTCTTTACAATCCGTAAAAAGTGTGCTAATATATATACGAAAAAATTAACATGAGGAGTAATACATATGGAAAACAAGGTTTTGGTTGAAACAAGCGCACGCCACGTGCATCTTTCAAGAGCGGATTTGGACGTTCTTTTCGGCAAGGGCTATGAGCTCACCGTTAAGAAGGATCTTTCTCAGCCCGGTCAGTATGCGTGTGAGGAAAGAGTTACAGTAGTTGGCCCTAAGAAGGCTATTGAAAGAGTTGGTATCCTCGGTCCTGTAAGACCTGCATCTCAGGTAGAGGTTTCCTTCACAGATGCAAGAACACTTGGCATTGCCGCACCTGTAAGAGAGAGCGGCGACATTGCAGGCACACCAGGCTGCAAGCTCGTTGGTCCTTGCGGTGAGGTTGAAATTGCAAACGGCGTTATCGTTGCAAAGAGACACATTCACTTTACACCTGCTGAAGCAGAGGCTGCTGGCGTTAATGATAAGGAAATCGTTAAGGTTAAGGTTACATCTGAGGGCAGAACAACAATTTTTGACGACGTTGTTGTAAGAGTAAATCCAAACTTCAGCGCAGCTATGCATATCGACACTGACGAGTCCAATGCTTCCGCAGCATTTGGTCTTGTATATGGCGAAATCATTAAGTAAAAATCATTAAGTAACTTGAAAGCGTCCCAAAGGGGGCGCTTTTCTTTTGTAAAAATTTCCCTTGTTGACAAATTACTGTATATATGGTAAAATGTCTATGTATGAACAAAAAATTAATTTGGAGCTTTTATGATAACTTATAATAAAACAGAGGCAACAAGTGTTAATACCACACCTCTTAACTATATTCTCACAACACCAAGTGATGTAAAGCCAGGGGAAAAGCTACCGCTTATCGTGTTTTTGCACGGCGCAGGCGAGCGCGGTGACGATATCAAGGCGGTGCAGGTATATTGTGTGCCTAAGCTTTTTGTGGCAAACCAGGACTATGCGCGCGCATACACCTTGTCTCCACAGTGCCCACACAACACAACGTGGATTGACTATAAGCGCGAGCTGATGGCTCTTATTGACAGTGTTATTGCAAATAACGAGATTGATGCAGAGCGTGTTTCCCTTTGCGGCATCAGTATGGGCGGCTTCGGTACTTGGGAGCTGGCAATGACATACAGTAATCGCTTTTGCAAAATCGCACCTCTTTGCGGTGGCGGCATGAACTGGCGCGCTTGGTCACTTAAAATGCCAATTCGCGTATATCACGGCAGACGCGACGACGTTGTTCCTCTTTGCCAAAGCGAGGCTATGGTTAACTCAGTCAAGGCGCAGGGCGGAGTGGTTGACTTTACAATTTATGACGATTTATCACATAACTGCTGGGACAGAGCATTTGAACAGACAGACCTTATCAAGTGGCTTGCAAGTGCCAACTAAACCGAGATAGGTGGTTATTATGGAAGAAAATTCAACTGTGACCAAAAAGGTCAAGAAAATCATGCACGTGCTCAACCCCTTGGCAGGCAAGGGTAACGCGGCAAAAATCAAGCAGAGTATTAAAAGCGACGAGTACGTATATATGTCAAACTCTCCTGACGAGGCAACTGAATTTATAAGATCCGCCTGTCAAGAGGATCCGGACACCTGCTTTACCGTTTATGGCGGTGATGGAACTGTTTTTAAGGCGGTTAATGCTTTGATGGCAGACGGCAACAACGAAAGAGCTTCGTTGAAAATTGTGCCTGTTGGTAGCGGAAATGACTTTGTCAGAACCTTTGAGGGCGAATTTGGCGAGCATAAGGTTGACGTTATGAAATTTAACGACAAGTATGCTATCAATGTTATCAATATGGGCTTTGACTGTGCGGTTGTGCAAAGAGCTGCAAAGCTCAAAAAGCTTCCTCTTGTCAGTGGCAAGGCGTCCTATATTTTGGGCGTTGTTGGTGAGCTTTTCGCTAAAAAACCGTTAAATATAAAGGTCGAGCTTACATACGAAAATGGCGAGACCGAAAATCTTGACGGTGAATATTTGTTAGCGGCTATTGCCAATGCAAAGTGGTACGGTGGCGGCTTCAAGGTTGCGCCTATTGCGGATGTGAGCGACGGACTCCTTGACGTTGTTCTTATTAAAAATGTGTCAAGAACCAAATTCATCAGCATCGTTGGCGACTTCAAAAAAGGCAAGCTTGTGGATGAAAATTGTCAGGTTGTAAAAAGAGTAGAGGGGATTTTGCTCTACAAGAGATGCATTGGTATTAAAATCAGCGGCTGTGGCGCAGTTTGTGCAGACGGTGAGATTTTCCAAGAAAATGACGTGGAAATCTCCGTAATCCCAAAAGCAATAAATTACATAAAAGAGTAAACAAAAAGAGCTTCGATTGAAGCTCTTTTTTCATTTAATGTGAGTATCTTAACCACTTTAAGTATTTGTATTTTTCCAAAATAAATACCAAAAGTGCAGCACCAACGCAAATTGAAACGGTCAAAATGTATGTAACTATGCTTGGCAAGGTTATGCCTATGTACTTAAAGGCATAGCTAAGACAAGGGATTAATGAGCCGTGGCTTGCATAAACAAACACGCTGATTTTGCGCATTTCTTTAGCATACTTTAAATTGATGGGCTTTAATTGCAGCAAAATATTCAATATGGCAAGGCAGCAAGGAAGCAACATAATGTAAAAGTCCTTGTTGTATTTTCCTGAAAAATGCATAATCAAAAACCATTCGGTGAATAAAAGCACGGAGCTAATGCCTAAGGTGATAGCGCTTGTTTTGATTTTTATTTTGCTAAAATAGCCGTCTGCAAACAGCTTTCCAAAAATAACCCAAGGAATACCAGCGGGGAAGGAGTTGATTGGAGAGGTAGTGTATGCTTCAAATTTAGCAACTGCATACAGCATATCTGTCCAGTCTTTAAATACAAACATATATGAAGTGCGCAGGGAAACCAAAAGATAAAGAATAATTCCAACCACCAATAAAGTGGTTTTGTTAGTGTTTCTTGCAAGGAAAACCACAATAACGCCGATAATTAATGCGGAAATAAACCAGGATGCTACAAATGTGCTACCAATAAAGAAATTTATAATAATATTGACAACCGCATCCTCGCCGTTCATATTGAACCAACCGCGAAGCACTCCCGTCACAGGGAACAAAACCACAAACCAAAATGCATATAGCTTTAGATTCCTTAATACAAAGTCCTTGAGAGCTTGATTGCGTTCCTTGGAGTGCTCGCAGCCATTTATCTTTTTGAAAAACAGATATGAGCTTATCATAAAGAAAAGCGGAACGGCAAGCCTTAGCCAAGGATAAAGGAAGGGCTCAAAAAGACCTGAGTGGATTGCCACCACCATAAAGGAAAGGATTAGCTTGACTAAATCAAGAATATCCATTCCTTGCTTTTGAGTGCTTTTAAGTTGCTCTTCCATAATTATAGCACCTCAACGGTAAATTCAAATTTGTCCTTTGGCTCATTTACATCAATGCTTACAAGGTAAACATCAACGCCGCGCTTAAGTGAGCCGTCTGTATTAAGCTCAAGGGCGTGGATATCCTTTGTTACCTTAGCGCTTGCTAATTTAGGGTCAAATTTAATTGTTGCCTTGCCGTAGTCAACAAAGCCCTCGCCAAGGGTTGGCTCAACATAGGAAACAATTCTTTCGGTATAGGTTGCATCGCCTTCAATATCGAATTCGTCACAAACACGCACCCCTGTGTCGCTAAATGAGTAGCTTCTAACTAATTTCTTAAGCTCTGGGATGTCGTACGCAACACGGAAATCAACACTGAACACGCCATTTTCGTATGATGTGGTTGGGTAAGCCTCAGGAATGTTCGCCTGGTACTTGCCGTTGATGATTGGGGCGTTGTGACCTCTTGATGATGTTTCGAGGTATGTATATCTTGTGCCATCCTCAAAGTACTGTCTTGTGTAAGGTCTGCCACCCATGTCAATAAGGAGCTGAGCGTTATCAATGGAGAGGATAAATGAGCCAACATCGTTGTGGTTATGGCTCTCACCGTTACAGCCGCCGCGTGCGGCAAACCCGTACTTTGGTGTTCTCTTAACAAACCAACCGCAGTCGCTCATATAATATTCTGCGCTATTGGAAATATCCTTGGAAGCAAATGAGCTGTCGTAGTAGGTAAATGCCCTTAAGCAAGCAGGGAAGTAGTGAACCTCAACCGTCATTCTTGCAAGAGGGGGTAGCTCCACAGCATCTGGATAAAGTGTCTTTAAGCCGTACATAAAGCCTGCTGGCACAACAACATTTGAGCCACAGTCACCGTAGTTAACAATAACATCCTTGTCAAGGAAAAGCTTTTGCAAAAATGCAGAGATTGCCTCGATTTTTTCGTCCTTCAAAAGATCGTATTCGCCATTTGTAAATGTCTTTTGCATTTCCGCATACTCGATAAAGTAGCCAAAGCCGTAGCTCCAGTATCCCGGACCCTCAACGCACACACCGTCCTCCTTATATGAAGAAATGTAGCTTTTCATATCCTCATTAATTCTGTCACGGGCAAGCTCAAAAAGCTCTGGGCGGTTGAGCATAATGGTGCATCCGGTAGCGCCTGCGCAAACAGCTGTCCAGTTGTTCTTGCGGTATTCCCAGTGCCAACGCTTCGCAAAGAAGGGTTTAATTATGCGGCGGTCGATTTCATAGTCGATTCTTGACTTGATAAGTGGATGCAGACGCTCTCCAAGCATAACCTTTGTCATTGAAAGAACCATTGCCATGGTGGTGGCATCAAGGTCAAGCTCACAGTTGTCGTTTTTCTCAATGTTGTCAATATGTGCAGGGAGCGCCCAAACATATTGGTCGCAAATTTCCCAAATTGTATCCTGCAAAAGCTCTAAATACTGCTCGTTTTCGGGGTAAATCAAGCACATAAAAATCATGGTGTACATTCTGTGCTGACGCTTAAAGAATGTTTCCTGATATGCGTTTCGGTCTCCCTTGTCCTTAAAAAGACGGAACTTTGAAAACTTAGTTGTTTCAATTTCTCCTATGCAGAAGGTGTTGTAATCCCTCAAAACTGCATCAAGAGCCATTTTATATTCGGGGTTTGTCTTTACCTCAGCCCAAAACTTGGGGTCGGTTGCTTTTCCTAACAAATTCATTACTTTATATCCTCCAAAATAGTTTTAAGTGAGGCTGTTTCTGTCGGCAACGAGGCAACCTCTCCGTCAGGCATGAATTCAAGAAAACAAACACGTTCCTCGGCGTTTTCGTCATTTAACACCTTGAAGTATTCGTCCCACTGTGCGCGACCCTCTATAAGCGGATACTTTTGTGCATTTTCGTCCCAGTTGAAAACGTGTACGTTTGTAATGTATGGACGAAGCGCCTTTAAAGCCTCTAAATTATATTCAAAGGACTTTGAGTGGTTTGGCTGCCAATAAAGCTTTAGGTTATCACAGTCAACCGCCTCTAAGAAGCGGAGAGTATCGTGATAGTCATCTGAAAGAGTGGCAAAATGGCACTCAATTGAAAGTGTCAAGCCGTATTTCTTTGCCTCGTTACAAAGCGCCTTTGTCAAGGTAACGTTTTTACAGTAATGCTTTTCGCAAATATAAACGCATTTGCCCTTTTTGCATCCGCACTTTGGCCATCCAAGCCAAACACGCACTGTTTTTGCACCAAGTGCCTTTGCGGTTTTTAAAACCTTCTTAAATGGTAATGGGAAGCTTTCATCACAGTGATAAAGTATGCCGAAATAAGAGCCGTAGGATGCAACCTTCAAGCCTGCGCCATGCATCATCCGTCTTACCTTACGCGCCCACTTTATATTTCCCATAGGAACGTGAACGTCGCCGCCCCATTCAATATATTCAAGCCCGCTTTCCTTTGCCGCCTTAATTAATTCCTTTACGGATTTTTTGCGAAAGGAAATGGAAACAAGACCCGTCTTCATATTTTTCCTCCAAAATTCAATTGCATTTGCATGGGTTATCTGCGAAAAGGCGCACACTGGGTACGCCTTTTTGGCAAATTAATAAATATTCTTGTTTTCTCTGTATTCGCGCCAAACATTTTCAAAGAATCCGCCACCTTCAGGTAGTGGACGCACAGGACGAGTGTTGACACTCAAATCGCGCGCATAGTTGATTTCCAAAACAGTTTGGTCAAAGTCACCACTATCAAGCTCAAAACGGAAAATTTCTTCCATCTTGGCAGGAACGTCACCGTTTTGTGAGGTGTAGATAGCAGAGCCACGGCTCTTGCCACCCATTTTAACATATTCCTTCATGGCGGTCATATATGTTGCCTGTGCAATCAAAGCATCACGCAAGCGGTATGCGCTCCATAAAAGAGATGCCTTGTCAATTTTTACGAGATTTGCAAAATCGTCAACTGCATCAACACAATCGGCAATGGCATTGTCAAGCAAAGACGCGTTACGGATAGGACCGCCCGCCTCACTCATTTTCTTTGTATATTTGCCCCAAAGCTCGTCAAGATTATTTTCGTTTCCGAGAATAGCTCTTGTAATATTCAAGTGCTTTTTGATAGCCTTTTCAGCCACGTCTGCCGCCTTTTCGGGATTATAGCACTCATTTTCGTTGTGTTGAGAGATATACTGTGCCGCTCTCATCGAGCCAACCTGACCTGCGTTGAGCGCGCTTCCACCTGGACGGTAAATGCCGTGGCTGCCTGCCACCTCGCCGCAAGCAAAAAGGTGCTTAACATTCGTCTGCCACCACATATCAACATCCAAGCCACCGTTGTTGTGCTGAGCACAAAGAGCGATTTCGAGCATTTCCTTTCCAAGGTCAACGCCCTTGGAAAGATAAAGGTCATACGCAGGCATATTCATAAACTGGAGTCTTGCCAAAGGAGTGCCAAAGCAAGCGTGAGCATTTTCAAGATATTCTCGCGCTTCATTGTCAAGCTTGTCATATGGAAGCTCTTCAAGTCCGTAAGGATTCTTTCTGAAATCGAGATAAACGCGGCGACCCTTGAGCATACATTCTCTGAACACCAAAAGGTCAATGATGGATGAGCCGTTCATTACCTTTTTACAGTCAAATGGCCACTCATAGCCCTTTCTGAATATCTTTGAAAGGCAAACGCCCATATCGTCAAAATAGTCGTTCAAAAACTCGTGCTCCTGTCCGTCCTTGTCAACGGAAACGAAGCGAGGAAGTACCTGCATATAGGTGCCCGATACGTTCCAACGAGGAGCAACAGATGCAAGACCGTACTGCCATTCGGTAAGGTTTTTGCCGATAACGCCAGCTTCAAAGGCTACACCTGATGCGCCGTGATGTCCAAGTGGGAAAACTGTGTCTGCGTACATACCTGCAGGACCACCTGTTGCAATTACAGTGTTTTTCGCCAAGAATAAAACAAATCTGTCGTTTTCGTCAGCGGCTACCTTGTTCAAGCAAAGCACGCCTGTGCAAACGCCATTGTCCTTGATAAACTCAATAATCTGGAGCTTGTCAAAAATCTTGATGCTTCTGCGCTGTGCTTCCTTTTCAAGACACTCTGTCATCATTTTTGATGTGAGCGGGCCAACGCTTGTAGCTCTTGCGCGTGGGTCGTGGTCTGTTTTGTAGCCAACATATTCGCCCAAGCGGTTAACAGGAAAGGCAACACCAAGCTCGCAAAGCTGCAAAAAGCAAGGAACGGAAAGAGCAGCCTCTGCATAAGCATTGTCACCGTCAACGCACTTGCCCTTGAAGAAATCCTCTGCCATAGCCTTTGGAGAGTCGGGGTAGTCAGCGCACAAATTCATTTTATAGTATGTCTGCTTGTCCGAGCCTGTGTTACGGGATGTACCCATATTAACGCCCTCGGTTACAATAGCGACATCATTAATTCCATATTTGTCAAGGCGGATAGCCGCATTGTAGCCTGCCGCACCTGTGCCTATAACAAGAGCATCAAGGCTTACAGTCTTTACGTCTATACCGCAAATTTTTGTGTAGGACTCAGTCATATTAATTCACCTTAAATCAAAGTCTTTGGATGTGCATGCCACCGTCAACAATGATGGATTGACCCGTGGTATAGCCAAGCATACCGCTTGAAAGTGTGTAAATTGCATTTGCGCAATCCTCAGGCAAGCCCCATCTTCCAAGAGGAACAAGACCGCCTGCAATTAAATTGTCGTATTTTTCCTTAACCTTTTCGGTCATACCTGTGGCAATGATGCCTGGGCAAATTTCGTTAACTGTGATGCCCTCGCTTGAAAGACGGTCAGCAAAGAGCTTTGTAATCATAGTAGCGCCTGCTTTGGAAATGCAGTATTCACCACGGCTTGTGGAGGACGTGTAAGCAGAGCAGGAGGAAACATTTACGATGTAACCCTTAATGCCGCCAATCTTTTCCTGCTTAATCATTTCGTTAGCAACCGCCTGGGTCAAGAAAAGAGTACCCTTGGTGTTGATGCCCATAACGAAATCATAGCTTTCCTCAGTCATTTCAAGAATATCGTTTCTCACCTTTGGTGCAACACCTGCTACGTTAACAAGCACGTCGATTCTGCCATAGGTGTCAATAGCGGTCTTTACAAGGTTAGTGCGGTCGTCGCCGGATGCCAAATTGCCCTTAACGTAAACGCAGTCGGCAAAGCCCTCAAACTTATCTGCAACCTTGTCGCCGTCAACTATGTCCATAGCTACAATAGAGTAGCCCTCTTTGTTAAATTTTTCGCAGGTAGCGTAGCCAATACCGCCTGCCGCACCTGTAATTATAGCAACCTTTTTCATTGTCAATTACTCCTTACCTAATACAAATTTATTGTAAAGAGGCAAATAAACCTCTTTGTCGCGAATTACGCATCCCGGTGTGCCGCCAGGCTTTCTCATAATTTCTGTGCACTTGGAGCAGCAAATGCAAAGCTTTTTAGGGTCAAGATTTGCACCGCTTGTAATAGCATTTGCACAGTCTGGGTATGCAAGGGTCTGTCTGCCGTAGCCCGCCATATCAAAGCCGCCCTTTTCCATATAGCCTGCACATACGTTTGCAGATGCAGCGCCGAGGAATGAAATGCCCGATGAAATGATAGGAACATTAACAGCGGTTTTAAGGTCGCTGATGCCGTCAAGCATTCTCTGCACACCTACCATTGGATGCTCCGGTGGCTCATAGCCGCCCTTTGAATAAGGACGGTTAACGTGAGGGTTGAAATATGGATTGCCCATTGTTATGTCAATCATATCAATGCCGTTTTCCTCAAGCTTTTTGAGAAGCATCTTTGTTTCGGTAAAGTCAGGAACAATGCCACAGCCTTCCTTAACACCAAATCCGTATGGATATTCAAATCCGTCATAGCCGTTTAGACGAGAGGTAATGATGAAGTCCTTGCCTGTCAAGCTCTTTGCGTCCTTCACCGCTCCTGTTAACAAGCGTGTGCGGTTTTCAAAGCTGCCGCCGTATCTTCCCTCACGGTTGTATGCGGACAAAAGCTCGCTGAGCAGGTATCTGTGACAGCTCTTGATGTCTGCGCCGTCAAAGCCAAGCTCCTTGGCAATAACCGCGTTCTTAACAAGAGCCTCGTGCAAGCGGTCAAGATATTCGTCAGTTACGATTCTTGATTTGTCAATAGGGTTGTCCTTTTCAAAAATTGGATTGTTGTAAGCAATAAGTGGAGCAGGAGTGCCCTCGGGCTTGGAGTATCTGCCTGAGTGGGTTAGCTGAATAACCACAACAGGCTCGAAGCCGTTAGCCTTTATGCCTTCATTTTTAATATCCTCAACAATTCTCTTGAAATCATCCTTTGTTTTGTCTGTCAAGTACATCTGGCGTGGGTTAGCACGACCCTCGTTGAACACAGCGGTTGCCTCAAACCAAATAAGACCTGCGCCACCACGCGCAAAACGCATATATCTGCGCTTGGTGAGCTCGTCAGGTGCACCGTCAAGAGTACCGTCGCATCCTTCCATTGCTTGATATACTATTCTATTATGTATAGCTTTGCCGGCAACTGTGATTTCCTTATTGAAAATCGATAAATCATCAGAATAAGGAAAGGTTGTGCCGCTTTCTTCACATAGCTTCAAAAAAGCTTTCTTGCTTTGTGGAACATTTGCCATTGTAGAGCCTCCTAAAGATATAATTATCTAATTTTAATATTAACATATAATAAAGGAAAAGTCAATAAATAATGGGTACTTTTGCCATCAAAAGTCTTGACAAAAATATGTTTTTATGCGAAAATAAAAGGGTAATAAAACTAAACTGCGAGGTATGGCGATGAAAGCGATATTTTTGGCTAACTATAAGGGCAATATTGATTATGTTTATCCAAAGGAAACACAGGAAAGAATTAAAAGCTTAGTTGATATAGATTTGGACAAGGTTTACTGCCAAGAGGACTTGGAAGCATCAGCACCGGGAGAATTTGATGATGTGGAATATATTTTCTCCACCTGGTCTATGCCTGGAGGCTCTGAAGACAAGGATGACTTTGCAAGGTTTTTCCCAAATGCCAAGGCACTTTTTTATGCCGCGGGCAGTGTAAAATACTTTGCTCAGCACTATCTTAACAGGGGCATCAAAATTTTCAGCGCATTTGCCGCAAACGCAGTGCCTGTTGCGGAATTTTCTGTGGCGCAAATCTTGCTTGCAAATAAAGGCTATTACCAGTCATCAAGAGCGTTTAATAATGCTGAATCATATAAGGCCGCAGGCGATATTTCAAGAGCGCATGCGGGAAACTACAACACCAATGTGGGTATTGTGGGTGCGGGTATGATAGGCAAAATGGTTATCGAGCTTTTGAAGCCATTTAAATTAAACATCAAGCTGTTTGATATTTTTGTAAGTGCGGAAAAAGCAAAGGAAATGGGATGCGAAAAGGTTGAAACACTTGAAGAGCTTTTTGCAACCTGTGACGTTGTTTCAAATCACTTGGCAAATGTGCCTGCCACAGTCGGCATTTTCAAGGGTGAATACTTTGAAAATATGAAGAAAAATGGCACATTCATAAACACAGGCAGAGGAGCGCAGGTTGACGAGGCAGGAATGCTCGCAGCTTTGAAAAAACGCGGGGACGTGTCTGCAATTCTTGATGTTACTATTGAAGAGCCACCAACAAATAAGGATTTTTATGAGCTTGAAAATGTGTTCCTGACACCACATATTGCAGGTAGCCAGGCAAATGAGGTTGCGCGTATGAGTGAGCTTGTTGTTGACCAGCTTGAAAATATGCTCAAGGGCTTGCCCACCAAGTATGAGGTAACAGAAAAAATGCTTGCTACAATGGCATAAAAGAAAAAGCGCCTGTGGGCGCTTTTTCTTTTCAATATAGCCGAGTTGCAGATTAAAAACGCACCCTGTGTCGATAATTCGAAGAAAAAGCAGCTCGAAGGAGCTGCTTTTAAATCTTTTAATTATTTTCTTTGGCTGCTTCAGCTTGGTCTGTTGTGCTTTCGGCAGGGACGGTAGCCTCGTCGGTAACAGGCTTATCTGTATGCTTGTGGTGATGGTGGTGATGATGGTGGCGGTGTCCGTGAGATGTGCCACTGTTTTTCATAACAAATCTCATTGTCTGTTGCATTGCAACCAATTTAGCGAAAGCATAAATACCCAAGGCAAATGCCAAGAAAATTTCAAATTCTGAAATTGTAACCTCGGTGAGTCTGCCTAAGAACTTGGCAATCATAAGAGGGCCGATAACAGTAAATGTGTAAACAAACAGCAAAAGAGCTGTAATGACATATCCCTTTACCACAGGAGATGACATCTCAAACTTGATTTCGAACATAAAGAAAAGTGTTACGATAATGTAGTAGAAAAGGAAAATCAACTTGAACAAGTTTGTTGTTGGAAGCTCCTGCCAAAAATAAATCATCAAAAGACCGAGAATTGACCAAACGATTGTGCAAATAGCGGTGGTTGGCTTGAGCCAATGAGGCAATTCGATGCGGCGTGTCTTTATTTTCCTTGGAATGACATTTAAAACTATATATACAACAAATGGGATGAAAACTAAAAGTCTTATGATACGCAAGGATGAAAATTGTCCTGGATTTAAAACAAATCTGAAGAAGTCGAAGAAGAAAAGCGCCGCCGCTAAGGTTGCTGCTAAAAGGGAAGCAAACTTGCAAAGGCCAAAGGACTTCTTGATTTTGGTTATATGGAGCTTGTCAACCTTTAATGAGAATATGATTGATGTCAAGACAGCTATTGCCATAAAAATCACAGTGAAAATCGGAACGACATTTTTGAAGTCGATGCTGACAGTACTTTCGTTGTAATAGTAAATAAGTGATAATAAACCAAACACCAACGCGATGGAAGAAACAACCAAAACGATTGGTAAGTATTTTCTAAATAAATTATATATTTTTTGCATTTTAGTTCCTTTCTCTAACTGTTTTCTAAATAAGTTTATCATAATAAGGTAGAAAAATCAAGTGTAAAAGAAAAATACTTAAAATATTGTTCTGAAATATTGACTATTGCAAAAATTTTTGGTAGTATATTTACAGAATTTATACAAGGAGGCAATTTGAAATGCTTGAACAGCTTAAAAAAGAGGTTTACGAGGCAAATATGATGCTCGTAAAATATAATTTGATTACATTCACATGGGGTAACGTTAGCGGCATTGACCGTGAAAGCGGACTTGTCGTTATTAAACCGTCTGGAGTTGAGTATGATGACCTCACACCAGATATGCTCCCTGTGGTTGATTTGGATGGAAATGTGGTAGAGGGTACTCTCAAGCCTTCCTCTGATACACCAACTCACCTTGAAATGTATAAGGCATACCCTGAAATTGGCGGTGTTACACATACACACTCACCCTGGGCAACAATCTATGCACAGGCAGGTAGAGGTGTTACTCCTTATGGTACTACTCATGCGGATTATTTTGGCACAACAATTCCTTGCACAAGAAAAATGACAGAGGCAGAGATTAAGGGTCAGTACGAAAAGGAAACAGGAACAGTTATTCTTGAGGCCATTAAGGACATTGGAGCAGAGCAGATGCACGCGGCGCTTGTTCATTCTCACGGTCCCTTCACTTGGGGCAAGGATGCAAAATCATCTGTTGAGGCGGCGGTTGTTCTTGAGCAGGTGGCTATGATGTCATACAATACAGAGATGCTGATGCTTCAGGCAAACGGCAAAACCGAAAGAATGCAAGAGGTTCTTCTTCGCAAGCATTATGACAGAAAGCACGGACCAAACGCATATTACGGACAGGGAAATAAATAGAGCTAACAAGGCAGGGAGTTGCGATTTCCTGCCTTTTTCTGTGCTTATCTTATGATAAAATGTGAACTTCTTGTAAATTGATACGCAATTTTTGGGAGGAATTGCAAAAACATTGACAATTTCAGAAAAATGTGTATAATACCCATATATATAAATAAGGAAGAAAATTTTCAAGAGTAAAAAATAACCGTTTTGTTCAATCATACAAAGTTTTTGGTTAAAATTCAAATAAACAACGTTTTATTTGGCTGTAACACAATAAAAATAAACGATTTATTGTGCAATATATACAAAAACGGGGTGAAAATTTGCGTTTGTCTAAAATGGTTTTCGAAAATCTGTAAAAAAAACCTTGACAAGCCCTTATATATATGATAAAATACTCCTGCTTAGCGTGCGTTGAAGCGAGAGGTTGCCGTAAATGTATAACTGCTATGACATTTGCGGGGAATTTTCGTGGAGCATGTTGGATTCACAAGGCAGCAAAGTGCAGCTGAGTGTATCTTCCTTCAGCATATAGCTGATAAGATCACCGCTTGCATTACCCCCGAACCTAAGAGTTGCACGGTTCGGTTTTGTTAAGTGGGTGAAGGAAACACACGGGACGGTGTAAAAGCGAATGTCCCCGTCACATTTCTAATTAATAAGGAGGAAAGCAAAATGGCAGTAAGTGAGAAGATCAGAGTAAGAGTTAAGGGCTATGACCACAAGTTGGTTGACGCTACCGCTGAAAAGATCGTGAATGCAGCTAAGGAAAACGGCGCACAGGTGTCCGGTCCTATTCCGCTTCCAACTGACAAGGAGATCATCACAATTCTCCGTGCGGTTCACAAGTACAAGGACAGCCGTGAGCAGTTCGAGCAGCGCACACACAAGAGACTTATTGAGATCATCAAGCCATCTAAGAAGGCTGTTGACGCGGTTATGACTCTTGAGCTCCCTGCAGGCGTTGATATTGAAGTTAAGCTTTAATTTCAAAAATCGCAGGAAATCAAGCCAAACCTCACCGTACAGT
Source organism: Eubacteriales bacterium (assembly GCA_045632405.1). Taxonomy (GTDB): domain Bacteria; phylum Bacillota; class Clostridia; order Oscillospirales; family CAG-272; genus RGIG2000. Next base: position 68,041 of record JAZQWO010000015.1, on the reverse strand, counting down.
AGCGGTGTCAAAGTTACTCACGACACTAAAGACTATGATGACGGCAGGGTCATGTTGATGCTGTCGAAGGCTACGACAAATTCTCGCATCAACCAATAACCTAAAAATAATGGAGGAAAGCAAAATGAAAAAGGGTATTATCGGTAAGAAGCTCGGTATGACACAGATCTTCGCTGACAACGGCGCAGTAATTCCTGTGACAGTTATCGAGGCCGGTCCTTGCGTAGTTTGTCAGAAGAAAACTACCGAAACAGATGGATACGAAGCTATCCAGGTTGGATACGAAAACGTATCTGCAAAGCACGTAAACAAACCAGCTAGCGGACACTTTGCTAAGGCAGGTGTAGAAGCTAAGAAGCACTTGAAGGAGTTCAGACTCGATGATTGTGCACAGTACAACGTAGGCGACGTAATAGCAGCCGATACCTTCGCAGCAGGCGAAAAGGTCGACATTACAGGCATTACAAAGGGCCACGGTTACTCAGGTGCAGTTAAGAGATGGGGTCACCACATGCTTCAGGCTACCCACGGTACAGGTCCTATTCACAGACAGGTTGGTTCTATGGGTGCTAACTCAACACCATCAAGAGTGTTTAAGAACAAGAAAATGGCAGGTCAGTACGGTAACGAGAAGTTGACAGTACTTAACCTTGAAGTAGTTAAAGTTGACGCAGAAAAGAACCTTATCGCAGTTAAGGGCGCTGTTCCAGGTGCTCGCGGCGGTATCGTTGTTATCCGCGACAGCGTAAAAGCATAAGTTAAGGAGGAATAAACAATGCCAAGTATTAATGTAGTTAATATGTCCGGTGCAGTGGTAAGTGAAATGACACTTTCCGACGTAGTATTCGGCGCAGAAGTAAACGAGGCTGTCCTCCACGCTGCAGTGAGAGCATACCTTCTCAACCAGAGACAGGGTACACAGTCCACACTCACAAGAAGTGAGGTTTCCGGTGGCGGTAGAAAGCCATGGAAGCAGAAGGGCACAGGTAGAGCAAGACAGGGTTCAACAAGATCTCCACAGTGGACACACGGTGGTATCGCACTTGGTCCAAAGCCACGCTCCTACACAACAAAGCTCAACAAGAAAGTTAAGAGAATCGCTATGTTCAGCGCTCTCAGCTCTAAGCTTGCAAACAATGAAATGGTTGTTGTTGACGCAATCGCTTGCGAAACATATAAGACCAAGGTGATGGTTGAAATGCTCAAGGCTGTAAACGCAGGCAGAAAGGCACTCGTTGTTCTTGACGGTCCATGCGACACAGTTGTAAAGAGCCTTGCAAACATTGCAGGCGTTAAGGTAGCTTACACAAACACACTTAACGTATATGACATTCTTAACTGCAATACAATCGTATTTGCTAAGAGTGCAGTAGAGAAATTAGAGGAGGTTTACGCATAATGAAATTTGCTCAGGACATAATCCTCAAACCAGTAATTACTGAAAAGTCTATGGATGGCATCTCTGCTAAGAGATACACATTCAAGGTTGCAACAGATGCTACAAAGCCAGAGATTGCTAAGGCAGTTGAAGAGCTCTTCGGCGTAAAGGTTGCAAAGGTTAATACAATTAATATGAAGAAAAAACCAAAGAGAATGGGTTACCACTTCGGCTACACAGCTGAATGGAAGAAGGCTATCGTAACACTCGACGCTTCTTCTAAGGAAATCGAATTCTTTAACGGTTTGAACTAATTAGTGGGAGGTAAATTCAAATGGCAACAATGAAATATAAGCCCACCACACCCTCAAGAAGACATATGTCTGTTGCTTCTTTCGAGGAAGTAACAAAGTTCTCTCCTGAGAAGAGCCTCATTGAGGTTAAGAAAAAGCACTCAGGCCGTAACAGCTACGGTAAGATCACAGTTCGTCATCAGGGTGGCGGAAACAAGCAGAAATACAGAATTATCGACTTCAAGAGAGAAGATGGCAAGGCAACTGTTATCGGCGTAGAATACGACCCTAACAGAACATCCTACATCGCACTTCTCCAGAATGAAGAAGGCAAGAAGAGCTACGTAATCGCTCCTCTCGGTGTTACAGACGGCGACGTTCTTTACTCCGGCGCTGAGGCTGATATCAAGCCAGGTAACACACTTCCTATTGAGAACATCCCAGTAGGTACTATTATTCACAACATTGAGCTTTATCCTGGCAAGGGCGGTCAGCTTGTTCGTTCAGCTGGTGCTCAGGCTCAGCTTATGGCTAAGGAAAACGGCATGGCTCAGGTTAGACTTCCATCTGGCGAAGTTAGACTTGTTAGACTTGACTGTAAGGCTACAATCGGTCAGATCGGTAACGTCGAGCATGATACCATCAAGATCGGTAAGGCTGGTAAGACACGTCACATGGGCATCCGTCCAACAGTACGTGGTTCTGTAATGAACCCATGCGATCACCCACACGGTGGTGGTGAAGGTAAGTCTCCTGTAGGTCGTCCAGGCCCTGTTACTCCTTGGGGTAAGCCAGCGCTTGGTTATAAGACAAGAAACAAGAAGGCAAGAACCAACAAATACATCGTTAAGCGCAGAAACGGTAGATAAGGGAGGAAAGAATAATGAGCAGAAGTTTGAAAAAAGCGCCTTATGTAGAAGAAAAGCTCTACAATCGTGTATGTGCTATGAACGAAAAGGGCGAAAAGAAAGTTTTGAAGACCTGGTCACGTTCTTCAACAATATTCCCAGAGTTTGTTGGTCACACTATCGCTGTTCATGACGGTAGAAAGCATGTTCCTGTATATGTAACAGAGGACATGGTAGGTCACAAGCTCGGTGAGTTTGCTCTTACAAGAACATTCAAAGGTCACGCAGGATCAAAAACATCAAATAACGGTAAATAATAGGAGATAACAATGGAAGCTAAAGTAGCAAATGCATACCTTTACGACGTTCGCATTGCTCCCCGTAAGGTTCAAATAGTTCTTGACCTCATTCGTGGCAAGGATGTTGAAATGGCGGCAGCTATTCTTAAGAACACACCAAAGAGAGGCGCTGATATCACAGCTAAGATTCTTAAGAGTGCAGTAGCAAATGCTGAGAATAATCACGGTATGGATAAATCAAAACTTTATGTTGCAAAGTGCTTTGTAACACCTGGTAGCCATATGCTCAAGAGAGTTATGCCAAGAGGTAAGGGAAGCGCTAACAGAATTTTAAAGAGAACCAGCCACATCACAGTATGTGTAGCTGAGAAGGAATAAGGAGGGGCTGAATAATGGGACAGAAAGTTAACCCACATGGTTTGCGCGTTGGCGTAATCAAGAATTGGGATTCAAGATGGTATGCTTCTGACGAAAAGTTCGGCGACACTCTTGTATCCGACTACAACTTGAGAGAATATCTCAAGGAGAAGCTCTTCAATGCAGGTATCTCTAAGATCGAGATTGAAAGAGACTCTAAGGAAACAGTAAAGGTAATCGTTCACTGCGCAAAGCCAGGTATGATTATCGGTAAGCAGGGTGCTGAAATCGAAAACCTCCGCAAGGACGTTGAGAAGTTCACAGGCAAGAAGGCACTCGTAAATGTTGTTGAGGTTAAGCCTGTTGACCTTGACGCTCAGCTCGTTGCTGAGAATATCTGCTCACAGCTCGAGAGAAGAATTGCATTCCGTCGTGCTATGAAGCAGGCTATCGGTAGAACAATGAAGCTCGGCGCAAAGGGTATCAAGATCGCTTGCAGCGGTCGTTTGGCTGGCGCTGAAATCGCTCGTACAGAGCACTACCATGATGGTACAATTCCGCTTCAGACAATCAGAGCCGACATCGACTATGGTTTCTGGGAAGCAAACACAACATACGGTAAGATCGGTGTTAAGGTTTGGATCTACAAGGGCGAGGTTCTTAATGTAGTTAACAAGACAACTGCTGAAAAGAACGACAGACCAAGAAGAAGATTCAACAAGGATAACAAGGGTGAAGGCCGTAACAACAATCGTAACAGAGCTCCAAGAGCTCCAAGAAAGACTGAAGGAGGCGAACACTAATGTTAATGCCAAAGAGAGTTAAATACAGACGTGTTCAGAGAGGCCGCCTTACAGGTAAGGCTTCAAGAGGCAACAAGGTAACCAACGGTGAATACGGTTTGGTTGCAATGGAGCCAGCTTGGATCACTGCAAATCAGATTGAAGCTGCACGTATTGCTATGACAAGATACATTCGTCGTGGCGGTCAGGTTTGGATTAAGATATTCCCTGACAAGCCAATCACAGAAAAGCCAGCTGAAACTCGAATGGGTTCTGGTAAGGGCTCACCTGAATACTGGGTAGCTGTTGTTAAGCCAGGCAGAGTAATGTTCGAGATGGACGGCGTTTCTGAAGAAGTTGCAAGAGAGGCTATGCGTCTTGCAATGCACAAGCTCCCTATCAAATGTAAGTTTGTTAAGAAGGAGCAAATCGAGGAAGTGGAGGAATAAGCTGTGAAGGTAACTGAACTTAGAAATTTAAGTGCTGAAGAGCTTGAAAACAAGTTGGGTGAGCTCAAGGAAGAGCTTTTCAATCTTCGTTTCCAGCACGCAATCAACCAGCTCGAAAATCCACACAAGATAGCTGATGTTAAGAAGGACATCGCTCGTGTAAAAACACTTCTCAACGAGAAGAACGCTTAAGTGGAGGATAATGAGTTATGACAGAAACACGTAACCTCAGAAAGACAAGAGTTGGCATTGTTGTTAGCAACAAGATGGACAAGACAATTGTTGTTGCTGTAAGAGATAATGTAAAGCATCCTGTTTACAGCAAGATTGTTAAGAGAACAACAAAGGTTCACGCTCATGATGAGAACAACGAGTGCTCAATCGGCGACATCGTTGAAGTAATGGAAACAAGACCACTTTCTAAGACAAAGAGATGGAGACTTGTTCAAATCATAGAAAAAGTTAAATAATATAATCCTTTATGAGGGTACATTCAAAATTATGTGCCGAAATTTAGGGAAACCTTATTAGGAGGATAAAAATGATTCAGCAAGAAAGCAGAATGAAAGTTGCCGACAATACCGGCGCTAAGGAGCTTTTGTGCATCAGAGTACTCGGCGGTACAGGCAGAAGATATGCTAACATCGGCGACGTAGTTGTTTGCTCAGTTAAAAAGGCAGCTCCAGGCGGCATTGTTAAGAAGGGCGACGTTGTAAAGGCTGTTATCGTAAGAAGCGCTAAGGGTGTTCGCCGTGCAGACGGTTCTTACATCAAGTTCGACGAGAATGCAGCAGTTATTATTAAAGAAGACAAGACACCAAGAGGAACACGTATCTTTGGCCCAGTAGCTAGAGAGCTTCGTGAAAAGGAATACACAAAGATCCTTTCCCTCGCACCAGAAGTACTTTAATTGGAGGTAAATTATAATGAAAAAGATTCATGTTAAGCGTGATGACACCGTTATCGTTATCTCCGGTGATGACAAGGGTGTTATTGGTAAGGTAGTGGCAGTTAGCCCAGAAGAGGGCAAGGTTATTGTACAGGGTGCTAACATCGTTTCTAAGCACCAGAAGCCAAGAAAGCAGGGCGAAAACGGCGGTATTCTCAAGGTTGAGGCTGCTATGTACGCTTCTAAGGTACAGATCGTATGTCCAAACTCTAAGTGCGAAAAGCACAACAAGGGTACAAGAATTCAGCACAAGATTGTAGATGGCAAGAAGATCCGCGTTTGCGCAAAATGCGGCGAAGAGCTTTAATTTAGGAGGTAACTGAAGATGTCAAGATTTGCAGAAATGTATAAGAACGAAGTTGCTCCTGCTCTTATGAACAAGTTCAACTACAAGAGCTCAATGCAGATTCCAAGATTTAACAAGATTGTAATCAACGTTGGTGCTGGCGACGCTAAGGATAACTCAAAGGTTATCGATAGCATTATCGACGAAATCTCTATGATCGCAGGACAGAAGGCTGTTCCTACTTACGCAAGAAAGAGCGTAGCTAACTTTAAGCTTCGTGAAGGCGTAAAGATCGGTGTTAAGGTAACACTTCGTGGCGAGAGAATGTACGAGTTTATGGATAGACTCTTCACATTTGCTCTTCCAAGAGTTAGAGACTTCAAGGGTATCAACCCTAACGGCTTTGACGGTCGTGGTAACTATTCTATGGGTCTTAAGGAGCAGCTCATATTCCCAGAAATCGAATATGATAAGGTTGACAAGATCCGTGGTATGGACATCACATTCGTAACAACAGCTACAACAGACGAAGAAGCAAAAGAGCTCCTCACATTGATGGGCGCTCCATTTGCAAAGAATTAATGAGGAGGGCTTGACAGATGGCAAAGAAGGCTATGGTGCTTAAGCAGCAGAAGACACAGAAGTACTCAACAAGAGAGTACAACCGTTGCAAGATCTGCGGCAGACCTCACGGTTATCTTCGTAAATACGGTGTTTGCCGTATTTGCTTCAGAGAACTTGCTTACGCAGGTGAAATTCCAGGCGTAAGAAAGGCAAGCTGGTAATTAATCAGTTTAAGTCCTTGAAAATCAAGGCAAAAATATAAAAAAGGATGCGAAACGCATCCACTCCAATCTAATCGGAAGGAAACGATTGTTTAACCACCGATAAGCGGCCGGCAAAAAATTGTCGGCAGCAAGCTTGGTTACTTGCAATATTTAGGAGGAAAAAAAGATGCAAATTTCAGACGTAATTGCAGATATGCTCACCAGAATTAGAAATGCTAGCAACGCTAAGCATGAAACTGTTGACATTCCTGCTTCAAACATGAAGAAGGCTATTGCTGACATTCTTCTCGAGGAAGGCTACATTAAGGCAGTTTCCGTTGTAGAGGACGGCAAGCAGGGCACAATCAGAATTACCCTCAAGTATGAGCAGGGTAAGGTTAAGGCAATCCGTGGTATCAGAAGAGTTTCTAAGCCAGGTCTTAGAATTTACTCCAACTGTGAGGATATGCCAAAGGTAATGAACGGTCTTGGTATCGCTATCATTTCCACATCCAAAGGCATTATGACAGACAAGAAGGCAAGACACGAGCACGTTGGCGGCGAAGTACTTGCATTTGTTTGGTAATTTTACGGGAGGTATTAGAACATGTCAAGAATAGGAAGAGCTCCAATTAATGTTCCTGCCGGCGTAACTGTTGATATCAACACAGCAGACTGCGTTATTTCCGTAAAGGGTGCTAAGGGTACATTAACATACAATTACAACAACAGAATGACAGTTGCTTTGGATGCAAACGTAATCACAGTAACTCGTCCATCTGATGAAAAGGAAGATCGTGCACTTCACGGTCTTACAAGAACACTTATCAACAATATGGTTATCGGTGTTACCGAGGGCTACTCCAAGAAGCTCGAGGTTAACGGTGTTGGTTACAGAGTAGCTATGCAGGGCAAGAGCCTTAACTTAACTCTCGGTTATTCACACCCAGTAATCGTTGACGCTCCAGAAGGAATCTCATTCGAAACTCCTGACGCTAACACAATTATCGTTAAGGGTATCGACAAGCAGGTTGTTGGTGAAACAGCAGCTTTCATTCGTTCCAGAAGAGCTCCTGAACCATACAAGGGTAAGGGTATCAAGTACGAAGGCGAAAAGATTCGTCGTAAATCCGGCAAAACCGGCAAATAATGAAAGGAGACGACAAAAATGGTATCAAGAAAAGATAGCAACGCACAGCGTCTTAAGAGACACACAAGAGTTCGTGGTAAGATTTCCGGAACTGCAGAGCGTCCACGTCTTTGCGTTTATCGTTCAAACAAAAACATTTCTTGCCAGATCATCGATGACGTGGCAGGCGTAACACTCGTTTCCGCTTCTACTATGGAGTCCGGATTTGAGGGTATCGGTAGCAACAAGGAGGCAGCTAAGAAGGTTGGTCTCGCTATCGCAGAAAAGGCATTGGCAAAGGGAATCGACACAGTTGTATTTGACCGTGGCGGTTATGTATATCACGGACGTGTATCAGAGCTTGCAGAGGGTGCAAGAGAAGGTGGACTTAAGTTCTAATTCTCTTACATTTAGTAAGAATTCTGGTTTGTACACTGTTTAATTCATTTAAACATATAATAAGGAGAAATTTAAAATGGCACTTAAAATTGACGCAGCTACTCTTGACCTTCAGGAAAAGATGGTAGCTCTCAACCGTGTTTCCAAGACAGTTAAGGGTGGTCGTATCGCTCGTTTCACAGCTTTGATGGTTGTTGGTGACGGCAATGGTCACGTTGGTTATGGTCTTGGTAAGGCAGCTGAGGTTCCTGACGCAATCCGTAAGGGTATCGAGGATGCTAAGAAGAACATGATTTATGTTCCTATCAAGGATACAACAATTCCACACGAAGTACTCGGTAAGTTCGGCGCAGGCTCCGTTCTTTTGAAGCCAGCTGCACTCGGTACAGGTATTATCGCAGGTCAGACTGTTCGTGCAGTTCTTGAGCTTGCAGGTATTAAGAATATCAGAGCTAAGAGCCTTCGCTCTAACAACAAGACAAACGTTGTTAAGGCAACATTTGAGGGCTTGAAGGAGCTCCGTTCTATCGAAGAAGTTGCTAAGACTCGTGGCTTAGACACCAGCAAGGTTATCGGTTAAGGAGGATTTATAAGATGGAAAACGTAAAAGTAACACTTATTAAGAGCCTTATCGCTTGCAAGCCTAACCAGATAGCAACTGCAAAATCTCTTGGCCTTACCAAGATTGGTAACAGCATCGTTTTGAAGAACGATCAGGTTTTGGCAGGCAAGATAAAGGTTATCTCTCACCTTGTTAAGGTAGAAAACGTATAATCTTGAATTTAACTGCCAAAGGGCAGAAATTGATTGAAAACAATCAAACCTTTTAAAAAATCAATTTCAATAAGGAGGAAAGAAAAAATGAAGCTCCATGAACTATCTCCAGCTGCTGGTTCTACAAAGGCAGCATGGCGCAAGGGTAGAGGTCCAGGCTCCGGTAATGGTAAGACAGCCGGTAAGGGCCACAAGGGTCAGAACGCTCGTTCAGGCGGCGGTGTAAGACCTGGTTTCGAGGGTGGTCAGCTCCCACTTTACAGAAAACTTCCTAAAAGAGGATTTAACAATAAATTTGCTACAGTGTACGCTACTATCAACGTAAGCGATCTTAACAAATTTGAGGACGGCGCAACTGTAAATCTCGAAGCTCTTATTAACGCAGGTCTCGTTAAGAAGGAATTCGATGGACTTAAGGTGCTTGGTAACGGAGAACTCACAAAGAAGCTCAACGTTGAAGCAAAGGTTTTCTCAGCTACTGCTAAAGAGAAGATCGAGGCTGCAGGCGGAAATGCTGAGGTGAAATAATTATGTTTAAAACCTTAGCTGAAGCTTGGAAGATTAAGGACATTAAGGATAAGCTGTTATTCACAATTATGATTATCTTGCTCTACAGAATCGGTGCTGCTATTACAGTACCATTCGTAGACGCCAGCAGAGTTGCTAATATGCTCCAGGGTAACACCCTTCAGGATGTACTCTCAGGAACATCAAACAGCGTTCTTAATTTCTTGAACACCTTGTCAGGTGGTGCGCTTGCAAATGCGTCCCTCTTCGCACTCGGTGTTTCACCATACATTACAGCATCTATTGTAATTCAGCTTTTGACAGTTGCTATCCCTGCTCTTGAAAGACTTGCTAAGCAAGGCGAGGAGGGCAAGCAGAAGATCACTGTTATTACAAGATATGTAACTGTTGCTATTTCACTCATCACAGCGATAGGATATTATTTCTACGTTAAGTACCAGGCAGGCGCTATTAAGCAGGACTGCGACACATGGTACTACGCAATTGTTATCATCGCATGCTACTGTGCAGGCTCATCACTCGTTATGTGGCTTGCTGAGAAGATTAATGATAAGGGTATCGGCAACGGTATCTCCATCATCCTCTTCGCTAACATCGTAGCACGCTTCACAGCAATTGTAGCAAACGTAATTGCTATCTTCAGAACAGTAGGCAATAGCAAGAATTTGACAGTTGCTATTCCTGCAATTCTTGTACCACTCGCAATGATTGGTATGCTCGCTATGATTTGGTTCATTATCTACATTTCCGATAGTGAGCGCAGAATCCCCGTTCAGTACGCAAAGAAGGTTGTTGGTAGAAAGATGTACGGCGGTAGAAATACCAACCTTCCTATTAAGCTTAATATGACAGGTGTTATGCCAATCATCTTTGCTAACTCTATTTTGACACTTCCGGGTATGATTTTCGGATTCATCGACACAGATGAAAAGAGCTTCTGGGGTAAGGTTGACGCCTTCTTCTCCAACACAGCTTCTTGGTTCTTTGTATTGATGACATTCATTTTGATTCTCGCATTCGCATACTTCTATGTTGCAATTTCCTTCAACCCAGTTGAGGTTGCACAGAACTTGCAGCAGAATGGTGGCTCTGTTCCAGGTATTCGTCCTGGCAAGCCAACATCCTCATACATCAAGAAGGTACTTTCAAAGGTTACCTTTATCGGCGCATTGTGTCTTGCTGTAATTGCAGTATTGCCACCACTCCTTCAGGTGCTCCTCGTAGCTATCAGTGGATGGACAGGCAGACAGGAATTTGCATACAGCGTAATCTCTGACTTCGTTTATGGCGGTAGCTCAGTAATTATCGTTGTTGGTGTAATTCTTGAAACTGTAAGAGAAATCGAAGCACAGATGATGATGCGTAACCGTAAGGGCTTCCTTGATTAAGGAGTTAGATATGACTAAAAATCTAAAGCTCATTTTCCTTGGCGCACCTGGTGCAGGCAAGGGAACACAGTCTGACATCGTTGCTGAAAAGTACGGCATTCCTACTATTTCAACAGGCGTTATGATCAGAGAAGCTATTAAAAACGGCACCGAGATGGGACTTGCTGCAAAATCCTTTACAGAAAAGGGCGCGCTTGTTCCAGACGAGGTTGTTATAGGTATCATTGGTGAAAGACTTGCCAAGGACGATTGCCAAAACGGCTTTATCCTTGACGGATTCCCAAGAACCGTTCCTCAGGCTGAGGCGCTTGACAAGATGGGTGTTAACATCAACTGTGTTGTCAGCATCGAGGTTGAGGATGAAAAGATTGTTGAACGTATGAGCGGCAGACGTGTCTGCGCGAAATGCGGCGCATCTTACCACACCTTATATAATCCTTCCAAGGATGGCGAAACCTGCGACAAATGCGGCGAGGCGCTTTCCATTCGTAAGGATGATGCTCCAGAGGTTGTAAAGAGCAGACTTGTTGTTTACCACGACCAGACGGAGCCTCTCAAGGATTTCTACGGCAAAAAGGGTGTTCTTGTTTTGGTTGAGGGTCAGGAGAAGGTTGAAGATACAACAGCTCTTACTCTTGCTGCTATCGAGAACACAGCAAAATAAGTTATGATTCAGCTTAAAACACCCGCGCAAATCGAAATAATGAAAATCGCAGGTAGAATTACAGGCGAAACACTTTTGATGGCAAGGGAGCTAATCAAGGAAGGCATAACTACTAAGGAAATCGATGACAAAATTCGTTTGTATATCAAGAAATGTGGCGCCAAGCCAACATTTCTTGGATACGGCGGTTTCCCCGGTAGCGCTTGCATAAGCATTAATGATGAGGTTATACACGGTATTCCCTCAAGCAAAAGAGTGCTTAAAAATGGCGACATCGTTAAAATTGATGTGGGAGCCACATATAAGGGCTTCACAGGGGACAGCGCAGCAACCTTCGCTGTGGGAGAAATCTCACCTGAGGCACAGCGCTTAATAGATGTTACAAGAGAAAGCTTTTTCAAGGGCGTTGAAGCAATTGAAAAAACCCCAACACCTCGCATAGGCGACATCGGCTTTGCAGTTCAAAGCCACGCAGAGTCAAACGGCTTTTCCGTGGTTCGTGAATTTGTGGGTCACGGTGTCGGTGCACAGCTCCACGAGGAGCCGAATGTGCCAAACTTCGGCACAGCAGGCAGGGGCGTGCGTATTTATCCCGGTATGACCTTAGCGGTTGAACCAATGATAAATGCAGGGGAACGCAATGTTAAAACCTTGAAGGACGGCTGGACAGTTGTCACAACCGACGGCGCTCTCTCAGCTCATTACGAGCATAGCATCGCAGTAACCGATAACGGAGTCATCCTCCTTACCAAGGTTGACTGACCTTGATAAAATTCAATCCCACCAACGCGGCTGAATTTTGGTTGGGAGAAATATGCCGACGGTCGCTTCGTTACTCGTCTGTCGGACTGAAACATAAAATATTACCCGAGAATAATGAGAGGAATATATGGGAAAAGAAAACGTTGTAGAATTTGAAGGTATCGTTACCGAAGCACTTCCTAACGCAACCTTCAAGGTACAGTTGCCTAATGGGCACATAATTACTGCTCATATTTCAGGCAAATTAAGACTCAATTATATTAGAATATTGCCCGGTGACAAGGTAACCGTTGAAGTGTCAGTATATGACCTTTCAAAGGGCCGCATCACATGGCGCGCAAAATAAGAAAGGTGGTTTCATAATGAAAGTAAAGCCTTCAGTAAAGAAAATCTGTGACAAGTGCAAGGTTATTAAGAGAAAAGGTACCATTATGGTTATCTGCGAAAACCCTAAGCACAAACAGAGACAGGGCTAATTCTAACCAAACCAATTTATTTAAGAGGTGAAAAATAATGGCTCGTATAGCTGGTGTAGACATTCCAAACGCGAAGCGCGTTGAAATTGCATTAACATACATTTACGGTATCGGTCTTAAGAGTTCCCAGGACATTCTTGCAAAGACAGGAATCAACCCTGACACTCGTGCTAAGGATTTGACCGAGGATGAAATTGCAAAGCTTCGTGAAGAAATCGAAACAAATTACCATGTTGAGGGTGAACTCAGAAGAGAGGTTGCTCTTAACATCAAGCGTCTTGTAGAAATCAACTGCTATCGTGGTACAAGACACAGAAAGGGTCTCCCTGTTCGCGGACAGAGAACCAAGACAAATGCAAGAACTCGTAAGGGTCCTGCAAAGACAATAGCAAACAAGAAGAAATAAGGAGTTTAGCGAGATGGCAAACGAAAAGAGAGTTGTTAAGAAACGTCGTGAGCGCAAGAATATTGAAAAAGGCGCTGCACACATCTGCTCAACATTTAATAACACAATCGTTACTATTACTGATGTAGCTGGCAACGCTGTATCATGGGCATCTGCTGGTGAACTCGGTTATAAGGGCTCAAGAAAGAGCACACCATTTGCTGCACAGATGGCTGCAGAAGCAGCTGCAAAGGCAGCTATGGAACACGGTATGAAAACTGTTGAAGTTTATGTAAAGGGTCCTGGTCAGGGACGTGAATCTGCTATCAGAGCACTCTCCACAGCAGGTCTTACAGTTACAATGATTAAGGATGTAACTCCTATTCCTCACAACGGTTGCAGACCACCAAAGCGCAGACGCGTTTAATTTTCATAGGAGGAACGAAAGATGGCAAGATATACAGGACCTTCATGCAAGCTTTGTCGTAGAGAAGGCACAAAGCTTTACCTCAAGGGTGAGCGTTGCTTGAGCGACAAGTGTGCATTCAACAGAAGAACATCTGCTCCTGGTCAGCACGGTGCTGCCAAGAAGAAGCTCACTGAGTACGGTATGCAGCTTCGTGAAAAGCAGAAGGCAAAAAGATATTATGGTGTTCTTGAGAAGCAGTTCAAGAACTATTACGTAAAGGCCGACAATCAGGAAGGTATCGCAGGTGAGAACTTGCTCAGACTTCTTGAGAGAAGACTTGACAACGTAGTATTTAGAATGGGACTTGCAAACAGCCACAAGGAAGCTCGTCAGCTCGTGCTTCACGGTCACTTCACATTGAATGGCCACAAGGCTAATATCCCATCTATCCTTGTTAAGGTTGGCGACGTTGTTGCTGTTAAGGAAACAGACTCAACCAAGATCAAGGGTCTCGTTGAAGCTATGGGCGACCATATCGCTCCAAAGTGGCTTGATATCGATAAGAACGCTGGCGTTGCAAAGGTTATCGCTATGCCAGAGCGTGACGATATCGACTTCGAATTCAACGAACAGCTCATCATCGAGCTTTACTCAAAATAATAACTCTTTTGTCGGCTGTATTCTCCACTTTAACCGGTGGAGGTTACACCGCGAGTGTAGTATGTGCCGACATCAATGTTATGTAATCACACATTTCATACGTGAAATTAAACCAATTTGCATAAATTGAATTAAGGAGGGTTATTACTCATATGATGATAGAAATAGAAAAGCCTAATATTACAATAGTAGGCGAAAGCGAAGACGGAAAAAAGGGCAAGTTTGTCATTGAACCACTTGAAAGAGGCTTCGGTACAACACTTGGTAACTCACTCAGAAGAGTGCTTATCAGCTCACTTCCGGGCTATGCAGTATCCTCAATCAAGATTGACGGTGTTTTGCACGAAATGTCAAGCCTTGAGGGTGTAACTGAAGATATCACTGAAATCGTTCTTAACGTTAAGGGTATCGTTGCAAAGCTCCATGGCGGTGTTACTGCTAAAACAGCAGTTATCGACATGAAGGGTCCATGCGAGGTTACAGCAGGTGATATCAGCCCTGACGCTGACCTTGAAATCTTCAATCCCGATCTTCACATAGCTACTCTTGGCGAGGGCACTCGTTTCTACATGGAGCTTACATTTGAGCGTGGACGTGGTTACGTTTCACAGGAAAAGAACAAGAATGACCACATTAAGAGTGGTATGGTTGTACCTGTTGGAACAATCTTTACAGATTCCATTTACACACCTGTTTACAATGTTAGCCCAACAGTAGAGAACACACGAGTTGGAAGCATTGCCGATTATGATAAATTGACAGTAGAATTAGAGACAAACGGCACCATTAGGGCAACAGATGCAATTTCACTTGCAGCCAAGATACTCAATGATCATTTCACCTTGTTTGTTAACTTGTCAGACGAGGCTAAGAACGCGGAAACTATGGTTGAGCGCGAGGAAACAAAGAAAGAAAAATATCTTGAGATGACCATTGATGAGCTTGACTTGTCTGTAAGAAGCTTCAACTGCTTGAAGCGCGCAGGCATAGATACCGTAGAAGACCTTATCAACCGCACAGAAGAGGATATGATCAAGGTTAAGAATCTCGGTAAGAAATCCCTCGATGAAGTAATAAACAAGCTTGCATCCCTCGGCCTTGCTCTTAGAAAAGAGGAAGAATAATAAGGGAACACAGTGAACACGGTTCACATTTGAAAATCGGCTAAGGAGGATAAATCAATGCCAGGAACAAGAAAACTCGGCAGAACAACTGAGCACAGAAATGCTATGCTCCGTGGAATGGTTACTTTGCTTCTTGAAAAGGGCGCAATCGAAACCACTCTTTCAAGAGCTAAGGAGCTTCGTTGTGTTGCTGATAAAATGATAACACTCGGTAAGAAGAATACACTTGCTTCCCGTAGAGAGGCTCTTGCATACATCACAAAGGAAGATGTTGTTAAGAAGCTTTTTGATGAAATCGCACCAAAGTACGCTGATCGCGTAGGCGGTTACACACAGGTGTATAAGCTCGGTCCAAGACGTGGTGATGCTGCTGAAATGGCACTCATCAAGTTGGTTGACTAATTACTAACAAATAAAAGACCTCTGCTTTTTGCAGAGGCCTTTTTTTACGTAAAGGGCTGTCACTTAAAGTGGCAGCCACAAATTTTATTTATTATAAAGTGTAAGATAAAGGTTATTGTTGCATTGTGTCCGCTTCTGTGCTATAATATATGAGAACAAAATAAAGGAGCGCCATATGGACATAAAAGAGGCAATTATCAAGCGTCATTCCGTAAGATGTTATCTTGACAAACCAATAGAGGAAAATGCTGTAAACGAGCTAAAAAATGCCATAGACGAGGTCTGCCGCGAAAGCGGACTTGATATACAGCTGGTGCTTGACGAGCCGCGTGCTTTTACAGGCTTGCTTGCCAAATATGGCAAGTTTGAAAACTGTAAAAACTACATTACCATTTGTGGCGCTAAGGGCAGAGAGGTTGATGTTGGCTATTATGGAGAAAAAATTGTAATAGCGGCACAAATGCTGGGGCTTAACACCTGTTGGGTAGCCCTGACCTATAAAAAGAAATATGTACCCATCTCGCCAAAAAAGGACGAAAAATTTTATATTACAATCTCTGTTGGCTACGGACGCAACCGCGGACTTCCAAGAAAAACAAAGCCAATGGAAAAACTGTGCAATTTGCAAGAGAGCGAAATGCCACAGTGGTTTTTGCAGGGTATGGATTTTGCACAGCGTGCGCCAACGTCAATTAATCAGCAAAAATTTTATATATCCTTGCTTGATAAGGAACAAAATATTGTAAGAGCTGAGGCAAAATGGGGCCCTTGCTCTAAAATTGATTTGGGAATTGTGAAGTATCATTTTGAGCTTGGTGCAGGTGCTAATAACTTTAAGTGGGAAGAATAATAAAAGAGGACAAGCATGTCAAATAAAAAGAAAATTATAAAAAGAATAGTGGTAATAGCGGTAATTGTTTTGCTGCTCGCCGTCCTTATATATTGTGGTGACAGGATGCTGCGCAATCCGTCAGACAGGCAAGAGGGCACGGGAAATAGCACCCAGAGCTCACAAAAACCACAGGTGACAATATATAACGTGACAGGCAAGGAGTATGTGGCAGATATCACATCGCTTAATATTGCTTGGGACGAGGGCGAGGAGCCGACAGAAATTCAAAAGGTCAACTTTATGAATATGATAAAAAAAGGCTTTGCATCGTCTGTAATTACCTTCCAGGACGAAAATTCCTTTACAATGACAGGTACAGACAATTCAAATCACGACTTTGTGGCAGAAGGCTGTGAAAGACAGGAAAACGAGCTTTTCAAGGAAATATCAAAGGGTAACGTTGACGTTGTTATAAGCGAGGGAAAGGTTTCCTTCCTTTGTGACTTCTTTATAAAGCAAGGCTTTTATATCTCTATTGATTATAAGTTAAAAACAAGCGAATGATAATCAAAATCGCACACAGGGTACGTCAAAAGTAGCCACTGGTACAACTGTGAATAGTATTATTCAGTAAACGAATAGCTTAATATGGCTCCCTCTGACGAGGGAGCTGTTTTCGTTTGCGAAAACTGAGGGAGAGATTTTAGACTGCCCTTGACAGCGAAGCTTGCATAAAGCTTGCACAGGCTCACGTCTTAAAAATCCAAAGTAAAAAAGACAGCGCCCTGCGCTGCCTTTATCATATAAAAAGCTCCCGAGGAAAAGCCTCGGGAGCTTTATGCTTATATTTGTTCCCACAAAAGCCGTGTTAACCGCGAAAGCGAACCTTGTTTTAACAAGGGTGGTGTCCTCATTATACGTTCCGTTAGCTTCCAACGTCTGTGGCTTCCCCGACCGACTTGCGTCTCATTAAGAGGGGGAACACAGGAGGCCTGCTGTCCGGTATAGGATGTTGGACTCCAATTATATAAGTGTAGCTCGAATAAAGCGGATAATCACGCACCCCGCAGGAATGAAAACCGAAAAACAGCTGACCCCGTGTTTATTTTTTGTCGTGGTCAACGATATTAATGCGTGTGTCGAACACAGGGCAAACCTTGTCAAGCTCTGCTCCCTCGACAGGCACATAGGTGTCCTCTTTTTTGCTTGAGGAAATCTTTTTTAATACATAATATTCGGTAGGAGCAATAGCAACATATGTTTCACCGTCAATTGTAACCTCGTCGATTAATTCATATACGCTTTCGCTACCGTCATCGTTTGTGAAGGTAAGAAAATTCTTTTCTTTACTCATATTATTCACCCACCTACTATAATTATTCTATCATACAAGTAGTTATTTTGTCAAGAGAGACCCTTTGGCAAAATAATCCTGCTCTTATATTTCCTCTGTCTTGTTATCGCCAAAATGCTTAACCACAACGATTTGACGTGTTGCAAGTGCCTCATCAACAAGAGCGTTGAAGTCCAGCTTGTTTTCCTCTGCCTCTACCATTTCAATCTCAGGTCTTGTCTTTGGATGGCGCGGAGTAAACACTGTGCAGCAATCCTCGAAAGGCAAAACAGATGTTTCAAATGCACCGATTTTGCGTGAAATGGAAATGATTTCTTCCTTGTCCATACCAATGAGAGGACGGTAAATCGGAATGTCGGAAAGGACGTTGGTTACGTTGATAGCCTTCATTGTCTGGCTTGCCACCTGTCCCAAGCTCTCGCCTGTGATTATTGCCTCGCAGTCATACTGATGCGCCAATTTAACAGAAATTGCCATCATATAGCGACGGAGCAAGAGAGTGAAGTAGTCCTCATCACAATTGTCGCGTATAAGCTCCTGTATCTTGGTAAGAGAAACAACGTGCACTCTTATTCTGAGTGTGTAGTCAGTCAAAATCTTAGCAAGCTCCAAAACCTTTTCCTTTGCGCGCTCGGATGTATATGGGAAGCTTTCAAAGTGGATAGCCTCGATTTGAACACCGCGCTTCGCCATCATAAAGCCTGCCACAGGGGAGTCAATACCGCCCGAGAGCAAAAGCAAGCCGCGTCCGCTTGAGCCGTAAGGAATACCGCCTGCGCCTCGCTCCTGTCCCGCGTGAATAAAAGCTTCCTTTTCGCGGATTTCAACGCGCAAAACAACCTCAGGGCTGCGAACATCTACCTTTATGCCGTGAACAGTGGAAAGAACAACGCCGCCCACCTCGTCGGAAATTTCGGGAGATTTCAGCGGGAAGCGCTTATCGCTTCTCTTGGATTCAACCTTGAATGTTTTGTAGCCGCGTAAGCGCTCAGGCATAAGGGTGCGGACAACCTCTTTAATCTCGTCCATATCCTTTTTGCAGGTGTAAGCGCGTGCAACACCAACAAAGCCGAAAACATGCTTTGCGTGCCAGTACATTTCGTCAATGCGCTCAATAGCTTCCTCGTCAATAGGCTCAATGTAAATCGTGCTTTGAGAGTAGAAAATATTGTAGTTACCAAGTCTTTTTGCTCGTAATCTGAGCTCCTTCAGCATTTTCTTTTCAAAATCGCTGCGGTTAGCACCCTTGAGCACAACCTCACCGTATTTGCAAAGAATAACCTCTTTTATGTTTTCCATCATCTTGTGTGACCGTCACCCTTTATAATATATTTTTGTGTTGTGAGCGCTTCAAGACCCATAGGACCTCTTGCGTGGAGCTTCTGGGTTGAAATGCCAATCTCTGCGCCTAAGCCGAATTCGCCACCGTCTGTAAATCTTGTGGACGCGTTAACGTAAAGCGCGCAGGAGTCAATTGAATTTACAAATAAATCCGCGTTGCGTGCGTTTTCTGTGATAATGCTTTCGCTGTGGCCTGTGGAGTATTTTCTGATGTGTTCAATGGCGGTGTCAACTCCGTCAACCACACGGCAGGAAACGATATAATCGTCATATTCCGTGTCGTAATCCTCGTCGGTCGCTTCCTTGATGCCTGGCAAAATCGCACACGTGGTGGGACATCCGCGGAATTCAAGACCATATTTTCTTGTTTCCTCAAAGAAGCGCGGCAGAAATTCTGCGGCTACCCTTTCGTGCACAAGAACAGTTTCAATAGCGTTGCAAACGGAAGGACGTGAGCATTTTGCATTTAGGGCAACCTTGATTGCCATGTCAATGTCAGCACTCTCGTCAACGTAAAGGTGGCAGTTGCCTGCACCTGTTTCGATAACAGGCACCTTGGCGTTTTGCACCACATTCTGTATAAGACCCTTGCCGCCGCGAGGGATAAGCACATCAACAAGACCGCGCATACCCATCAGCGCATTTGCACTGTCACGGGTGGTGTTCTCAACTAAGCAAACGCAGTTTTTGTCAAATCCGCACTTTTCCAAGGTTGACTTGATAATCGCAACAATTGCCTTGTTGGTGTTGATAGCCTCTTTTCCACCGCGCAGAACAACCGCGTTGCCACTCTTCAAGCACAGGGATGCTGCATCAGGCGTTACGTTTGGGCGCGCCTCATAAATCATAGCCACAACACCAAGCGGTACATTAACGCACTGAATGTTAAGACCGTTAGGACGTGTGAAAACAGAGCCCGTGCCAATAGGGTCAGGCAAGGAAACCACGTGCTCAATAGCAGTAGCCAATCCCTCAACCCTTTGCTGATTGAGCATAAGCCTGTCAAGCATAGCATCGGAAATTCCGTTATCCTTGGCTTGGCTCAAATCTATTTTATTTGCGCTGATTATGTCAGCTGAGCTTAATCGCAATTCCTTTGCAATTTCCAAAAGCAAGTCGTTTCGTTCCTTTCCGCTTTTGGTTGCAAGAGTATATGAGGCAGCCTTTGCACCTTGGCAAAGCGCCTTGATTTCGTCAAAAATTTCCATAATTACCTCAATTTGATTTCTTTGCCGCAAAATAAGTACCGATATGCTTGCCATCTAAAATTTCATAAAGCTTGTATGGGTTTTCGCCATTGATGATAAGCATAGGAATTCCGTTGTCTGTGGCAATTTTTGCAGCCTCAATCTTAGTTGCCATACCGCCTGTGCCGCGCTTTGTGCCGGCACCGCCCGCGTATGCCATAACTGTTTCGTTAATTTCGTCAACTCTGTCAATAAGAGCCGCATCGTCAAACTTACGTGGGTCCTTGTTGTAAAGACCGTTGATGTCACTCATATTGATAATCAAATCCGCATCACAGGCAATACCAACATATGCGGAAAGTGTATCGTTACCGCCAAAGCGGATACCGTCACAGGAAACGGAGTCGTTTTCGTTAACAATGGGAACACAGCCCATTTGGAACAGAGCATTGAAGGTGTTTTTAACAAGCTCCAAGCGGTGTGGGTCGTCAACGACGTCCTTTGTCATAAGTATCTGTCCCACGGTTCTGCCGTAATTGCCGAAAAAGTTTTCATAAATCTTCATCAGCTGGCTCTGACCAACTGCCGCGCATGCCTGCTTTTTTTCAAGAGTATCGGGATATTCAGTCAAGGCCAAGCGGGCAAAGCCTGCGCTGACCGCACCTGAGCTGACAAGAGCAATTTCGTGTCCTGCATTTTTGAAATCGGAAAGAGTGCGCACAAGCGCCTCAATTCGTCTGAAATTAAGAGAGCCGTTTGGGTAGGTAAGAGTAGAAGTACCTATTTTTACAACAATTCTTTTACATCCTGTAATCATATATAAAACTCCAAAAATAGAAAATTTCGCTTGATAAACAAAAAAAGATATAGTATAATATGGTTAGTATTATTATATAGTGTAATGCTTGAAATTTCAAGTGTTTTGAGAGGAAAAGAATATGAAAGAAAAGATTTATGTTGAAATAAACGGAATAAAGCTGGGCATTGTCACCGAGGACGGAGCCGAATATGTGGAAAAAATTGCCGAGGAGCTGCGCGAAAAGATAGATGCTATTATTAAGGTGCAAAGGAATTGCACTCTCATTGAGGCGTCTCTTTTCACCGCCCTTAATTTGCAGAGCAAGAGCGATGAGGATGACAAGAAAATCAAAAATCTTGAAACCCAGCTCACATTGTATCAAGCAAACGTAAACAGACTCAGGCTTGAAAACGAGGATTTAAGGACAAGACTTGCGCAAAAATGAAAAAGATAGAAATTTTATCCCCGGCAGGAGATATGGAGGCGTTGCGTGCCGCTGTGTATAGCGGAGCGGATGCGGTGTACTTTGGGCTCAACCTGTTCAACGCAAGAATAAGAGCCAAAAACTTTACCCTTGAAAATGTGGTTGAGGCTCTTGAGCTTTGCCACGCGCATGGGGTCAAGGCATATGTTACCCTAAACACGGAGCTTTATGAGCGCGAGCTTAATGAAGCTCTTGAATATGTTGGCGCGATTTACGAGCGAGGGGTTGATGCCCTGATAGTTGCCGATTTTGGCGTGGCATCACTGATTAAGGAGCATTATCCCGACTTAGAAATTCACGCAAGCACACAGGCAAGCGTGCATAACCTTGACGGTGCTATGCTTCTGCATAATACCCTGGGCTTTTCCCGCGTGGTTTTAGCACGCGAGCTTGATTATGAGAGCATAAAATATATTTCGCAAAACGCAGAGTGTGAAACAGAAATTTTTGTTCACGGCGCACACTGTATGTCCGTGTCGGGTCAGTGCCTTGCAAGCTACTGTATGGGTGGCAGAAGTGGCAACAGAGGCGAGTGCGCTCAGCCCTGCCGATTGCCATATACAATAGGTCGTGAAAAGGGCTATCCACTGTCTTTGAAGGATATGAGCCTTTGTCAGCATATACCCGAAATTTTATCAAGCGGCGCCGCATCCTTGAAAATCGAAGGCAGAATGAAGTCAGAGGACTATGTTGGCGGCACAGTCGAGGTTTGGCGGCGCATTGTTGACGGAAAAAGAAATGCAACAAAAGGGGAATTTGCCACACTGGGCGCGTTATTTTCACGCTCAGGCTTCACAGACGGTTATTTTGTCGGTAAAATTGACAAATCTATGCTTGGCGTGCGCAGTGACAAGGACAAGGAAATAACAAGCGCCTTGAGCACACAGGGCTATGATGTAAAAAAGGTAGGCATTAACTTGATAGCAGAGCTGAAGGCGGGCGAAAAAAGCAAGCTGACATTGATTCATCCTCAAAAGACCGTAACAGTTGAGGGTGAGGTGGTGGAAGCTGCCATCAATAAGCCAATGTCAAGGGCAGATGTGGAGAAAAACCTCACCAAATTTGGCACAACGCCATTCAAGGTGGAAAATATCACCATCAATATGGGTGATAATATAATGATAAGAAATTCTTGCCTCAACGAGCTGCGCAGGCAAGCGGTTGCCAAGCTTTTTGCAAGTGGCAGAGTGGCTAAAAATGTTACTGTTGCACCGCAAAAATCAGACACTTCCCTTGGCAAAATCAAAACCGCCCTATTTAATAGCGAGGGGCAAATACCCGATAATTACGGTTATTTTGACGTTCGCCTTGTCTCCTTGGACAGATATACTGGTCACAAGGCGGTAAACGGTGTGGCGTTGCCCCCTGTTATACTCGACAAGGAGTGGGAAGCGGTTGAAAAAATGATGGAGCGCGCTCGACAAAACGGCGTAGAATATGCTCTTGTTTCAAACGTGGGTCACATCAGCCGCGCCCGCGCACACGGCTTTACACTTATAGGTGACTACCGCTTCAATGTGTTCAACACTTATACACACGGCTTTTTAAAGGAGCAAGGATTAGACAGAATTATCGTGTCCCCTGAGCTTTCCTTGGCGCAAATGCGTGATTTTTACGGCTGTGGGGTGATAGCCTACGGCAAGCTCCCTGTTATGACCACGCACAAGTGTGTTTTGAAGGACACCTACGGATGTGAAAAATGCGGCGGCTACATAAAGGACAGACAAGGGGCAAGCCTGTTTGTAGAGGGTATTTTCGGTCACCGAAATGTTATATATAATTCTGTGCCAATCTATATGGCGGACAAACAGAATGACATCAAAAACTACTCGTATCACTTTATTTTCAGCGACGAAAAACGAAATGAAGCATACGAGATAATAGAAGCTTACAAAAAGGAAAAAGCCACACAGGGTGGCTTTAAAAGGATAAAATGAAGATAATTTTAGGGTCAAAATCACCAAGAAGGCGCGAAATACTTTCAATGGTGACAAATGAGTTTGAGGTGCGCGTGTCAGACTGTGACGAAAGCTATGGGGATGACACACCTCTTTGTGACGTTCCGCGCATTTTGGCAGAGCGCAAGGCACAGGCAATAGAAATGAAAAATGACGAGCTTATCATAGGATGCGACACAGTTGTTATCTATGATGGTGAATTGATGGGCAAGCCCTGTGACAAGGCAGATGCGGTGCGTATGCTGAAGTCTTTAAGTGGCACAACACACCAGGTTATCAGTGGCATTTGCCTTCGCACATCCGACAAAGTGATTTCCGAGTCTGTGGTGACGGATGTTACCTTCCGTCAGCTTTCCGACTCCGAAATCTTGTCATATGTGGAAAAATATTGCCCCACTGACAAAGCGGGCGCGTACGGAATTCAAGAGGCGGCAGGCGCCTTTGTTAAGGGCATTTGCGGTGATTTTTACAATGTAGTGGGCTTGCCACTTTGCCGTCTTTGTGAGATACTCAAAGAGGAATTTAACGTTATTTTGTGAGGTGAAATACCTTGACTAAAAAGGAAAAAAGAGAAAAGCTTGCCCGCGTGGTGTCAGCCTTGAAGGAGGTTTACCCCGAGGCAAAATGCTCCCTTGAATATGATGGCGACCCGTGGAAGCTGCTCATTATGGGCAGACTTAGTGCACAATGCACTGACGAGCGCGTCAATATCGTTTGCCGTGAGCTTTTTGAAGTGTACCCCACGGCAAAGGCGCTGGCAGAGGGCGAGCTTTCCAAAATTGAAGAAATAATAAAGCCTTGCGGTCTTTTCCGCGTGAAGGCAAAAAGCATTAAGGATGCATCAATCCGCTTGGTACGTGACTTTGGGGGAGTGCTGCCCCATACAATGGAGGAGCTTTTGCTATTTGAGGGCGTGGGACGCAAGGTTGCAAATTTGCTCCTTGGCGACCTTTTTGGCAAGCCTGCAATAGTGGCTGATACTCACTGTATGCGTATCAACGGCAGGCTCGGTATTTACCGCGAGGGTATGAAGGACCCGTTAAAGACAGAGAAGATTTTGAGTGAGCTCATAGACCCCTGTGAGCAGAGCGACTACTGTCATAGGATGGTGCTTTTCGGCAGAGATTTTTGCCGTGCACAAAGCCCCAAATGCGACACGTGTCCCATAAAAAGCATATGTAAGGATGGAAATTGAGTATGGAATTTAAAAGATTACCAGAAGAAAGAAACGGAGAGTGCCTTGACCTCGTTTGGCGCGTTTTTTCTCTCTTTGACACACCTATTTTTGGAGAAGAGGCTGCAAAAAGCTACAAGGCCATAATTGAGGAAACGAGAGAGAAGAACAACATCGTATTTTACGGTGCTTTAGATGGTGACCGTGTGGTTGGCGTGCTTGGTATGAGAGAGAATAACCATATTGGCTATTTCTACATAGACCCAAGCTACCAAAGACAGGGCATTGGCAAAAAGCTCTTTAAGCTTATGAAGAGCGACTACGAGGTGCATGAGTTTACCGTCAATGCAATGCCAACAGGTATGGATGCATATAAGCGCTTGGGCTTTGTTCAGACAGGAGATTTGCTGAACAACGGCGGAGTTGTTACTACACCACTCAAGTACAGAGAAAGAAACATATTAAAGGTTAAGGCCGGCGGCCTTGAAAGATTTTACAACGGTGAGCTTTTGCGCATTGAGCCCTTTGGCAAAAACGGACTCCGTGTTCGTGCAACTCCCGATTATGCATTAAGCGGAAAAATGCGCGCCCTGCTCGATTTATCCACACAGGATGCGGAATTTTACGTTGACGAGGACGCAGGCTATATCATAAACGGTAACGCAAAGGCAACAGTTGATGTTGACGGCAAGATAACTATTTATAACCAAAAGGGCGAGATTATGCTGGAGGAGGATTTGCAGCCTCAGCCAATCAAGCGCCAAGCAAGATTTTTTAATCCACGTCTTTGTGGCTCTTATGAGTTAACTGCTACCTTTAAATCTAACCCCAACGAGCGCATCTTCGGTATGGGTCAGTATCAGCATCCATTTTTGAATATGAAGGGCTGCACCCTTGAGCTTGCTCACAGAAATTCACAGGCAAGCGTGCCCTTTTATATTTCCGACCTTGGCTATGGCTTCCTTTGGAACTTGCCTGCCATCGGTGAGGTTGCCTTTGGTAAGAATCTAACAAAGTGGAAGGCCGTTGCTACCACAGAGCTTGACTATCTTGTAATTGTAGATGATACTCCTGCAAAAATAGAGGAAGCATATATGGAAGCGGTGGGCAAAGCACCAAAAATGCCTGAGCTTGCTCTCGGATTTTGGCAATCAAAGCTCCGTTACAGAACACAAGAGGAGCTGTTAAGCGTTGCCCGTAAATATAAGGAGCTTGGCATTCCTCTCTCTGTCATAGTGTGTGACTTTTTCCATTGGCCGCACCAAGGAGATTTTCGCTTTGATTATGATTATTTCCCAAATCCAGAGGAAATGGCTGCCGAGCTTCGTCAAATGGGCACAGAGCTTATGGTGTCTGTTTGGCCAACGGTTGAGTTTGATAGTGAAAATTACCGCGAAATGCTTGAAAAGGGCTATCTCATTCGTAACGACAGAGGACCCTCTAACCACACGGAGTTTGTTCACCCTGCTGTTTACTATGACACAACAAATCCGGGCGCACGTAAGTTCGTTTGGGAAAAAGCAAAAAAGAATTATTATGACAAGGGCATCCGTCTTTTCTGGCTTGACGAGGCAGAGCCTGAGTATATGCTATATGACTATGATAATCACCGCTACTTTGCAGGCAACTGTGCTGAGGTTGGCAACGTGTACCCTGTGGACTACGCACGTGGCTTTTATGAGGGCTTAAAGGAAACAGGGGAGAAGGAGATTATCAGCCTTGTCCGCTGCGCTTGGGCAGGTAGTGCCAAGTATGGCGCGCTTGTTTGGTCAGGCGATATTATGCCGACATTTGAATCCCTTGGAAATCAAGTGCGCGCAGGACTTAGTATGGCAATTGCAGGTATCCCCTGGTGGACAACTGACATTGGTGGCTTTGATGCGGGAGATCCATCAAATGTGGATTACCAAGAGCTTGTTATGCGTTGGTTTGAGTATGCTACCTTCTGCCCTGTTCTCCGCTTGCACGGCTACCGTATGCCGTATTTGCCTGCTGACCCCTTGGCAAAGGGTGGCGGACAGTGTTATTCGGGCGGCGACAACGAAATATGGAGTCACGGTGAGACAGCCTTTGAGGTTTGCCGCGACCATATCTTTTTGCGTGAAAGACTGAAGCCATATATTATGGAGCAAATGGACAAGGCGCACGAAATAGGCACACCACCTATGCGCCCCTTGTTCTACGATTATCCAAAGGACAAAAAATGCTGGGATGTTGACGACCAGTATATGTTCGGAGATGATTTGCTCGTTTGCCCTGTTATGGAGCTTGGTATGCGTGAGCGAGAGGTTTATTTTCCTCTTGGAGAGCGTTGGCTCGACCCCTATACAGGTAAGGAGTATGAGGGTGGCACAAAGATAACGGCAGAAGCCCCGCTTGAAAGAATTCCTGTGTTTGTTCGTGCAGGCGGCGCACTACGTACTGACATTTTCTTGAAATAATCAACTAACAGTTGGGAAAATTTGGCGTTAAACAACTGTTAATATATGGACAGAATATGAAATTTTTAGTATAATGTAATCACAGTACTAAATTAGGAGAAAACAATGAAGAACAATTTTGCCGCTCAATTTAAGGAATATAGAAAAAAGCTTGATATTTCCCAAGAGGAAATAGCCGAAAGATTAAACGTAACATCTCAGGCAGTTTCCAAGTGGGAGTGTGACAAATCATATCCAGATATGGAAATGATAGTCGAAATAGCTCGTCTTTTCAATATAAGCATAGATACCCTTGTTTTGGGCGAGGGGGGCAGCGCCTTGGAGGGCGTGCCCAATGACGATGTGTTGCGCGTTGTTTTTTGCCGCGGCAATAAGGTGATTGACGCATCCGAGGCAGATAGCTCTATTCGTATAAAATTAGACGGCAAGGCTGATAAAATCGAGGTTTGGGGCAGTGCCAATGTGTACGGTGACATAATAGGCGATATTACGGCAGGCGGTGGCATCAACTGTGATAAGGTTGAGGGCAACATTACCGCGGGTGCAAGTGTTAACTGTGACGAGGTCAGCGGTAGCATCCAAGCAGGCGCAGGCGTTAACTGTGACGGCGTGGGCGGTGACGTAGCCGCAGGCACTAACATTGTCTGCGACGATATAGGCGGCTCGGTAAACTGCGGTCTTACCCTCCAATGCGACAATATTTCAGGCAACGTTTCCTGCGGTATGACAATTACCTGTGACACCATTTCGGGTAACATTGAGGAATGTCACGGCGATGTTCACATCAAAACCTTGAACGGTACAGTTCAAAACTGTGACAAAATGGTATATATAAAGGACGAAAATTAAAATATGGACGAATTAGCAGCGATATAAATTAGCCACACTTTTGTGTGTCACATTTTCTGCTCTGTCTATAACGAATAAAAAGAGCTATCAATCCGATAGCTCTTTTTTGTTGGAAAATAAAAGGCAGAGATTTCTCTCTGCCTTTATGGTTGTAGCCAAGTTTAAATTACTTAACTTCTGCCGAAGCCACCAGCCTCTGTAAGCTGTGGAGCGTTGTTCTTCAGCTGTTTCCTTAGATACAGCCTCCTTAAGTGTCTTAGGAGCGCTAAGAAAAAATAAAAGGCAGAGATTTCTCTCTGCCTTTATGGTTGTAGCCAAGTTTAAATTACTTAACTTCTGCCTTAGCGCCAGCCTCTGTAAGCTGCTTAGCGATATCTTCAGCTGTTTCCTTAGATACAGCCTCCTTAAGTGTCTTAGGAGCGCTCTCAACGAGTTCCTTAGCTTCCTTAAGGCCGAGACCTGTGATCTCACGAACAACCTTGATAACATTGAGCTTGGAAGCGCCTGCTTCAACAAGAACAACGTCAAACTCTGTCTTCTCCTCAACAGGAGCAGCAGCAACTGCAGCACCAGCAACTGCAACAGGAGCAGCGCTTACGCCGAACTCTTCCTCAACTGCCTTTACAAGGTCAGCAAGCTCAAGAATGGTGAGTGTTTTGATTTCTTCAACGATATTTGTAATCTTTTCGTTAGCCATGATTAATAATCCTCCGTATTAAAATAAATATATTTTGTAATGTGTTTACATTAATTAGGCAATGTAAAAGCCATAGAGCAGAGAAATTACTCTGCTACTGCCTCGCCGCCCTTGCTGTCGATAACAGCCTGAATAGCGCGAGCAAAGCCAGAGATAGGACCCTGGATGGAGCCCAAGAATCTTGCAAGAAGAACTTCTCTTGAAGGGATGTCTGCAAGAGCCTTAACTGTGTCAGCATCAACAACTGCGTTTTCAAGGAAACCGCCCTTGATTTCAAAGGTTTCAACCTTGTCTGCATACTCCTTAGCGATCTTAGCAGGAGCAACAGGATCGTCGTAACCGATAGCGATAGCTGTCATACCGTTGAGGGCAGACTTCATATCACCGTAGCCAACCTCGTCACATGCACGGCCGATAAGAGTATTCTTAATAACCATGTAGTCAACGCCGGCTTTTCTGAAAGCAGCACGCATCTTTGTATCGTTTTCAACTGTGATACCCTGATATTGAACAAGAACACCACTCTGCGCCTTCTTGATTTTTTCAACAAGGTCAGCAACTATGGCTTTCTTTTGTTCGAGAACTGAATTACTTGGCATAAAACAACCTCCTTAAATATTTCCGTAAAACAAAAAGTCTTTTTCCGAAATCGCAAAAATGCACACCGAAAAAAGACTTAATTATCATATTAAAATAAATTAACTCTTCCTCGGCAGGGAGCATTGCTGCAATTACTTTGACCTGCTGTCTTTGGATTTGCCTTGACATTATAGCACAGGGGAAGTGCTTTGTCAATAGTTTTTTAAAATTTTTTCTTTTTTCCTCGATTGTCGTGTCCGACAAAGCGAAGAATAGTAAAATCACCAAGCAAACGGCTTGTAATTCTGTCATTATATTGCTTTCTTATTTCCGCAGAATTAAGATTTGTACTTAATATAATAGGAAGATTTTTGTTCAAGCGGGTGTTAATAAGGTTATAAAGACAGGAAACTGTAAAGTTTGTAACAACCTCAGTTCCAAGGTCGTCAATTATAAGTAAGTCGCACTCCATATACTTTGTGGAAACAGGCTCCTCGCCGCTGTAACGGTCGCGGAAGCGGTCATTTTCAAAATCTGCAAAAACATTAGATGCGGTTTCGTAAATTACGTTATAGCCTTGCTTAATAATTGATTTTGCCAAAGCTGTTGAAAGATGTGTCTTTCCAAGACCTGTGCCGCCTACGAAAAGCATATTCTTTTTAATTTCCGAAAAATTGTCTGCATATGTTTTCAGGCTCTCAAGCAAGGATGCCATAACATCCTTTTCCTCTCCCTCGTAGAAATTAAGAGAGAAATTCTCAAAGGTCTGATTTGATATTAAATCTCCAACGCCTGAGGATTCAAGCTGCTTAACAACCAATGCACTTTTCAAGCAGGAGCACATCTTTTCACCCACATAGCCTTGGTCGGCACAGAGGGGACAGTCGTGCTTCAAATCGGTAAAATCAGCATCAAAGCCGCCTTTAATAAGCAAAGCCTTGCGCTTTTCCTGTAAAGCCAAATTCTTTTCCTTGATTTTCCCAATTCGCTCCTCTAGGCCTTCCTTGCCCTCAAGGGATGCTGCCAAAATCTGCAAGCCTGTTGAGGAAAGCTCATAGTCGATTTGCTTAATTTCGGGAATCTTTTCATATACCTCAAACAAGTGTAGCTGTCTTATATTTTCGTTTCTTTTTCTTTTTTTATCAAAGTCGCTAAAAACTGCCGCAACTATTTCCTTTGAATAACTCATTCTTTCCTCCATTTTTTAAGCTCCTCGTTTGAGCGCTCAAGCGCCGCCTCGAAGAAATCGTCAGTGTCGAAGGTTGACATAGATAATTTTTGCTTGTTCTTATACTGCTCCTGTGATTTTTCTGCATCTTTTACATTCTTAATACCTTCCGCTTGCCAATTATCAAGAATTTTGCTCATGTAAGAACAGGATACATTTTTTGTATTGTCTATTGTTATCTCATACGCTTTTTCTATTAAAGTGAAGGGGATTTTTTGTTCAATCCATTTTAAAATGTATTTTTTTTCTTTCGCTCCAAATTCCCTGTTTCCAATACCCAGCAGTTTGCGTATTTTATATTCCAAACTCTTTTTGTTGCTTCTTGCCGCAAAATGCTCTTCTAATTTGGAATATGTTGATATACCATCATCGTAGAGAGTGTGTGCAAGTCGTCTTATATAATTCCAATTGTCATTTTCTGTTTCTTTGCAATGAGCCAAGAGAAGAAGAATGTATTCATCACTGAATTTATAATAGTTTTTAAGAAGTTGAATGTTTGAGTAATCTTGCGTAATAAATAATTTTCCGAGCACGTTTTGGCACTCGTTACAAAGAGCGCGGAAGTCTTTATTTTTTTCAATATAAGCAAGGAGTTGCTTTCCTGTATATGTGGGCTCGCTGTTTTGCAAGGAACTTTCGTTTTGGCAAGCCTGTAAAATTCCCTCTTCCATCCCCTCAATTGATAAAATACCATTTTGAGCCCAAAAGGCAAGAGATAGCTTTATTTCATCTATTGTCAAATCTAATCTTTGAGTAAGAGTAGTAAAGTAAGCTTCTAATTCACCAAAGTATTGGGTTGCGCCCGCAATGGATAGCAACACTCTTAATTGAGTTTCACTTGCTGTGGGAGCAAGGTCCGCAACAGTGGACGGCAAATTCAATATGCCGCCTGTATATTTCATTTCAATTTTCATTATTTTTCTCTCCAATAAAAGCTTTTTGCTTGTCAAAAAGCCACCTTAACACAACCGCAATCGGCGGTTGTATATCACAAACCGTAAGGTTTATATCACAGCCTGTGGCTATATCACACCGCGTAAGCGGTATATCACTGCGTAGCCTTAGCTTGGGTACGCATTCAGGCTTTCGTCGGCTATGGTGCCGCTGATATATTCGTAGTAGCCCTGTGCGCCAATCATTGCCGCGTTGTCACCGCAGAGGCAAAGCTCAGGGGCGTAAAATTCAGCGCCCATTTTTTGGCAAACGCTTTCAATGCCTGCGCGTATGTGGGAGTTTGCGCTGACACCGCCTGCCAAAACGATTTTTTTGTAGCCTGTTTCTATAAGCGCCGCCTTTACCTTTGAATTAATAGCCTCTACAATAGAGTGTGTACAGGAAGCGGCAATATCCTCTCGAGGTAGCTCCTCGCCCTTTTGATTTTTTGTGTTTATATAGTTTACAACAGCGGTTTTAAGTCCGCTAAAGGAAAAGTCAAGTGTGTCCTTTGAAATTGCGGGAGAGGGGAATGCAATTGCATTTTTGTCACCCGCCTTTGCCAGCCTGTCCATGGCCGCACCGCCCGGGTATGGCAAGCCCATAACTCTGCCGATTTTGTCAAAGCATTCGCCTGCCGCGTCATCACGTGTAGATGCAATTTCAACAAGCTTCGTGTATGACTTTACGTCAAAGAAGGATGTGTGACCGCCCGATACGACAAGTGCCAAAAACGGTGGCTCTAAATCCTTGTGGGTAATGTAGTTGGCGGCAACGTGACCCTTGATATGGTCAACAGGCACTAACGGAATATTGTTGGCAAACGCCAAGGATTTGGCAAAATTCACCGCCACCAAAAGCGCGCCTATAAGACCGGGACCGTTTGTTACGCAAATGGCATCAACCTCTGAAAGAGTAATGCCCGCTACATCAAGTGCCTCGTAGGTGATTTTTGAAATAGCCTCAATGTGGGCACGGCTTGCAATCTCGGGCACAACACCGCCGTAAAGGGCGTGAATGTCAACCTGAGATGCTATAATATTCGATTTTAAAATTCTTTTGCCCTCACCCATTTCCAAAACCGCACAGGCGGTTTCGTCACAGGAGGACTCAAAGGCTAAAATATACATTCTAAAGCTCCAAATTCATAAGTAATGCATTTTCGCGCGGGGCGGAAAAATGGTTTTTTGAAATACCAACAGGCACAAAGCCATACCTTTCGTAAAGGGCAATAGCAGCAGAGTTGGACTGGCGCACCTCTAAGAAATACTTCTTAACGCCAAGAGCCTCACAGTGCTGAAAAAGCCCTTCCATCACTCTTTTGCCAACGCCTTGTCGCTTGAATTCGTTTTTTGTGGCAAAGTTGATAATCTGACACTCGTCAATAATGACCGTAAAGCTCACATAGCCAACGATAGTGTCACCGCTTTTGGCAACAAGCACGTTTGATATTTCACTGTCATAAATATCGTAAAAGTCCTTTTCCTTAAAGGGAATGGAAAACTCCTCTTTTTCAATTGCTGCAAGAGAGGGTATGTCTTCCGTTCCAAAAAGAGAAACTGTAAGATTTTCCATATTAATAGCCAAACTTACCGGAAAGGCTGTCATCGTTGTCAATCCAGTCCTTAACGTAAACGGTTGTGTATTCCAGCTTGTTGTTGCGGATAACAACCTTGTCAATGCCCGCGTTTATAATCTGGCGCTTGCACATCATACAGCTGTTCATTCCGCCAATAACATCACCTGTCTTAGGGTCTGTGCAGCACATATAAAGGGTAGCACCAAGCATTTGGTCGCGGGATGCGGAAATAATAGCGTTTGCCTCGGCATGCACGCTTCTGCAAAGCTCGTATCTTTCGCCCTTAGGAATTCCCAAATTGTCACGGTAGCAATAGCCAAGCTCACAGCAGTTTTTTCTGCCTCTTGGCGCACCGTTATAGCCAGTTGATACAATAACATCGTTCTTTACAATAATCGCGCCAAATCTGCGGCGTAAGCAGGTGCTGCGCTCTGATACGGTTTCTGCTATATCTAAGTAGTAGTTATTTTTTGATACTCGTTCCATAATAATCTCCTTTTGCGGATGACCAATGCTTGCCCTACATTGTAGGGGACGACGCCTCGGCGTCCCGCCTTATTAATTAAACTCAAAAATTACCTTACCTGTTTCATCAAGCTTCAAAAATGCATCAAATGTCTTATTATTCTTAGAAACAAAGCCGCTGATTTTGCTTGTCTTGCCGCTTGCTAAAAGCTCCTTTGCGTGCTTTACGGAAATTGTTTTCTTGCAAATGTGCTTCCATATTACAAATTTGCAGCCTTCCTTGTAGCCTGAGCATCCATAGCCCAAGCGACCGCTGATAACGGTGCTGCCGCAAAGTGGGCATACACCAATGTGGTCGCCAACCACGCCGATATTTGTTTCTACATCTCGCGCTACCTCAAACACATGGCTGATTTCACGCTCTGCCAAGCCAACACTGTCATTTATTGTACATTCTCCGCGGAAAACCTTTTTGAGAGATTGACCAAGCTGTGAGGTCTTGTATTTGTCCATGATAATGCCAAGCTGAGAAAGAGCTTCAATCAAATACTCACCGTCGGGTTGAATGCGATATACATCCTTTTTAAGAGCAATGTAGGCACTCTTGCAGGCGTTGTCTATAATGCCTGTTCTTGTTGCCTCTGTGCCAAGCTCCAAGCCCTCGAAAATTGCCTTGTAATCCTCGTCGTCATTTTCGTCGGCATTCTGCTTGTCCTCTTTGAAGGGATTTTTCAAATAGTTGTTTAGTGTTTCAATGGTGTAATGCTTAGGCGGAGTAGTTTCCTTTTCCTGTGGCTTAAAGCAGATGTTTACCGTATCTCCCTTGTTTAGCTGCGGCAGGATTTTATCCTTTGGTGTATAATCGTCAAATTTAGTCCAGCCCTTTTGGGTGATAACCGTGCCCTTCAAAAGAAATTCCTCAAGCTCGCCCACCTTGATTTTGATTTCGCTTTTCTCACAAAGACAGTCTTCCTCGCAGAAAACCGCAACAAAGCGACGCAAAATAGTTGAATATACTTGCTTTTCCCGCTCCGTCAGCGCAGAGGGCTGTGGGATTTTGTATGTAGGGGTAAGAGCAGAGTGGGACTCTATCTTGGAGTCATCAAAAATTGACTTGCTTACCTTGAATTTTACAGGATAACCCAATTTTTGCACGCTGGAAACAATAGAGCTGATTTTGCTCTTTTCCGCAGTTGCAAGATATTCGGAGTTAGTACGTGGGTATGTAACATAGCCTTCCTCGTACAGCTTTTGCACAATGGAAAGGGAATCATCCATTGACATTTTATATTTCTTTCCAAGATAGCTTTGCAGCTTGGAAAGTGAAAAGAGCTTAGGCGGTGCCATTGTGGATTTTTTTCTTGTAACCGCCGTGACAACTGCATCACAGCCGTTATACTGTGCGCACATTTCCTGCGCTTTTGCAAGCTCATCCTTTGTGAATTTTAGCTTTGAGGTTAGCTCAACGCACTCGTCATTTGTCTTTTCATTTGACGTGATAACATAATACTTTTGTGGGACAAAGTTGCGTATCTCCATGTCCCTGTCATAAATAGCCTTGACAATAGGCACAATAACGCGTCCAACACGCAAAAGCTTGCCTGTTTTCAAGGTGGCAAATCGTGTCAGATTAACACCGTACAGCCAGTCAATGTACGTTCTTGCAAAGCCCTCACTTGCCAAATTGTCATATTCTCGCTCGTCCTTCATATCAAGAAGCCCTGCGGAAATCGTTTCGGGAGTTTGGTCAGGCAACCAAAGACGCACAAAATTTTTCTTTTGGGAAAGGGCGTGGGAAACGCAAAGACGCACAATAATTTCACCCTCGCGGTCCGAGTCACCTGCGTTGACAATTGTGTCAATGTCACGTCTTTCGCAAAGTCGCTTTATAATGTTAAATTGCTTTTCAACACCGGAGTCAACCTGCTTTTTTTCGTTTTTGCGCAGATTGAATTTGAACTCCTTGGGGAAGCAGGGCAGGTTGTCCATTGTCCAACGTCCGCTTTCCGAGGGTGTGTAATCCTCAATGTCAGCTAAGGAGAAAAGGTGACCGAAAACCCAGGTAACAACGTAATTGCCGCCCTCGTAGTAGCCGTTATATTTTTTCATTTCATTGTCCTGAAGCTTGGAAATACCCGCTAAAATATTTCGCGCCAAGGAAGGCTTTTCCGCAATTATAAGGTACATATTTTCTCCTTTCTGTGATTATCAGTTATTTTTCGGCGGTTTTTCTGCAAACCTGGCAAACGTAGCCGCCACCGTATTTGTCAACCCAAGTATGCTCGGTTTTATTTGTTGTCGTTTCACAGTCCTTTATGTCGCAAATGAGCCAATGATGTGTGTCGTCACCGCCCCACTTAGAGGAGTAAGTGTGCTCCGTATGGGTCAAGCGCGGTATTGGCTCTGCCTTGTATTCACCGCAAAGAGTGCAGGTGTGGATTTTTTGCCCCTCGCGCTCAAGGTTGGGTGCTTGTGCAACATAGCCCTCGTCCCATTGATGTGTACATTCCTCGCCACAGGCAACAAGCCAAAGAGCAGAGAGGGCAAGGCAAAGAGCAACTAAAAGCTTAATTATCTTCATTCTTGTTTTCAACCTTCTTCTTTGAACCGTCAGGGTACTGTATATATGTGTTGTCAAGTATGCCACGCATTGATGCGCGGAATTCTGCAATATATTCCTCGCGAAGAGAAGCCTGCTCAGCCTTTTCCTCGGGAGTTAAGCCCTCGGCAGTTTTTTGCTTTCTTGCAAGCTCGTTTATTCTGTTGATTTTTTCCTTTGTCATATTTTCTCCTTTAAAATTCGGACTCCAAATTCACATTTTGAATTTTGCATTTTGAATTTTGCATTGTTTGATGCTGCGCATCAAACAATAATTCCACCGCCAAGCACAACATCACCGTCATAAAGCACAACGCTTTGCCCCTTGGAAATTGCTCTTTGTGGCTCGTCAAAGGTAACGTGCAAAAGACCGTTTTCCATAACCGCTGTGGCATCTGTTTCCCTTTGATTATACCTTATTTTCGCCTTTACGCGCACAGGTGCATCAAGAGTGTCAACAGCGCTCAGGCACACATCCCGCGCCCATAGCTCGCTTTTCATCAGATGCTCCGTGTCGCCAATGATAATTCTGTTATTCAAAAGGTCCTTTTCCACCACATACATAGAGCGGTCAAGAGCTAAGCCAAGCCCCTTGCGCTGACCTATTGTGTAGCGGATAATTCCCTTATGCTTGCCAAGGTATTTGCCGTCAAAGCGAATAAAATCGCCCGGCGGATATGTCTTGCCCGTGTAGTCCTCAATAAACTTGGCATAGTCGCCATTTGGCACAAAGCAAATGTCCTGGCTTTCCTTTTTACGGCTGATGTCCAAGCCGATTTTTTCTGCAATCTCGCGTGTTTTGGTCTTTGATTCCATAGCTCCGAGAGGGAAAATCACCCTTTGTAGCTTTTCCTGCGATAAGCGCCATAGCACATAGCTTTGGTCCTTCGTCAAGTCCAGTGCTTTTTTCAAAACGCACCGACCGTATTTCTCGTCATACTCCACCCTGGCATAGTGTCCTGTTGCAATATAGTCATAGCCGTTTTCACGTGCATATTCAAGGAGCTTGTCAAACTTCAAGTGCAAATTGCACTCAATGCAGGGGTTAGGTGTCAAGCCGTTTTCGTAAGCTTCAATAAAATTTTTAATAACATAACGGTCAAACTCGTCTGTCAGCTCCACCACGCGGTGCGGTATGCCAAGCGTGGCGCAGGTGGCTGCCGCATCCTCTATATCGCGCTCCGATGTACAACCGTTTGTTTTGTCCGTGTGCAAGAGCATAGTTGCGCCAATACAGTCGTAGCCATTTGCCACCATAAGATATGCCGTGGCACAACTGTCAACGCCGCCACTCATAGCAACTAAAGCCTGCTTCATCTGTTGCACCCCCATAATTTAATAAAAATGTGCGCAAAAATATCATACCTTTGCGCGTACGCTAATATTTATTTTAACATATTTGCAAAAAAAATCAATAAGTTTGTCAAAAAACTATTGACAAATATAATTTTACGCGCTACAATGAATGTATGAACAAATGCTCATATAAAAGAATGAAGGAGAATTTTATGGAAAACAGTGCAATTTCAAAAATCCAAGATGCCATTACAAGGAATAGTGAGCTTTTCGAGAGCTTGGCTCAGCTTTACAAGCTTTTCGGTGATGCAAGCCGTGTTAAAATTTTGGTGGCACTCACACAAAGCGAAATGTGCGTTAGCGAAATTTCCGAGTTTTTGTCAATTACCCAGTCTGCGGTTTCACACCAGCTCCGCATTTTGAAGTCAAGCAATCTTGTTAAGACAAGACGCGAGGGCAAAAACATTATCTATTCATTGACAGACAACCACGTGAGAACAATTATCGACTGTGGAATGGAGCACATATCAGAGTAAATGAGCGATTACATAAAGGAACATAGATTTACCTTAATTCGTCTTATTTTGTCAGCCTGCCTGGTGGTGGGTGCTGCTATGGTTGGCAGATATTTTCCTTATGTGTCATTGGGTCTTTACTTCGGTGCTTATCTGCTTTCGTCCTGTGTCATTATTGTAAAAGCCATTGTGGGGCTTTTCCGTGAAAAACGCGTTGGCGAAAAGCTGCTTATGACCGTTGCATCAATCGGTGCTGTTATTATTGGCGAGCTTTTCGAGGCAACTCTTATTACAATGCTTTTCGAGCTTGGTGAGCTTATTGAGGATTTGGCTATTTCCTCGTCCCGCGGCTCTGTTGATAAGCTGCGGGACCTTCGTCCTGAGGGGGCAAGGCTCAAGGGTCAAACGGAGCTTTCCCCTATTGAGAGCATAGCGGTTGGCGATATTATCGAGGTTTTGGCAGGAGAGAGGATTCCTCTTGACGGAACTGTGGTAGATGGCATTGGCACAGTTGACACATCTGCCTTGACAGGCGAGAGTGCACCGCGCGACGTAAGAAGGGAAGATGAGGTGCTTTCAGGCTACCTTAATTTGTCAAGTGTGCTTTACATACGCGTTACACGTACCGCCTCACAGAGCGCGGCACAAAGAATAATTGACTTGAGTATAAGCGCCCTTGACAAAAAGACAAGAAAAGAAAAGTTTATAAGACGGTTTGCAAACATATATACCCCAATAGTTATTCTGTTAGCCCTTGCCGTGGCGCTTTTGCCGCCGCTTATTGACGACTTCAACTATGGAGTGTGGATTTACAGAGCTTGTGCGCTCTTGGCAATCTCTTGCCCCTGCGCCCTTGTTATATCTGTACCTCTTGCATATTTTTGCTCTATCGGATACGCATCAAGACACGGCATACTCATAAAAAGCTCGGCAGTGATTGAGGCGCTTGAGGGCATTAATACAATGGCGTTTGACAAAACAGGCACGCTTACAAAATCAGAGCTTCACGTTAACAAGGTAGAGGCGGTTGGTGAGCTTTCCAAGCTTGATGTTTTGAGGCTTGTTTGCATAGCGGAGAAAAAGTCCAATCACCCAATCGCACAGGCGGTTGCACAAGAGGCTAAAAAGCTGAAGATAAATGTAGAGGAAGGCACAGACTACCGTGAATATGCAGGTCAGGGTGTTGAATGTAACTCCTCACACGGTCATATTATGGTTGGCACACGCACCTTCGTTGATGCCACCACAGGCGTTAATACAGGCACAATCTTTGTGTCAATTGACGGCAAGTATGTGGGCTTTATCGGTATAGGTGACGAGCTGAAGGAAAACAGCAAAATCGCCTTCGATAGACTTCGCAAGCTGGGCGTTGACAAAAAGATAATTTTAAGCGGTGATAAAAAATATAAGGTTGATATGGTTGCCAGAAGCCTGTCTGCTGAGGGCGCGTACTCAAACCTTTTGCCCGAGGACAAATTGGATGCTATTGAGGACATCATAGCAACTACCCCAAAATGCTCCCTTGCATACTGCGGTGACGGTATTAATGACCTGCCATCCTTGGCAAGAGCTGACGTAGGTATCGCTATGGGTGCTATGGGCTCTGACGCGGCAGTTGAAAAGAGCGACGTTGTCATTATGGACGACGATGTAGCCAAGGTTCCCCTTGCTATAAAAATTGCAAGGAGTGCCCGCAAAATCGTTGTGGAGAATATCATTTTCTCCATAGTGGCAAAGGCATCTATTATGGCACTTTGCGCCATCGGCATTTTGCCACTCTTTGGTGCTGTGCTCGGTGACGTTGGCATACTTATCCTTTGCATATTGAACGCCATCCGCGCAGGAAGATAATAAACATTGAAAAAGGAGCAGAATTCTGCTCCTTTTGTGTTATTTGATTTTCACGGAATAGCCGTTTTTGTAGGAATAGCCGCTTGGCAAGTGAATCATTTCTTCCTTAGTTGAAAGGTTATCTACCTTGCCGTCAGTTGCAGGAATACCTGTCCAAGGCTCAATGCACACATAGGGCGCGTCAGTCTTTACCGCGTGCCAAAGACCGATATATTTCATACCGTCAAAGCGCATTGTTACACTGCGTGAGGATTTTTCGGACGCCAGCTTAATCTCCTTGCAAACATTGTAAAGGAAAATAGCGTCGTTATCAAACAAATCGTGTCTTAAATCAATTCTTTGAGTAGCACCCTCGGCATATGGCTTGTCATTGTGGGTTAAAAAGCAGGTAGGAGAAAAATCCACGCGCACCGCCTCACAGGGCTTCTGAAATTCCACATAACAGTCCTCAAACTTAATGCCCTCGTCAATAGGCACGTTAAACGCAGGGTGACCGCCAACAGAGAATATAAGGTCGCACTCGTCCTTGTTCTTCACCTCATATTTAACACTAAGCTCGTTGCCATTTAGGGCAAAGGTAACATCAAGAACAAAATCAAATGGGTAAATCTTTTTCGTTTCCTCGTTTGCACAAAGCTCCATTGTGACAAAGGAAAGAGCGGCGGATTTTAATGCAAAGGTGCTCTTTCTTGCAAAGCCGTGGTTAGGCAAGGTGTATGTTTTGCCAAGGTATGTATATTCGCCGTTATAAAGTCTGCCGCAGATAGGGAACATAATTGGCGCTCTGCCGTCCCAATACTTTGGGTCTCCCTGCCAAAGATATTCGTGACCGTCCTTTGTGCGCACAGACATAAGCTCTGCGCCCAAATCGTTAATATCAACTGTTAAATATTCATTCTGAATTGTATAAATCATACTGCACCTCGTTAAAAGTTCTTTTCTACATTTTATCACGAAATTGTAAGAAAATCAATATTGAAAATATGCGCGGAATATGTTAGAATAAATAAAATCAATGTAAAGGAGGATAAAATGTGGCAAATATAGCCTTGCTTAACAGGTGTAATTTGCGCTGCCCATATTGCTTTGCAGATAGCTATATGGCAGACGAAAGCACAGATATTGACGAAAACACCTTTTCCTCTCTCCTTGATTTTGCCGCACCCGACGGCGAGCTTGGGATTATCGGCGGTGAGCCGCTTTTACATAAGAGCTTTGAGAAGCTCCTTTTGATCTCTCTGCGCGATATGCGTCTGCAACGCATAACCGTCTTTACGAACGGAATTTTTATAGACAAGCATATTGATGTGCTTTGCCATCCAAGGGTACAGCTTCTTATTAATGTCAATTCCCGCCGCGATATAGGCAAGCAGAGCTTTGAGCGGCTGGACAACAATATAGGCGAGTTGCTTCGCCAAAAGCCCCACGGCATCAGCCTTGGAATAAACGTGTACGAAAAGGGGCAGGACTTTTCCGACCTTTTGTACCTTTTGAAAAAATACTCATTTCAAAGGGTCAGAGTCAGTGTGGTTATTCCTCACGATAAACAAGAGGGTGGCATAAAATACTTCCTTGAAATGAAGCCCACACTTTTAAAGCTATATGAGGCTCTTGCCGAGCTTGGCGTTTGCCCCTGCTATGACTGCAACGCCATACCCGAGTGTGTTTACACCGAGGAGGAGCGCGCACTGCTTGAGAGGTTACCCTTTGCCAATAGCTTTGAGCGTGATATTTTCTTGGGCAAGCGCAGTGTTTGCTCTCCTGTTATTGATTTGTACCCTGACGGTAGCGCAACAAGATGCTTTGGATGCTACGATATGGCACGGGTAAAGGTTGCGGATTTTGAAAGTATAGGGGATTTGCGTAACTACTTTTTCAAGGAAATTGATGCGCGCTTGGTTCAAAAATACCCATACGAAAAATGTAGGACCTGCTATAAGAACAAGGTTTTTGGTTGCTTTGGGGGATGCTTATGCTATTTAGGAGATTGATATGAAAAAAATTGTTTTGATTTTGTGCGCACTTCTATTCTGTGCGCTTTTGGTTGGCTGCTCCTGCTCAAATGAGACAGGGCACACTCACATATGGAACGAGGGTAGGGTGTTGAAGGCGGCAACCGTTTCCGAGTACGGCACAATGATATATTCCTGTATGGGATGCGATGAAATGAAAAGCACCATGATACCAAAGCTTGAGCACGAGCATATATATGAAGGCGAATGGGTGACTAACAGAATGGCACATTGGCACGCCTGCGGAGTTGAAAACTGCACTATTCTTGGTGACAAAGGCTTCCACACCTGGGACGGTGGCGTGATTATCAAGGAGGCAGACCAAAATACAACAGGCAAAAAGCTCTTTACCTGCACAGAGTGCGGCTACAAAAAAGAGGATGATTACAGAGCCTTGCCCACAGTAGAGGCAGAGGGCTGGGAAAAGGCAATGGAGGCTGACCGCTTCACAAACGTAACATTTTACTATACAGTAAAGGAAAATGGCACGGTGGTTGAAACATTGTCAGTTGAAATTGATGGCGGCAGCATCAAATATACAGAGGACAACACGGTTGCTTATGATTTGGATGTAGCGGGGGCGCGCTTAGGTAGCTTTGCAATAGCGCAGCTTTTGTCAAGCTACAAGGATGCGTTTAACAGCTTTACATACGATAGCTCCACAAGAGCATACCTGTGCGAGCTTGACGGCACAAGGGTTGCGTTACAGTTCTCTGACGGAAATGTAAGCTATATCAGCATCACAAACGGCAATACCGTGACAGTGCTCAGCCTTTCCAAGTACGGCAGAACAGAGGTTGGCGCAAGGTAATCTCAATAACAAAAAGCCTTTTTCACTTTTCGAAAAAGGCTTTTCTATTAGAATTTATTTTGTTGCAAATTGGCTTAAATAGTGATACAATGAAGAAAAGGCGGTGAGTGTATGATAGAGGTTACAAGCGTTGACAATATGCGCAAAAGTGATAGCTATACCATTGAAAATAAAATTGACTCCCTTACCCTTATGTATAAGGCAGGAGAGGGAATATACAATAGCGTTAAGTGGCACGGCAGAGTGCTGATAGCCTGTGGCACAGGGAACAACGCAGGGGACGGCTACGTGGTGGCTTTGCTTTTGAAAAGAGCAGGCTATGACGTGGAGCTTATGCTCGCAGAGGAGCGCTTTTCCCCTGACGGACTTCATTACTACAATATGTGCCGAGAGGAAAATGTGCCAACGAGTATCTATAATTTGCAAAAATTAGATGGCTATGACATAATCCTTGACTGTATTTTCGGTACAGGCTTTAAGGGTGAGGCAAAGGGAAATACAAAGGCGTTAATTGAAGCTATAAACCAAAGTGGAGCATACATTGTCAGTGCAGACATAAATAGTGGCTTGAACGGAGATAGCGGTCTTGGCAATACCGCTGTAAAAAGTGACCTGACCGTGTCAATCGGCACTTATAAAAGCGGACATTTTTTGAGCATGGCAAAGGACAAAATAGGTAGCCTGGAAAATGTAGATATAGGCATTGATTTGATTGACAAGCCGTATCTGCTTTTGGAAAAAGAGGACGTGCGCGCATTTTTGGGCAACCGCCTTAGCTTTTCCAACAAGGGAACATATGGTTATATTTCCTTGCTTGGGGGCTGCTTGCAATATGGGGGAGCGATGAAGCTGGCAAACTTGTCCGCCACCGCTATGCGCTCAGGCGCGGGAGTTGTGCGCTTGTGCGTGCCAAGGGACCTTGTGTCAAGCGTTGCACCGTACATTTTGGAAAGCACCTTGTACCCATTAAGCTCGGAAAACGGAAGTATAAAATTTGACGAAAACGAGATACAGGGTGCTATAAAAGGCTCAAAAGCCGTAGCTATCGGTATGGGTCTTGGGCAAGAGGGAGATAACGCAAAAATTATTGAATATGTGCTACAAAATGCAGATGCTACCGTAATAATAGATGCGGACGGCTTGAACACTCTTTCAAAAATGGACTTGTCAACAATCAAAAATAGCAGGTGCAGAGTGGTGCTGACACCACATTTGAAGGAAATGGAGCGCTTGTGCGGTGTGCCTCTTGATAAAATACTTGAAAATCCTGTTTTTTATGCCACGGAATTTGCCAGGGAAACAGGAGCAGCTGTGCTACTAAAGGGACCTACAACAATTATCACAGACGGCAAAGCAGTGTATTTGACAGACAAGGGGTGTGCCGGTATGGCAACGGCAGGCAGTGGAGACGTGCTTAGCGGAATAATTGCCGCCCTTTGCGCATCCCACAGTGACACCTTGATGGCAACTGCCGCCGCTGCATACATAAACGGCTATGCAGGGGAAATAGCGCAAAAGGAATTCGGAGCAATTTCTATGATAGCATCCGATACCGCCAAAAGTGTGGCTAAAGCAATAAATCAAATTCAAAAAATATAAAAAACATCACCCTGTGTGCGATTTTGCACACAGGGTGATTTGTTTTGTAGCTATTTATTTAATGAATGAGAGAACACATTCCTTGTATTTTGCGTGCATTTCCGCGCCAAGGTCGCAGTGGTCGCGCTCTGGAACAGTGTAATATACAACCTCTCTTGTTTTGGAAAGCTCGCTAACAAACTTGTCACTGTGCATACCGATATTTACGGCGGAGTCCTTTTCACAGTGGAAAATGATATATCCTGTTTCCTTTGGAAGTGTTGGAATCATGTGCAATGGAGAGCAGGATTTCAAAGCCTCGTCAAGGGAGCAATCGTAGCTATAAAACGCACTGTAAAGTGTACGTGGCAAATCCACTCTTTCAGTATAGTGGGATGGCAAATCACAAACAGGACAGTTAGCAACACAGCCAACAGGTGTGCGCTTTGCATACTTTGTATAAACAATACAAGCAAGACCGCCCATTGAACCGCCTGTGGAAAC
This sequence comes from Eubacteriales bacterium, assembly GCA_045632405.1. Lineage (GTDB taxonomy): Bacteria > Bacillota > Clostridia > Oscillospirales > CAG-272 > RGIG2000. The sequence goes on along the minus strand of JAZQWO010000015.1, from coordinate 23,467 downwards.
AAATGGGATGCTTTCGTCAAGACCGTATTTTTCATAAAGAACATCTAAAATTTCGTCAGCTAAGCGCACCTCGTCGCGGTTCATCCAACCCCAAGGATTGGTGTATGGTACAACGTAAAGCACGTTTTTCTCTGCGTAAAATCTGCCTGTGTCAGTGCCGCCATGGTACATAGCCTGACATCCAAGACCAAAGAACTCAATAACAACACCGACAATTTTGCCCTGTATATCCTTGTCGTTTGAATAAGCATAATAATTAAGATTTTCGTAGTTAATAATTTTTTCCATAATACCCTCTTATTTGTTAAATATTGCTTCATCAAGCGTGTAGCCGCCTGGGTGCTTTATAATTCCGTATGACGTGCGCTTAACCAAATTGAATAGCTTCTCCCCGTCAATGCCCACAAGGTCGCCGATTGCCTCAATGAAGTTCTCGGCGCTTTCGTGAAAGTGTGTGGTTGTAACGTATATGCCGCGTGTTGCCCTTGATGCGTTCATAGCACCGTAAAATTCGCGCACCTCTTTTTCGGTAACGTGGGCTCTGTCGCGGCATTTGGTTTGGGCAACAATTGTTTCCACAAAGCCAAGGTAATCAACGATTTCAAGCTCAACATCAAGCCCACCGTCGTCGCTACCGCCTGTGACATCACAGTAAACAACCATCTTGCCGGAAAGAGTGTAGTATTTTTCCAAAAGGTTAGCAACAAAGCTCTCAAAAAATTTGCCGCCCAAGAGCCACAGCTTTTTGAAAAACAGTGGCTTAAATTCGTTTTCAGGCAGGGGAGTGTCGCTGCTTTCGTTTAGCTCCGATGGGGTGACATCTCTGTATTTTCCGTCAATCAGCTCAATTTCGTCGTTTAAAATCAAGCGGGAGAGCATATTGCCCGCCACAGAGTGGAGGGTATAGTCATCCTTGAAGGAGGACGTCATGTCAGTTCCAAAGCGGCTTTCAAGCAAGCGGTAAATTTCATTTTTTGTGTACGCCTTGCCGCTTTGCAAAACCTCCTTGATTTCCGCCTCAACCAAGTCCTCGTTTATAATAACAAGCTCTTCCTTGGCAAGGCTGTATCTGTCGCCTGTTCGCTTTAAATCCTGTTTGTTTATAAGGTCGTTAATAGCGGTGGTAATGTAGCTTTTAATAACAGAGCATCTGCTCACAGCGCTTGTGTCCTCGAGCTCGCTCTCGGTCAAGCCGTAGCACTTGATAGCACCGTCTATAATCTCGTTCCTTGTGGCGCTTTCCACGTTGGAGAGATACCTGATAACCGCTTCGTTTGTCTTCCTTTTAATTTTGTTCGTAGCTTTCATAGCTTAACCCTCGAGAATTTTCTTGATTACAGGCTCAATAACGGCTGTCATTTTCGCAAAGCCCAAATCGTTTGGATGTATTGTGTCAATGAAGCAAAGCTCGCGGTCAGGGTCGTTTTTAAAATATGCTTCTCCGTCAATGAAATAAACGTTTTTGTCCCCATTCTTAACCGCGTTTTCGTAGGTCCTTCTTATAACCCCGCGGCGTGCAATTTCGTCCTCTCCGTAATTTGCATAAGGACGTGACATCATAATGACAGGCAGGGTCGGATTTTTTTCACGGATGCGGCGGAAAAATGGCTCGTGCGTGCGTGCCAAATGCTCTACTGTTGGTGCGTTGTGGTCGTAATCATAAACAAAAATTGACATATCAATGGTGTTTATGTAGTCCGCCATTTCAAGCTCACCCTTGGCGCTTCCCGAAAAGCCTAAGTTATAATAGTCAGCATCCAGGTGGCGGGAAATCATTGCGTTATAGCCGTTGCAAACGTCGCAGGCAATGCCGCCCTCGGTAATGGATGAGCCGTAAAAGAGGATTGGCTTTGAGTGCTTATATGGTGTTGGTGGCTCGATTTTTGCTCCGTCCTCTATGTAAATCCACACGTTTTTTATAATCTCGTTGCGTGGCAGGAAAATTGTAACATCCTCCATTTCCTCGCTCTTATAAAAGCTCTTTTCAAAAACCTTGGTTTCGTAGTTATATACATTTGAAAGACCCAAATATTTTGATGCTTGTCTTGGACCTACAAAAACATATGCGCTTTGGCAGGCGTAAATAGACATGCCTACATCTGCACCCAAGGTTTCAAATTCGATTTTAAGGGCGAATTTTGGAGAATTTGTTCTAAACCCAAGCCTTGCGCCCATAGGTCGCCTGCCAAGAAAGCTAAGGCTTGGTATTTTTTCGATTACCTCTCCTGGCAAGCGCTCAAGTGTTTTGTGCTTTTCAAAATGAGGTATGCCAAAAACCTTAATTGGAAAATCCTTATATGTAAATTCTTGCATTGATGCTCCACTCCTTTTATGCGCATTACTTTAAGTATGCACGCGACTGACCGCTATATTCCCAAAGAAAATCCTCGGCGGTCTTGCAAAATTGAACCGTTGCCTCGTCCTCGTTAAAGGCGAATGACATTGTGGTGTTTCCAAAATATTCGTCAATTATCTGCACAAAAACCATTATCTTGTTCTCACTATCCCAAGCAAGGGAAACGGCGTCCTTATAGGTAAAGCCGTCGGTTGTGCGCACCCTACCTCTTTCACGGGAGTAGCCGAGCTCAGGGAAGTTGCCAAGCTTGTTTGCATTTACAAGGAAGGGTAGCTCCATTGTGCGCTCTCCTCTTGTATAGACAAGAGTGCCACTCTTTGCATTATCAAAGTTGAAGGTGAAGTCCCGCAAGCCCATTTGGTTTTCGCCACATACATATGTTTTGCCGTTTATTTTTTCTCTCCAAGGTGAGTCGTTGTCTCCAGTCAGCGCAAAGAGAGAAAGAGAAGAGGTCAAGTCCTCAAGCTCCTTGACTATAACAGGGTCAGCTACAACCGCTTCATTTTTCAAGTTTTCCACAATGCAATCGTAAAGCTCATAGATAACGTAGTCACTAGCCGCCTCGTTGCCTTGATTATCAGCCGTACAGCAGAAAATAAAGTCATATTTTGGGATGCAGACAGCAAGCTGATCTCCCATACCCACAAAGGCAAATGCGCCCTCCTCGCCAAGCCAAATTTGATAGCCGTAGCCATGTCTGAAGGCGTGCAAATGGCCGTCCCAACGGTTGCCTATTCGTTTTGTGGTGGCGTCCCTTAAAAACTCCTCGTTCATCAATCTCTTGCCGTTATATGTACCTAAATTCATAACAAAGCGGGCAAAGCTTGCAAGGTCACGTGTGGTACAAATAAGGGCGGAGTCTCCCCAGGAATCACCGTTTGGAGTCTGTAAAATCTTGGCATCTTTAAATGTGCCCAAATGCGTAAAAATTCTTTCGTTTAAAAACTCGAAAAGCGTCTTGCCCGTTAGCTTTTCAACAAGAGAGGAAAGCACCTGTGAGCCTGCACTGTCATACTCCCATATTGTGCCTGGCTTGCGCCTTTTACCGTAATCGCTGAAGTAAATGTGAGTCCTGTCAGGGTCAGGATTTACAAACCATTCGCAGGGATGACCAACGGTTGACATCATAAGCATTTGGCGCACTGTCTGTTGTTTTACGTGCTCGTCAATTTCGCTTTCGCGCCTTTCTGGGAAATAGTCATAAACGCAGTCTTCAAGGGACAAAAGTCCGTCCTCAATGCAAAGACCGATTGCAACAGATACAAAGCTCTTTGTAACAGAGTACATTCTGTGGCAGTAGTCCTTGTCAAAGGGTGCCCAGTAGCCCTCGTATATTATGTCATTTCCGCGCATCATAAGTACGCTGTGCATATGCATTTGGCGCTTGTTTAGACGCTCGATATATGTTTTGATATGGCGTGAGTCAAGTCCTGCCGCCTCAGGTGCGATTTTATTTAGCATTGCAAATCTCCGTTATTATTTCAAGTGTTCTTTGGCAATTTTTGTGGTCGCAGGTTGGGAATGTTTTGTCAATTCGCGCTTCATATTCGGGCAAAAGCGCACATCCATTGTCTATAAACTCGCAAATCTTGTCAATGGTAGAGTCAAGGTCGCGGCATACAGGACCAAAGCCGTCGCGCTCATAGTCCATATAGCCCTTGCCACAGGTGTGTGCCGAGAAGAATTCTTCCTCGTCAAACTGACAGTACAAAAGTGGCTTTTTGAGGTACGCAAAGTCGAACTGCACAGAGGAATAGTCCGTTACCAAAAGAGCGCCTCTGCCAAACATCTGACGGTAGCTGATGTCAGCATTGTCAATAAAGCATTCGCCGTCAAGTGGAAGATGCTCCTTTAGCTTTTCCATCATTCTGTGTGGGTAAAAGCATATTTTGTACCCATTTTCCATCGCCTTTTTCTGCAATTTTTCGCTTTTCAAAAGCTTTTTGAAAAAGTTGAAGTATGTGCTGCAGCGAAAATCAGGAGAAAGCTGGCAGCTTTGTGTGTCCTCTAAGAGAGACAAGCGCCAGGTGGGACAAATGAAAATGATTTTTTCTCGCTGGTCCTTCAAGCTGTCGTGCCTGCAAAGACCTGTCAGCTGCACTGTTTCCTTGTCACATCCGTATGTATCAATATCTACAATTGAGTTGTATTCTCCCGTTGTGGTGGTGACAAACATATCCATACCGAAATTGAAGCGGTTGTAGTATGAGGAGCTATCGTGCTCAATAACGCCGTGCTGCAAAAAGATAACCCTTTGCTCCCTCATTATGTCCTTGAGATAAGGGCGTACGGTGAGCAGGCGTGAGCCGTCAAGCTGAGAGGAAATGTGCGCTTTTGCACGCAGATAATAGAATTTATAAAATGGGGAAGAGGGGTTTATAACCTTGCCCTTTTTCTTTAGCCTTTTGTAATCTCTGCTTTTTCTCTCCAACACAAACACAGGCTTAACACCCTTGGGTGTGTGCTCTAATACGTGGTCGAAAAACGCCTCGCCGTTGTCACCTGCTCTATCCATTCTGTCAGAAATCAACCACATATTTTTGTGCATAAATGGCTTCAAAATCCAAGAGCCGATGCGCATAATAAAAGCGGCAAGAGCGGCAGGATGAGGATTTAAGAGAATAGCCTTCCAGTAAATCCAACGCCTTTGCTTATACAGCTTTTTTGTGTATGGCATAAATATCAAGGTATCGCCCTCGTTAAACATAATAGAGCCGTCCGTTACGTAAAAGCCGAGCACGCTAAAATCCGTTGGGAAAAACGGACCTGTATAGGTGTCGTATTCAAAATCAATCTTGATGCGCTCGCCAAGCTCTGCCACATCAATGTAAAGCTCGAAAATATAGCGGTACGTGTCGTTTATTTGCTCGTATTCGCCAAGCTCAACCGTCTTTTTTACATCATTAATATAGTATGCTATTTCCTTTTCGATAGATGGAGTTGATAGCCTTGCGGTTATGCGGAGCTTGTTGTCACGCTTGTCAAGAAAGCAAAGCTCAACACCTGTGTAAGCGCCTAAATTCGTGTTCTTCATTTTATTTTTAAAACCTCGTTTAAAATTCGTTTGCTGCTTTCCTTGTCCTTATACTTAAATGTCATATTTATTCGGCTTTCGTATTCGCTCTCAAGCGGACAACACCTTTCCATGTAGTGGCAAAGCAGGCTGACCGTATCCTCAACCGTATATGTGATAGGACCAAAGCCGTCGCGCTCGTAGCTGAAATAACCGGGAATGTAATTGTGGGATGCGAAAAACTCGTCCTTATCAAATTGGCAATATATAATCGGTTTTTTCAGATATGCAAAATCAAACTGAATAGAGGAATAGTCTGTTAGCAAAAGAGCACCCCTTTTGAATATGTCGTTATAGGTGTAAGAGTCACCGTTTATAAACACAGGGTCAAGCGCTCCTATTTCGTCCTTGCAGCTGCCCAGCAAAAAGTGAGGGTAAAAGCAAAGGGAATAGCCGTTTGCCCCTGCCGTTTCAATTAGCCTTTTGTTATGCAAGAGCTCACTGTAAAACTTGAAAAATGAGCTATTTTTAAAGTCGGGTATCAATTTCCTTGTGTCGGTGCTTTCAAGGCAATATTTTCTCCAAGAGGGAGCGATGAACACTATCTTTTCCGCAGAAGAGGTGAGCTTATCATATCGTGCAAGGCCTGTGAGCTTCACCGTGTTTTTGTCAAATCCGTAGGCAGAGCTATTAACGATAGAATTATATTCCGCCTCTGTGGATGTGACGAACATATCAATCTGTCGCTCGTACCTGTTGTAGGTTGGGGACAAATCGTCCTTTATAATTCCGTGCTGTAAAAATACAATTTTTCGCTTTTTTAAAATGTCCTTCAAGTAAATATCAAAGGAAAAAGGATTTACAATGTCATATTCAAGCTGAGATGCTATAACTCTGGTGGCGAATGTGGTATATAGCTTGAATTTCAGTGTCCGCGGACTTAACACCTTGCCTATTTTTTTCATGGCTTTGTAATCACGGCTTTTCTTGTTGATTACAAAATATGGCTGAACTCCTGCTACGGGATTTTGGCAAAGGTGCTCAAAAAAAGATTGTCCGTTGTCCCCTGCACAGTCACACCTGTCGGCTATCAGCCACACCTCTTTTTTGAAAAAGGGGCGCAGGAGTGTGTGTAAAACGCGAATGAAGTACACCTTGAGCCGTGTGCCAAGGCCTGCGCGTCTTAAATGTGCGCGGTAGGATTTTTTGTGCGCCTTTTCTAAACGCTTGAGTAGCTCCTTGGTGGGAGTGGCAAGCACAAGAGTGTTGTCCTCTATGTACGCGACACGCTCCCCGACCGTAGCATAAGAGCAAAGAGCAGAGCATACGGGAAATTGTGAAGCGGTAACAAGGGGTAAGTTATCAAAGGAAACGCAGCTATCGCCGTCTGCCTGTAAGGTGAAAAAGTTGAAATAATAGCCACGTTCCCCAACATTTTTAAATATACGGTGAAAAACGGGCGCATTTTCCCTTTTTGAGTCTATGTTGTAGCAAGCGCTTGCTATTTCCTTTTGTGAGCAGAGGCAAGCGGTGATTTTATTTTCGTCAAGAAAGAAGAGGGCAACAAAATCACAGCCCTTTTCAAAAAGCACGCGGTGCTCCCTCAAAAGCTCTTTCATTCGCTAACCCCCTTTGATAGATTTTTATGGATTTATGGATAGACCAAAATAGAGTCCATTTTTGCAATTCTCTTACGTGCAAAGTCGAGAATTTGCTCAATGTTGTTTGTGTCGTGGCTTGGAACGCCCGGCCATCTTTCCTGCTCGGCATCAAATACCATATCGGGTATTTTTGCATCAAACTCGGTAAAGCGCTTCTCGATATTTTCGTAGCTGAGAGGCCCTTGGCGCATTTCAAGATATCTTTCCACAATGCGTGTGTAGAAATTCTTGTATAGCTTTTGCCACATCAAATTGTAGTTTTCTATGTTTAGATTGTTTATAAGCAGGTGGTTTTCGTTAAAGGCAATCTGACCGTTCCATTTAAGACCCCAGGTGCCGTCCATATCGTACATGCTGGAGAACCAATGTGTGCCGTCATATGTTACCCACAATACGTTTTTACTTACGTTATCGTCTGCGCAGATAAAGAAGGTGTATATCATTGAGTCAATACACTTATCTACATCCGCGTACTGTGAAATGCCGTCAATAAAATCCTGTCCGTCATTGTTGATAACGAAGTTGATAAGATTGTTAAGACTGTGAGCTACCCAGTCTGTTGAGTTGTCAATTGTGGATTCCTCATTGGAGGCAAATTCAAGCTCCCAGAAGTTAGAGTATGTCCAGTTTTTGGTGATGTTTGTGATAGGCTCCTTCATAGCAACGGATTTGCCCCACTGGTCGCCCATAACAATTGCCTGGTTTTTCTCGTCGCTGTCCTTCATATCGAACATCCATTTGTCCTTAGGTATGTTCATTGTGTAAAGACCCAAAAAATCTCCGTTGTTGTAAACTACAATGGGGAAGCCGTCAATCGCGCCGCCGTTAACAAGGTTGGAAAGCTCGTCCTGAACCTGACGTGCGCGGATGACGTCACCGAAAAGCTGGGCGGAAACTACGTTTCTTGCTTGAGAATAGTCAACCCAGTTTGCCTTCATACAGTATTTGAATTCCTTGCCCCAACCGTCTGACAGCTCTACCTTGTGCTTTGAGCCGTCACTGTTTATGAGCTTGATGGAATAGTTTTTCTTTGCATAGCCTGCGCTTGAAGCACCTTGGATTCGTATTTGCACAGTACATTCAAATTGCAATTCTCCATCGTCGTAAATGAATGGCAATTCAACAAAGCCTTCCTTTGGAACTGATGAAAGGTTGCCGTTTAACTCAACCACAGGCATACCAATATCGCGCGACGTAATCGGCTTATAGATGCTGCTTGCCGTTTCGGGAGTGGAGAAATATCCGCACTTGTCAGTTAAAGCAGAGCCACTTGCCACAACCTTGTCAAGCACCATTTTTGATGTGTCATAGGTGTTTTGACAAACAGAGCAATAGCCGTTTGCGTCACAAACGTGATAGCCAAACACTGCAGGCTTTATTTTGATGTCCTCAAGCGGACAGTTTTTGCAGGTGTAAATATCCTTGCCCTCGGCACAGGATGGTGGTATGCTTTTTGTAAATTCAAAGATATGTCCTGTCACAACACCCACTGTGTGCGTGCATCTTGAGCAATGCTCGGGAGTAACACAGGTGGCTGGCTGCATATCGTGGCCAAGAGGTGAGCCCTTGCCCTTTTTGCAAACGGTGCAAAAGCTTGGCAGAGTGCAGGTTGCCTCGGAAAATTGATGTCCCGGTGCCTCGCTTTCTGCCAAATCACAGTCGGCGCAAACACGCGGCTCGGTACAGCTGATAAATTTCCAGTTATGCACAATCCCTTCCTCGGTAGTTTCACCACAGTTTTGACAAGCAAGAGGCTGTGTGCAGGAAATTTGGACAAAGTTATGTCCTGTTACCTCACCCTCTTGTGCTCCACAGGATGGGCAGAATTTAGGCGTCAGACAGGTGGCGTCAATCCACGCGTGGTCGGCAACACCGTTTTGAGCGCCACAAAGCAAGCAGGTGTTTGGCGTCATGCATCCCTCGTTTGTCCAAACGTGCGAAAGTGCGTTGCCCTCTGTTTTTTTGCAAAGAGTACAGGTCTTGGGAGAAGAGCAAGTAGCAACTTGCCAGCTATGCTCTAGCGGCGAGCCGTTTGTTACACCGCAAAGAGAGCAGACCTTGGGAGAATTGCAGGTGGCATCTTGCCAGCTATGCTCACATTCGCCGCAGCTTGCAAGAGCAAACAGGCAAAGCACCAATATAATAAAAGAAATCAGTTTTTTCATATCGTCACCTCACAGGGGATTGTAAAGATAATATTCCAATTTATATTATATCATACCGTCACGCGATTTTCAATATATAATCTTTGTTTAAATTAGTGTGCAGAGAATTAAAACAAAACTCCCACAAACCGCTTGCTTTGGGGTCTGTGGGAGTTTTATTTTATTGTTGTTGCCGTGAGAATGTTGTGTTTTTGTCTGTCGCGGTTTACTCCTGTTGAATAAAATCAGAGTACACTACAATGTGGGTGTCTTGGTTTTCGACAATTCGCCATTGCTCACAGCTTTCTATATAATGAGGAGCACCGTTTGAATTATACATTTGTATTTGTATATCATTTTCCAACCAAATAAACAGGTCGTTGGTATTTGTCAGCTTTGTTTTAATGACCTTGTTATTTATGATAGAAGCCCTGTGGAGTGACAGATTGTGCCATTCATCGTTGTTATTGTTATCTGTTTCATCCCAATTCTGATAATCAAGTGTAGTCAATAAAATGCTTTCTTTTTTCATTATTCTTGTAGAGCATGCCTTGCGAGAGTGAGACGAACCAGCCTAAAGCCTACTATTTAAAGCGCTTTTAGGATTGTCGTCGTTGTCTTACGTCAGTAAAACTGCCTCCTCCGCACCAAAAATCATCTCTAAATAGTTAGGTTTTAGGTGCAAGGCATTTTAGAACGAGCCAAAAAGCTCGTGTTTAAGGCAAAATTTTGCCGATATATAAAAATATTTCAAAAAATTTTAACGCCGAAGACGGGGTTTTTGTCCGTTCCAAAACTGGTTCGTCTCACTCCCGCAAGGCATTGAGAATGGATGGAGCTTGTGCCAAACGAAAACACCATCATTTCGCAAACCAAGTGCAAGCTGTCAAGTGTCCTTCCGTTTAGTGAATCTAAATAGCTTTGAATTTTGTGCCTCATCGTTATTCGTGCTCCGTTTTCATTTAAGCGAAAGTATCTTTTCCAGTGTTCTTTGACAATTGTTTTGGTCGTTGAAGGCAAAGAAGCTGTCAATGCGCTCTCTGTACTTGTCCTTCAATTGACAACCGTTTTCCATATATTCGCAAAGGAGAGATACCGTCTTTTCGTAGTCATATGTAACCTCGCCAAAGCCGTCGCGCTCATAGTCAAAATATCCTGGCACATAGGAGTGGTCACCTGTGACAAACTCTTCCTTGTCAAACTGTGCATAGAAAATCGGCTTGCGCAAATAAACAAAGTCGAAAATAGCAGAGGAATAGTCGGTTAAAATAAGGCTACTGTTTGCAAATACGTCTCTGTATGAGTCGCTGATTGAGAAAAACTTAACATCATCCTGACGGTCAAAGCTGTTAATGCTTGTGATTGTGTTGGGGTGTGGCATAAAGCAAATTGTATAGCCGTGCTTTTTCGCCGTTTCCAAAACTCTTGGGTCGTTAATCAAGGAGTTAAAGAACTTGAAATATTGGCTGTCCTTGAAGCCTGCACCCTCGTTCCAGTTGCCCGTTGCTCTGTTAAGACCACTCATTAAATACTTGCGCCAGGTTGGCATTAAGGTGATATATTTCTTGTCGTCGTTATAAAGCCTGTCAAAGCGGCAAAGTCCTGTGAGCCAAACCCTGTCCTCTGTAAGATAGTAATCTCCGTGAGCGATTGATTCCCACTCAGCAGGGGCAGAGGTAACAAAGCCACGGATGTTCTTGTTAAAGCGGTTTAGCCAGCCGGAAAGGTCATCCTTGATAACACCGTGCTGAAGGAAAATAAAGTCCTTTGTTTTTATGATGTCTCTGTATGGCTCGCTATAACCCTCAAATGCGTCAAGAATATAGTTTTCCGCGTGAGAGGAAATAATTTTGTCAACGGTTAAGAATTTCAGCTTATATTTGTTAGTGCCGAAAAGCACAACACGCTCCCCGTACTTTTCCTTCATACGGTAGTAGTCCTCACACTCGGAAAGAACAAAGAAGAAGTCTGCCTTCTTAAAGTTCGTTTTCACAAGGTAGTCAAAAAACGCTTCGCCGTTATCTCCCGCCTTGTTGAGTCTGTCTGTTATCATCCACACAGGGCGGCGGTGAGTAAGCCTGTACAGATTGTTGTAAAATCTTGCAAGAATAGCCTTTTTAGCTCCAAGCTCCTTGGATGTAAAAAGGTTGCAAATGTAGCCAGCCTCGTTTATCCACATCCATGGAAGACAGGCTCTTGTGATTTTCAAGAAATTCTTGCGGAGCTTTATCATATGTCCCTTTTTGTAGCAATAAGCACCCTTAACCGCACTTGTGCAAGGGAAGCCACTGCCTGCGGACAAGCCACGGCTTTCAATATCAACTCCGTCTATTACGTTGTGGAAAAACACCTTTTTGCCATTGAATAAAATTTTCTTCGGTATTTTGAAGCGTATAACCTTCCAATACGCCACAGGGTCGCCAACAGAGGCACGGCGCACGGTAGTGTCAAGTATGACCGCGTCAAAGCGCTGATTGCCCACCACCGCATAAGAGCCCTCGTAAAGTGGCTCGTCACAGGGGAAAAGGCTAAGCCGCGCGGTAACAACCATATCGTCCCCCTCAGGGTCGACAAAGCAAAGGCGCATCATATTTTTGGAAGCGCACCAATCAAGAATGCCCGGCATATACAAAATGTCGTTTTCCTGCTTGATTCTGAATTCGTCACCCAAGCGTTTTTTGAGAATATGCGCCTTTAATTCCACCATCATTCTTGGCATAGCGGCAACAACCTCGGAGTCAAAGGACTCGGCAAGTGACATCAAAAGCTCCTTATATTCCTGTGTTTCTTCCGGGGTCAACACAGGTGGCAAGCCCTCCTCGCCAAATCTCCAACGCAAATCTCCCATAAGTGTGCTTTGCACAAAGCGAGGCACATAGCCAAAGACCTCCTTTGCATATTCCACAGATGGCAGAGAGAAGCGCTTTAAATATTCAAGATACCAGCCCCTTTTCTTAGTGCCTGTTGCAACTAAGGAGTTGCCTCTCTTACGGTAATTGTATCTGCCCTCGGCGCAAACGCCAAGGGTTGGCTTGTTGATAAGAATTCTGATGATTTGCTGGGCATCCTCGGCAACAACCAAATGCTCGTCAAAGTGCTGAGCCTTTGCAACGTGATGCTTGATAAATGCAGATGCCTCGGAGTATTGGAGCGCATCAAATTCCTCTAAAAGATTGATAACACGGGTGCCCTTCTTGAACTTGTTGTTCAAATGGTGGGCGCCTGTCATATCGCCAAAGAAGTACATAGGAATGGAAACATAGTCCGTTTCATCCTCGTGCTTCTTGAAAAAGCTGTAAACTGTTTTGAAGGTGTCGGGAGAAATAGTGTCGTCAGGGTCTAAGAAGTTAACATACCGTCCTTCTATAAATGGCAGTGCCGCATTACGGGCAGAGCCGGGGCCACCGTTTTCCTTATGTACAACAACTATATTTTCGGGGTACATCTCCTTGTACTTGTCGCAAAGCTCGCCCGAATTGTCAGTGGAGCCGTCATTTGAGAGAATAACCTGTATATTTTCAAACCCAATAGTTTGATTAATAACGCTTTCAATAGCCTCTTCGATAAATTCGCCTACATTGTAAACCGCCATAATGACAGTAAATTTGAATTTAAAGCCGCCGTTTTTTACTTCTGTATTCGACATAAAATCCTCCCTGATGACAAAATATCCTTACCTGATATAGTATACCATACATAAGCTGCAAAATCAACAAATTTTAATAAATTATGAATAACAATTTGTGACAAAAAATGCGCAGCATATAATATAAATTATATATCTTGATTTTACATCAATAATGTGATAAAATAAGAAGGATAATATGAATTTTACGAGGATTTTATGATTACAGTTAACAATTTGACATTTAATTTTGGCGGACAGGTGCTTTTCAAGGACGTGAATTTGAAGTTCACCCCAGGCAACTGCTATGGTGTTATCGGCGCAAACGGTGCAGGTAAAAGTACATTTTTGAGGATTCTTTGCAAGGAGCTTGAGCCTACAAAGGGCGATGTTTATATTCCTGAAAATATCAGAATGTCTGTTCTCAAGCAGAACCACTTTGCATATGACGAATATACAGTGCTTGACACAATCATTATGGGTAACGAGCGCCTTTATCAAATTATGAAGGAAAAGGACGCTATTTACTTGAAGGACGACTTTACAGACGAGGACGGCATCCGCGCCTCTGAGCTTGAGGGCGAGTTTGCGGAGCTTAACGGCTGGGAGGCTGAAAGTGATGCTTCAAAGCTTATTCAAGGCTTGGGTCTTTCTGAGGATTTGCTTTATTCGGAGATGCGCGACCTTTTGGAAAGCGAAAAGGTTAAGGTTTTGCTTGCTCAGGCGCTTTTCGGCAACCCCGATATTATTCTGCTTGACGAGCCTACAAACGGTCTTGATATTGATGCTATCACTTGGCTTGAGGACTTTTTGAGCGATTATTTCGGCACAGTTTTGGTTGTATCTCACGACCGTCACTTCTTGAACGACGTTTGTACAAATATCGTCGATATTGACTATGCAGGCATCAAAATGTACGTTGGTAACTATGAGTTCTGGTATGAGTCCAGTCAGCTTATTCAACGTATGATTAAGCAGCAGAACAAGAGAAACGAGGAAAAAATCAAGGAGTTGCAAAGCTTTATTTCCCGCTTCAGTGCCAACAAATCAAAATCCCGTCAGGCAACCTCACGCCGTAAGCTTCTTGACAAGCTTTCCATTGAGGAGCTTCCCGCATCAAGCCGCCGCTATCCCTTTATCGGCTTTGATATGGAAAGAGAAGCAGGCAAGGACATTCTGACAGTTAAGGACTTAACAAAGACACAGGACGGAGAAATCCTGTTTAAGGATATTTCCTTTATGATAGCCAAGGGTGAAAAGGTGGCGCTTCTCGGCAACGAAATGGCAATCACCGCATTTTTCAAGGTGTTAATGGAGGAGGCAGAGGCTGACTCAGGCTCGTTCAAATGGGGTATCAGCATTTCCAAGTCATATTTCCCCAAGGATAATATTGAATATTTTGACGGTTGTCAGGACTCAATTCTTGACTGGATGAGAAGATATTCCAAGGACCAAACCGAAACATATTTGCGCGGCTTCCTTGGCAGGATGCTTTTCTCAGGCGACAGTATTTTCAAGCCTGTTAACGTGCTTTCCGGTGGTGAAAAGGCAAGATGTATGTTCTCACGTATGATGCTTTTCGGCTCTAACTTCTTGCTTCTTGACCAGCCCACAAACCATCTTGACCTTGAGTCAATTACCGCGGTGAATAACGGACTTAGCGACTTCCGTGGCAACATTCTTTTCTATTCTCACGACTATGAAACAGTAAATACAGTAGCAAACCGCATTATCGAAATATTGCCCGAGGGCGGTATGCTTGACTTCAGCGGCACATACGAGGAGTTTATTGCATATAAGCGCGAAAAAGGGCTACTATAAATGCAAAATTCAAAATGCAAAATGCAAAATTAATAATTAAGAGGGGAGATACTGTGTACGAACAAACAAAGGTAGCTGTCATTGGCGCAGGCGCGGCTGGAATGATGGCAGCCATACAGGGTGCGCAAAACGGCGCGGATGTGACTGTTTTTGAGCGCAATGACAGGGTTGGCAAAAAGCTTGCCATTACAGGCAAGGGCAGATGCAACGTAACAAACGACTGTGATACACAGGAGCTTTTGAAAAATGTAATCTCCAACCCTAAATTTTTATATGCCGCCTTCAGTGGCTTTGACACAGGCGACACAAAGGCTTTCTTTGAGTGCTTGGGTGTACCCTTGAAAACCGAGAGGGGCAGGCGCGTTTTCCCTGTGTCTGACAAGGCGCAGGACATTGTTTTGGCTTTGAAGCATAATATGCTTGACTGTGGTGTTACACTTAAAAACGAAAAAGTTGTTGGTATTGACAAAACCCCAGGTGGCTTTGCTATAAAAACGTCAAGAGGTGACTATTCCTTTGACGCTGTTATAATTGCCACAGGTGGTGCATCTTACCCACAAACAGGCTCAGACGGTGACGGTTACCGCTTCGCCAAGGATTTGGGACACACAGTCACACCCCTTGTGCCATCACTTGTACCCATAGAAACAACCGAGGATGTGTCCGAAATAATGGGTGTGTCCTTGAAAAATGTAACACTCAAAATAAGAAATAACCAAAGCGGCAAAATTGTCTTTGAGGAAATGGGGGAAATGCTTTTCACCCACTTTGGATTAAGCGGACCTCTTGTTTTGTCCGCATCCTGCCATATGGCAAAAATGGAAAAGGGCAAATATTCAGCGGTTATAGATTTTAAGCCCGCCCTTGACGAAAAGACCCTTGATAACAGGATTTTGTCCGATTTTTCAAAGCAATTGAACAGGGATTTCCAAAATGCCCTGGGCGGGCTTTTGCCGTCGAAAATCATACCCTTTATGGTGCAGAAAAGCGGCATAGACCCCTGTGCCAAGGTTAACACTATAACTAAGGAGCAAAGGCAGTCACTCCTTGATACCTTGAAGGGCTTGACCCTTGAAATCAAGGGCTTCCGTCCCATCAAAGAGGCTATTGTTACACAGGGCGGCATTAGTGTTAAGGAAATCAATCCATCTACAATGGAGTCTAAAATTGTCAAGGGACTTTACTTTGCGGGTGAGGTCATAGATGTAGATGCCTATACAGGTGGCTACAATTTGCAAATCGCATTTTCCACAGGCGCGCTGGCAGGAAAGTATGCAGCGTGGCAGGAGTAAGCATACAAAACATAAGGAGAGAAAATTATGAAAATCGCACTTGACGGACCAAGCGGAGCAGGCAAAAGCACAGTTGCCAAGGCTCTTGCAAAAAGACTTGGTATCATTTATGTTGATACAGGAGCGCTTTACCGCACAATCGGTCTTTACGTACAGAGAAAGGGCATAGCGAAAAGCGACAGCGCAGGGATAATTTCTTGCTTGCCCGAGATAAATTTGAATATGCAGTTCACAAACGGTGAGCAGGTCATCACCTTGAATGGGGAGAGGGTTGGCGACAACATACGCACAGGTGAAATTTCCATGTATGCCTCTGCCGTTTCCGCAGTTCCCGAGGTAAGAGCATTTTTGCTTGACACTCAACGCGATATTGCCGCAAAGAACAGTGTGGTAATGGACGGACGCGATATTGGAACGGTGATTTTGCCTGATGCCGAGGTAAAGGTGTTTATGGTTGCATCACCCGAGGCAAGAGCAAGGCGCAGATATGCGGAGCTTTTGGCAAAGGGTGAAAATTGCACCTATGAGGGCGTGCTTTCCGATATTATAGAAAGAGACAATAACGACTCCACAAGAAAGACAGCACCCTGTGTGCCTGCCGACGACGCGGTTATCTTTGATAACTCCGATTATGATGTAGAGGGCAGTGTTGACAAGGTGATTGAAATTATCAAATCAAAGGTAGAAATATGAATAAATTTTACAGAATAATGAAGGGAATTTTCGGTTGGATATTCCGCAAGCTTTACCGCGTTAAGGTTATCTACCCCGAGCACGAGGTGAAGGGCAAGCCGTATATCGTTTGCTGTAACCACACCGCGCTTATGGATGTTACCGTAATTTCCGCCAATATGCAGACGCAGGTGCGCTATATGGCAAAAAAGGAGATTTTCAAAATCCCACTGATAAGGCATTTCTTTAAAGCTATGGGAGCATTTCCCGTTGACCGTAAAAGCGGTGACGTTGGCGCGGTTAAGCGCACTATCGAAATGCTGAAAAACGGCGACTGTGTTGGCGTTTTCCCACAGGGCACACGTATGCCCTATAAGCACCCAAGGGATACAGAAATCAAAAACGGCATCGGTATGTTTGCGCACAAGGCAGAGGTTGGCATTTTGCCTGTATGCATCCGTACAAAGAAGCATAAGCTCAAGCTTTTCCACCGCACCGAGTTTATCATAGGCGAGTACATACCCCCAGAGGAGCTTGAATTTCCTGAAGAGAGCGGCAAGGAAAAGTATCAGAAAATTGCCGGTTATGCTTTTTCCAAAATTGTGGAGCTATATGACAGCACCCCCTCTTACAAGGAGCTGCAAAGGCTGAAAAAGGAAGAGGCAAAAAGGCTCAAGGAGGAGAGCGCCAAGTGATAGAGGTTGCAAAAAATGCAGGCTTTTGCTTTGGTGTGCGCCGTGCTACCGATACGGTTGAGGAGCTTATTAAGAACAAGTCAAAGGGAGATATAATTTGTACCCTTGGCAAGCTGATACATAACGAGCAATATAACGAGCATTTAAGAGAAAACGGAGTAGTCACCACAGTTCCGTCAGATATTGACCGCCTTTTTGAAAAGGCAAAAGCGGGAGCTATGGTTACTGTTGTAATACGAACTCACGGAATAGAATATGAAATACAAGAAAAGCTTGAGGGATGTGCAGCGGCGTGCGAAAATTTCCGCCTCATTGACTGTACTTGCCCATACGTTAAAAAAATACATAAAATTGCGTCTGCAATCGCGCAGAAAAAGGAACCGCTTATCGTAATAGGTCAGGCGGAGCATCCCGAGGTCAAGTCCATTATGAGCTATGCAGGAGATAAGGGAGTGGTTTTTGGCTCGGCAAGCGAGCTTGAAGAGTATCTGCAAGGCGCGAAAATACAAGAAAATCCCATAAATATGGCGGCACAAACTACCCAAAAGCTGTCAGAATGGGAAAAAAGTGAAAAAATTATCAAAAAATACTGTACAAATGCAAAAATATTTGATACAATATGTAGTGTGACTGAAAAAAGGCAAACAGAGGCAATGGCACTTAGTCAACGGTGCGACGCTATGCTTGTTATCGGCGGCTCTGATAGCTCCAATACGATGAAGCTGACTCAGGTGTGTCGGACATACTGTCCTAACACCCAGTGGATCGAAACAGGCAAGGATATTGTGTTTGACGATTTACGGCACGCAAAAAATATAGGTATTACTGCAGGTGCTTCCACTCCTGACAGTATAATACAGGAGGTAAAAGAAATTATGGAAAATCTAAACGAAAACTTTGCACAGCTTCTTGAGGAAGAGTATGCAAAGAAAGCGAAAATATATGTAGGAGCAACAGTTACCGGTATTGTTATGGCGATTTCTGAAAATGAAATCAGCTTAGACCTTGGCGATAAGCTTACAGGCGTAATCACAAGAGACCAGTTGACAGATTCCAATGATGTTAAGCTTTCCGAGCTCTTTAAGATTGGCGACGAGGTTGAGGCATCAGTTTTGAGCAAGAGCGATATTGACGGTATCGCAGTTCTTTCTAAGAAGAAGGTTGATGTTGTTAAGAATTGGCAGAAGATTGTTGACTATCAGGCAAGCGGCGAAATCGTTACAGCAAAGATCACAAAGGCTACAAAGGGCGGCGTTATCGCTGTTATTGATGGCGTTGAGGTGTTCATCCCTGCTTCTATGACAGGTGTTGCTAAGGACGGCGATATGAGCGTTCTCGTTGGCACAGAGCAAGAGGTTAAGGTTGTTGAAATCAAGGAAGACAGACGTCGTGCAATCGCTTCTATCAAGGCAGTTCTTCGTGAGAAGAAGGCAGCAGAGAAGGAAGCATTCTGGGCATCTATTGCAGAGGGCGCAGAATTTGAAGGTCCAATCAAGAGCTTGACCTCTTATGGCGCATTTGTTGACCTTGGCGGTGTTGACGGTCTTGTACATATCACAGAGCTTTCTTGGAAGAGACTCAAGCACCCAAGCGAGGTTGTTAAGGTTGGCGACGTGATTAAGGTATTTGTTAAGTCCTTCGACAGAGAGGCTAACAGAATTTCCTTGGGTCACAAGACAGACGACCAGAATCCTTGGAACATCTTCAAGTCCCAGTACGCTGAGGGCAGCGTTGCTTCTGTTAAGATTGTTGGCGTTACAACATTCGGCGCATTTGCTGAAATCGTTCCAGGCGTTGACGGTCTTATCCACATCAGCCAGATCGCAGACAGAAAGATCGATTCTGTTGCAAATGTATTGAAGGTTGGCGATGTAGTTGACGCTCAGGTTACAGGCATTGACGACGAGAAGCAGAAGGTTTCTCTCTCCATCCGCGCTCTTCTCCCAGAGGAAGAGGCTCTTGAAGAAGCAGTTGAGGAAGTAGCAGAGGCTACCGAAGAGGCTGCTGAATAATTTAAAGCAAAAAATAGCCCAACCTCACACGAGGTTGGGCATTTTTTTTGTCACCAAAGCACGCCACCATAGCAGGGAATTAGAGGAATAGCACAAATGAAAAATGTGCTTGTAGGGGCAGGCGTCCTCGACTGTCCGAGAAAACTCTCAACGAAAAAGGAGACAAGGAATGTTCCCTGTCTCCTGTGTATTTCAGCCACACTTTTCAACAATTGTGTGGGTTTTTTGGAGCGCAAAAAAAGCTGACACTCTTTCACTAAGTATTTCAATTAGCTTTTGTGTCAGCCCCTTTTTCTTTTAAATTTTAATGCAAATGTAGTAGATTGAAATAACGATTAACGAACAGACACCTATACATGCCAGCGAGCATTCAAAGCGCTGAATAAACCTTTTGTATCCTTGAAGGTTGTTCTTTCTTTGATACATATACTTAATTCCGTTACCATGAAACAGACCTAATGGCTTTAGAGCATTCATATTGGAAATTCTTGTAAATATCAAGACCCCAAATATAAAACACGGGAAAGCAAAGCACTCCGCGCCCAATTCATCTAAAATTAAAAGAAATGTGAAAGTAACGATATATATGACTAAAAGAAAATATTTTTTAACCTTATTCATTGATCCACTCCTTAATATCGCCTGCAAATCCGCTAATTGAGAAAGAAAAGCCAAAGTGAGCTCCAATTGCAAATGCTGCGCATTTTCCAGTTCCGATACTTATATCAAAATAACTATCATCGTACTCGCGTACACTATAATCAAAACTTTCAAAACCTTCAGAAATTGGTCCAAAAACAATGCTTATTGGTCCAAGTTGAAACCCACCGCTAAATGAAGATTTGTTGGGCCTTCCCACTCTAACTTGACCGTTTTTAAACTGCACTCCGATTATATCTGTTCTTGATATAGCATTAATAACAAAAATGCCAATATCCGTTTCTAATCCTACTCCAAGAGATATTCCAATATCGCCAGACAAATTGTTCCACACTATTGCAAAAAATCTTCCAACTCCTTGCCAAAAGGATTCCCAAGAGCGTCCTGTCATATCTGTGTACATAACAGGATTATTATTACAGTAAGCAAAGAGATTAGTGCCACCGATTGTTTCAGGGTCGATGTAAGCAACGTCGTCAATTGAAATAAATCTTCGCTTCGGGGAACCCCTATCACGCGAACCCCCAAAGCTCATACTTCGCTTCGGGGAACCCCTAGCATCACAAGTATATTCTACCACAATGGCGCCTATGTTGTCAATAATAGCAATTATGTTTCCAGAAATGTCTTTACGATAGAAATACCTTGCGTTTTGATACTTAAAACCAATTAATGAGTTATGGTCGTAAATAAAGGAAATGCCGTTTGACTGTCTTACACGGAGACTCTGGTAAATTTGAAAAGAATTGCGAGAATATTGATGGATAAAACTCTCAACATTCTCGCAATGTTCTCATTTTCAACTACTTTTCCACTGGTTTCGAATTGTCCTCCGTCTCATTGACGTTTATTTTTGCACATAGTGATCGAAATGCTCGTATACAAACTGGTTTGAATATTTAGCTTTTAACATACAGTATGTCTCATTTTCTTTCATATCGCCACACCCTTCCAGCGAAAATTGTTCACCTGTTTCAAGGTTTTCAACTAAAACAACGGAACTCCACGTTCCATATAATAAATTCATGTTTGTTCTAACTTGTTTCACCACTATTTTTATTTCTTCATAATTTTCAGTACAGTTTTTCTTTGAATTTATACACACAAGCAATATATATTTTACAAAAACTACTATCAAAATTATAAATAAACCTATTATCCCAAAACTAAACTCAGTAGTTGTCTTTGTATTTTCGCTTTTAATCTCAGCTATTCTATTGATAGCCAATATTGCAATCATCACACACAAAATAACACAAACTACAATGCCAATTATTATACTTATCTTTTCATCTTTTTTTATCTTTTGTTTTAACCTAGTTTCCATGTCCATATAGTCGCGTATCCCCTTATTTCTTTGCTAATTATTTGTGATTTTAAGTAGCAAAATCTTAAAACACTGCTTTTTTGAAATCCATTTCTACAAATTTAAACATTCCGCTTAAAATTATTCGCGTGGCTACCTCTTTTACAGAAAAAGGTGTTCTTTCAAAAACATAATCAGTCGATTGATTAATAATTGGAACAACAATCCATTCTGGCACTTTTCCCATTATTTTGCTTATTGTTTTTTCTGGATTTTTTTTACCATATTTCGTCAAGCCACCCAAAATAAACGACACAGCATAATCTTGCCAAGAACTAAATTTATTGCTGCCCGTGGCCAAACTAAAAACAGTATCAACAGCCAAACTTCGTCCTACAGAGATCAATCCCCCAAATATTGCTTGCCCCCCTAAAGCAACAACAGCTCCGACACCGGCACCTAATACCGCTCCTGTTATGGTTCCTACTGCATACTCGTGCCACTTTACACTACCATTAAATAATTGTCCGTCATCTTGATAATCTGTGTAAGCAACGGTTCCAAAGCCAATGACAGTGCCAACTATTGCTCCGATAATCAAACCTGTTAAAATTGCACTATGACCCGTAGGATCAGAATTCATCACCGGATTGTTATTACAGTAAGCAAAGAGATTAGTGCCGCCGATTGTTTCAGGGTCAATGTAGGCAACATCATCCATTGAAATGAATCTTCGCTTCGGGGAACCCCTATCAAGCGAACCCCCAAAGTTCATACTTCGCTTCGGGGAACCCCTATCATCGTAAGTATATTTTACCACAATTTCGCCGTTAGTGTCAAGAATAAAAGGAGACAAGGAACCGTCCCCGGTATCCCTCCCCAATTGAGGCTACCCTATTACCTTCTCAGACTTTTCCGTTTTATCTTCAAGCTTATCGTTAAATTGCTCAAAATACGAATCCAAAAACACTCGTGTTTTTTCAGATGATAATATAACTGCCTTGCTTTTTTTTGTGTAAACAGCATAAGCGTCATAGGAAGCAATCTTGTAGAAAATTGGAATTTTGCGAATTCCCACTCTTGTTTCTGCGGATTTTACAATTTTTGTTATGTCAGCTGTGTGAATGATTATTCTTTTTCTAAACAGTTTTTTATACTCGATTTTGTTATTATCAATTCTCCACCAATCAAAATAGTGTTCTATAAATGCCAAAAATGTAACTACCACTGTTGAGGTGAATATCACAAATAATATTAAGGCACCTATATACTGAGATTTCGTTGTAAGAGGGATAACTACATTGGTAATTATGATTATTGATATAATCCATGCGAGTACACAGTATACCAACACACAAATTGAATCATACAAGTTGTTAAATCGTTTCATTTATACTTCTCCATTCAATGCATTTTTAGTGAATTCAAATATTATTTCAAACGGTTTTATATAAAACTTTTCAAGTAGCGTTTTCCAATGTTCAGTAGCTGTTCCAACCTTACCGAAGCTACCAACGAATCCACCAAACGTATAGTTTATAATACCTTCTAACGCAGTAAAAGCGCCTTGGATCATAGCGTCTTTAATGTTTAAAGTTCGATCATTCCATAATTCTTCAACAGAATATCCCAAAACTCCTGCGCCGAAAGACGCTATTGCACTAACACCCAACATAACCAACGATGTTCCCCAAGAAGCGGTGGCAGATCCTGCAATAACTGGACCCAAAACTCCGACACCCAAAGAGAAAACTGCGCCCATAGCTCCTCCCACTATGGCACTATTAAATGCGCTTCCCAAATCAACTGCCGAAAAATTCCAATCATTTTTGTGCAATTGGGTTCCCACATCAATGCTAAATGAAATTGCAGCAGATATTACAACGGTTAAAAGAAATCCCAACACAGAGGAATGCCCACTTGGATCCACATTCATAACCGGATTGTTATTACAGTAAGCAAAGAGATTAAGTCCGCCGATTGTTTCAGGGTCGATGTAAGCAACATCGTCCATTGAAATAAATCTACCAACCATTGGATCGTAATATCTTGTCTTTAGAAAATACAAGCCTGTTTCGGTGTCATAATAATAGCCACGGTATCTGTATGGGTTGATTGTTGCTATTCGGGTATTACCCTTGAATGTATGATTACCCCAAGCATCATAAGTATATTCTACCACAATGTTGCCGATATTGTCAATGATAGCA
>JAZQWO010000014.1:0-4137 GCA_045632405.1 Eubacteriales bacterium | reverse complement strand
TCATCTGCTATTGTGGGAATGGAAACTATATTTTCTCCATTGAGTAGGTTAACGTGCGCTTCTGCGCCACCGCATAAAGCGACCGCTTTCCTTGTTTTTAATTCAGTTTTCATGTAATACTCCTTTTTATTTAATACCATTTAATACCATTGTCAAAGCCGTCCTCTTTGCAATGGGCAACCACAATCCTTTATAGGACGGATACAAAAGCTTGTGCTTGCAAAAGTATTATTACACATAAAAAGTGTTACCGGCTGTCCTTGTTTAAAAACAAAAGCATTTATTTATCGGGTAGCTCAAGATAGCATTTAACAACTTTAAAAAATAAAAAGCTCGATTTCTTATAACAAAATCGAGCTTTTTATTATTAAATTTTCTCGCCTATTTTCTGACCCATAAGCACGTCGATTTCCTCACCGCGCTCAGTTGCGTCAAAGTATGCTTTATCAATAGTAACCTTGTCCTTTTCCAAGAAAACAACAACCGTTGAGCCGCCGTATAGGAACATGCCCTTTTCCTCACCGCGCTTATGCTCGCCGCCGTCGTGGTGATTTTTGATTTTACCAACCATCATAGCGCCAACCTCCATTTGGGTAACGTCCCCAAAATTCTTGGTGCGCAAAACAGTGAACTCTCGGCAGTTACGCTTGAAAACAGGAACTGACTCTAAAGCGATAGGACGAACCGTGTGGAGCTTACCCTTGATAAAGTAGTTTTTGCTCTTGGTGCAATCGTCCAGGTATATGTATCTGTGGTAATGATAAACGCAAAGCCTGAACACCAAGCAAATACCGCCTTGATATTTTTTGCCAAGCTTTTCATTTTCAAAAAGGTCAGGAATTGAATAAATACTGTCCTTGATATTCAGCCTTGTGTCCTCGTCAATATGATATGCTGACAAAAGGGCATCACAGGGTGAAATAAAGGCAGAATCGTCCATATCAATATGGCGCAAGCCCTCTTTAATCTGTCTTGTAAAGCAATCGTTAAAGCACTTAAAGGAGTCAGAATAATAATCATCCAAATTGATGTTATTCTTCTTGACAAAGCGCTTTATCATAGGCTTTGACAAACGGGAATCCATAAATTTGCCCATCACATTTGACAAGGCACGGGATGTAAAGGGCTTCAACACAATTCTACCAACGGCAGTGTGGTAAAGGAACCTGAGCCCCCACATTTCCTTGTTTTCTTTTTTCTTACCCATAAATTATAAGCAAAGGGCGAAGATAAGCGCGCCTGCCTCCAAAAGACCCACAGCAACCATTGCAATAATGATGCGCAAGCCCGGCTTTCTCAAGTGGAACTTGGAAATGAACGCAATACCAACCAAAAGAAGAGCAATAAAGTAAATGTATGTGAAGTCGCCGCCAACCAGCTTTTCAAGAATAAGCTGGAGTGCCAAAATAGCAGGCAAAATAAGTGCGCCTAAGGTAACAGGCAAGCCAAGATAGTATTTGCGCTCTCCTGCCTCTGTTGACTGTCTTATTTCCTCGTCAACGTTGAAGAAGGCAAGTCTTATCATAGCCGCAAGAACGAAAAATGCAATAACCGCAAAGCAAGCAATGGTGAACGCCATGCCCCATCCGCCGCCAACTGTAAAGTTAAACTTGGTGCTTCTTGCAACAAGTGCCGCGCCGATACAAGCAGGCAAAACACCAAATGCAACAACGTCGGAAAGGGAGTCAATCTGGATGCCGTATCTGCACTCGTTTTCAGACCTGTTTTTCTTGGTTCTTGCAACCTTGCCGTCGAATGCGTCGCAAAGGGCGCTGAAAAGCATAAAGAACATACCGATAAACGGATGGCCGTCACCTGTCAAGGAAACGATAATACCTGTGCTTGCTGAAGCTAATGAAAGGTATGTCAGCAATACTGTGTAATTATAAAAGCCTATCATAAAAACCTCTTACTAAAATTATTTGTTTTCTGCATCCTTCTCCTGCTTCTTTTCCTTGATTTTGTTGGAAATAGCATAAATGATAAGAGAAGCACCGCAAACTATAACGCTGAAATAGAATGAGATTGTACGGCTGAGCAGACTCAGATTAACTGCGCCCATAGCATCAAAGCCGATAGTGCCAAAGGAATCAATGAGCAAATAGTCGGAAATACCAACCGCACCGGGGATAGGGAGCATATTTGTTCCTATAACCACCATACACTGTGCGCTCCATACATCAAAGGCAACGCCGGGGTTTTCCGAGGATGCAAGATAAATAAAGAGAGTAACCGCAATATTGCAAACACGCTGTAAAATATTATACAAAAGCACCTTCATCATCATAGCGCTCGTACCCTTCAGGTGGGAAACGTGTGTGTCGTATGACTCAATGCAGGAGTCCAGCTTTGCGCGGAGCTTTTCAGGCTTTCTTATCAGCTTGATTTTAACAAACAAATTGATAAACCAATGTCCCACCCTCTGTATGAAATGGCTCTTATAAAGAATAATAAATGAGAAAAGAGCCAAGCAGGAAAGGCAGAACGTGCCGACAATGATAAGCACCTTGCTAAGGGTGGAAAAGCCAAGCACAACTTCAGGCTTTATCAAAAACGTAACCACGGAGATAATGATAATTGCCAAATTGTACATAATGACGTTAACCAAAAGTCCAACCGTGGCAACCGTGCCGGGAATCCCATCCTTCATCATAAGGTATCCGCTAGCAGGCTGACCGCCTGTTGAAGACGGAGTGATTGCGGAAAAATAAAGGTCGCTTGTTGCGTATAAAAATCCGTTTTTAAACCTCTGCCTTTGCCCAAGTGTCTTAATAATTGTGAGAATTGCCAACGCTTCAAAAAAGATAACCGCAAGCATAGACAAAATAGCAAGAATTAAGAAAACAGGGTTGAGTGAGGTCAAATATTCCCAGAATTCCTTGATGGAAAAGCCTTCCTGGGAGGTGATAGCCCAAATAGTCAGGGCGATAATTGCAATGAGTAATATATTCCAAAGAAGCTTTTTGCGTGGGCTTTTGCCGCCGCCCGCCTTTGCCTGTGAGCGCGCTTCCTTAACATTACGCTGGTTGTTTTGGTTGGGGTTGTTGTTATCCAAAGGCAATAACCTCCATTCATTTTTATTTCAGCCGTGCTGATAATTTGCCAAAGGGGAATAAACACAATGCTTTTTCAAGTATATATTCCGGGCAAAGCTATATATAAAGCCGTCACTTATTTACTAAATAAGAGGGCAGGGTATTTCATAGTAAACATTGTACCACAAAAACGTGAGAAAATCAATAATAATTTAATATTTTATATATAATGTTAATATTATGGCGTTTTTTGTTGACTTTGAACGCGTTTGTGGTATAATTTAAACAGAATTATTTGTATCGGAGGCTTTTATGTTTAATGCAGAAAAGGTAAAAAACGATTGTGTTAATTGGATAAGACAATTTTTTGAGGAAAATGGACGCGGCTGCTCGGCTGTTGTGGGTATTTCCGGCGGCAAGGACAGCACTGTTGTTGCAGGGCTCTGTGTAGAGGCGCTTGGCAAGGACAGAGTTGTGGGCGTGCTTATGCCTTGTGGCGAGCAGCACGATATTGACTGCGCATATCAGCTTGTAAAGCACTTGGGCATTCGTCACTATGTGGTTAACATTAAGGATGCATATGAGGGCGTTTTGAACTCAATGCCGAAGGAGCTTGCTTTGTCGGAGCAATCCCGTGTGAATTTGCCACCGCGCATTCGTATGACCACTCTTTATGCAGTATCTCAAAGCTGCAACGGACGTGTGGCAAACACCTGTAATTTGTCTGAGGATTGGGTTGGCTATTCAACGAGATACGGCGACTCTGTGGGAGACTTCAGTCCCCTTTCCCGCTTGACAGTTCAAGAGGTTAAGGAAATTGGATATTTGCTTGATTTGCCTCGCAATTTGGTTGATAAAACACCTATAGACGGTCTTTGCGGCAAAACAGACGAGGATAATCTAGGCTTTACCTATGCGGAGCTTGACCGCTATATCCGCACAGGCGAAATTGATGACCCTGCCAAAAAGGAGCTTATCGACAGAAAGCATAAGGCAAACCTCTTTAAGCTGGAATTGATGCCCTGCTTTGAATATAAGGCAGAGTAAGAATATTTCATAAAAAGAAAAAGCTCCCAAAGGCAGGTTCTCATAAGGAAGATTG
>JAZQWO010000013.1:0-87696 GCA_045632405.1 Eubacteriales bacterium | reverse complement strand
ATGTATTGTTCTGGTGTTTCAGCACTTACACCAATCACAAGCAAGCACGCAAGCAACACTACCATGAGTGAAATTAAAATTAATTTCTTTTTCATAAAATTCTCCTTTAAAATATATTATTCCAAATTAATTGTATCATTTTAGAGGACAAAAGTCAAGTGAAAAATATAAAACAAAGCAAGGCATTTAACCTTGCTTTGTTTTGATTATTTATTTAATATTTCGTTATATGAGATAAAGGAGTATTTGCTTCCATCCTGATTTTTACTATCCTGCATATATGAATATTCGGTAATACCGTCCTTTGTTGTCTGTACATACGCGCCAAGAGCAAGAAGCGCTTCCTTTTGCTCTTGTGTTGCAAAGCCAACTATCTTTATATCAAAGGCTACAAATTCAGTTGCCGTTATTTCTGCGGCAATTGCATTTTCATTTGCTTTTCCGCTCTCGTCAAAGATATCATTTTCGCCAAGCTTACTTTGTGCAACTGCAAATACGCCGTATTTCACAACCTTGCCTGTAATGCTTTCATATGTTTTAACAGCCTCGTTATTCACCTTAAATCCAAGGGAAATGCCGTTGCCTATCTTTGATGATGAGAAGCCAAGACATACAAAAAGTGCCGGTGCTTTTTGGTCCTCGTTTACATCCTCGCATCTTTCGCACTGATAACCGTAGTAGCCTTCATTCAAGAAGCTTTCGTAAATCAAGCCTTCAAAAATCGTGTGTGCATGACCAAGTGATGTATTCTCTTTTTCAACTGTTCCCATCGCATCACCGCAGAAGCAGAAGGTTATTTCCTTTCTGTTATCAACACAGGTCGGCTCAACTCCAACTGTTTTTCTTACATCTGCAAAATGTGGCTGTGTTTCCTCGGTGTTAACTGTCTTTGTAAAGTCAGCTTCCTCAACTGTATAAACGGTTGAGTTTGGTGCCTTAAAGGTTGAAAGGTCATATGCTACATTGCCTGCGCAGAAGTACATATATGTATTCTTTTGTTCTCTGTTGGTGCCTGAAGAACCGACTATAAGGCTTACACTGTTCAAGTCAACGTCATTGGGGTTTGCAAATACAAAGCTTATATAGCTATACGATTGGTCATTTTGCTTTATTTGTAAATCAACCATATCGCCCAAGAAAACGAATGTTTTAGGCAAAGCACTGCTACCTGTGCTTTGGAATGCGCCCTGTGCACAGCCTGCTGCACTTGTTACGCTACTTGGAAATACAATAACAGGGTTAATCTCTGCACAGTTTTGGAATTCAGAATTTCCAATAAAATTAAGGCTTGATGGCATATAGTAAACGTCAGGTCTTGATGGCATTACAAAGCTATCGCCTATTAATTCATCTCCATTAAACACATCAAATTCATTCTCTACAAAATAAACCTTTTTGGACTGGTAGAATGCGCCCTTATCTGTACCACTGTCGGTAACGCCAAGTGTGGTTAGGGTTGATGGCAAATAAATTGCCTGAAGGCTTGTGCAGTTACGAAGTGCCTTATAGCTTATTCTTGTCACTCCCTCAGGAATTGAAATTGCCTTAAGAGATGAACAGTTCTCAAACATAGAGCCGGGAATTACGTCAACATTCTTTGAAAGCTGAACAAATTCAAGAGATGAGCAGCCTGTAAACATCGCCTTTTCTTCTGTATACTTTGTTACAGAATCAGGAATTTTTACTGCCTTAAGGCTTGTGCAGCCGCTGAACAATGCATAGTCTATTTCCTCAAGTCCGTCTGGCAAAATTACAGGACCTACCAAGGACTTACAGTTCATAAATGCACGGTGGTCGATAAATTTAAGTTGGCTATTTTTTGCAAAGGTCAAGGAAACTATTTTTGATTCCTCTGCCACCTGATAACCAAGCTTTGTTACCTTTGCAGGAATGTGTAATGACAAAATTCCCGCCTTATAAAAGGCTGTATTTCCGATTTCTGTAACGTTTTCAGGTATTGTAATGCTTGTCAAGCTTGTGCAGTTTGAAAAAGCGCTACCTTCAATCTTTGTAATTGTTGACGGCAGGCTTACAGTGGCAAGATTTGTACAGTTGTTGAACATAGATGCGCCAACTACTGTTACGCCCTCGTTAATAACAACGCTTGTTAAAGCCTTACAGTTTTCAAATGCTACCTTACCAATCGACTTAACGCTTGAAGGAATTTCAATGCTTGTAAGTGAGGTGCAGCGTTGGAACATACCCTCACTAATAACCTCAATTTGACCTAAATCAACACTTCTTAAGCTTGTGCAGTCAGTGAATATACCACCTGCAACCGTAGTGGGTCCACCCTCAAACACAACTGTTTCAAGGCTTGCGTTACCACTAAATGCACCACCCTTGATTGTTTTAATGGATTTTGGGAAAACAAGCTCCTTTAATCCGCAGTTCATAAAGGCTCTGTCCACTATTTCAGTTGCACAGCCAAAATCAAAATATTCAAGTGATTTCCAATTTTGGAACGCAATCATACCGATAATTGTTGTAGAGCCTGGTGTATTAAACCATTTGATTTCCTTACAGTTTGGATAAACAGAAGGGTCTGCGTTTTTGAAATGAACGACATACGCCTTACCGCTTTTTACAGGAACAGCATCAGATAAATCAATTCCTGCAATTTCGCTTTTGTTTATTTCGTTTGTAAAATCAATGTCTGAATAAAATGGCTCCTTTAAATCAAACATTGGGTCAGATGGGAAAATATCCTTAACGTAAGCTGTGATATAATCACTTCCACCTGTTAGCTTTACCTTAAATTCAATATATTGTGACGGTGTTTGGGCGCTTATGCCAATTGCAAGCACAAAAGCAAACAAGGCTACAATCAATGAGATTAAAAGTATTTTCTTTTTCATAAAATTCTCCTTTTGGTTATAAATTTCCAAATTAATTGTATCATTTTAAAGGACAAAAGTCAAGCAAAAAACAAAAAGCACTCCTGTTGGAGTGCTTTTCTGTTAGAATTATATTCCCAAAATATCGTTATATGAAGCGAAATAGTAGCTTTCACCTTCAGCCGGTGCTTCCTTTTGGATATATGAATACTCTGTGCCGTCCTCGCTTGTCACCGCAACGTATGCGCCTATGGCAAGCTTAGCATCCATATTATCAGCGTTAAAGCCTGTCAATTTCAAATCAAACATTGCAAAGCTGTCATTTGTCAGGTCTGCAACGATAGCACCGTTTGCCGCTTCTCCACCCGCGTCAAATACAAGGCTATTGCCCAGCTTGTTCTGTGATACGGCAAACACACCGTACTTAACGGTCACATCAGCAACCTTTTCAAACGCACCGATTGCCTCGTTATCAGATGTAAATCCGATAACAATACTGTTGCCGCCATTTTCCTGTGTTGAATAGCCAAGGCATGCAAAAAGCGCGGACATTTCCTCAGTTACCATATGGGCGCAGCCATCATTTGTGCAAGTCGTAACCTTAGCACCTACATTGGCATAGCCGTTTAGATATACAACAGACACGGACTCGGTGTGCTGTGGGTTTTCCTTTGCTGATGCAAAGCCACAGCTGGTACATACAATCACGCAAGGATTATCAGCGGACAAATGCTCGCCTGTCAATGCAAGAGGCGCGCAGTAGTTATCTACGATAATGTGGCTTGTTCTTGCTTGACCCGGCACAAAGCTCCAAGGATTCGCCTTGTCCAAGTAATCAACAACCTCTATATTATCAAGAGGTGAATGGCTACCGCTTTGAACAATATCTACACCTGCATTTGTGCTCTTGAACTGCGCAGCGGTGATGCCGTCGCCAATCAAAACAAATTCTATCTTTGCACCTGAATCACGGAAAACATACTTTGTATTTAGCTGAACATTGCCCTGAATGTACATTGTAAAGGTCTTAACATCCTGACCGCTTCTTGCGGAGTGGAACGACTCATCAGCTATGGTAGCAACAGATGCAGGAATAATAACGGAGCTTAACTTATAGCAGTGTGCCAAGGTCTTGTGCGGAATGCTCGTAAGGTTAGGTGGTAAAATTATCTCTGTCATTTGCTTGCATCCCTCAAACATAGCGTTGCCTCTGAACTGAGTCAACCTTGTGCAAGCGCTAAAATCATAGCTTGTCACCGTAGTTATGTTTGCAAATGTTCCACCGTATCCACCTCCGATTTCTGTAAGATTTACGCACTTGCTAAAATCAAAGGATGTAATGGCTGTGCCGTTAAAGGTGCCTTCATTAATCTTGGTAACAGACGCAGGAATGGTAACATCGCCCCACACCTTGCTACAGCCGTTGAATATATGGCAATTGATTGTGGTAATACCGTCAACAAATACAATACCGTTTGTAGGCACCATATTCTTGTTAAGCTGGAAGCAGTTGCCAGGCAGAGCTGCAAACCTTGGAAATGTAATTTCAGTTAAGCTTTTGCAGTTATAAAAGCTACCGCTTTTGTAGTTAAGTACGCACTCGGGATTAAAGGTCGCCTTTTGAACAGATGATTCCTTGAAGGTAACATTATCAAGCACAAGCTCGGTGCTTGACACAAATGTAACTGTTTCAATCACTGTGGAGCTTTGGAAGGAAACATTTTTTATAGTTGTAATATTCTCGGGGAACACAACATCCTTTATGCTGTCCTTTGACCAGCCGTCATTAAAGCCACTCACTGTGTTACCGTCAACCTTGAATACGGTTTCAAGATTTTCCGTTGTGCCACCCACAAGTGTTACTTCATTTGCGGCACTAACCGCAAATGTGAAAAGACACGCAAGAGCAAGCACAAACAAAGCAATTAAAATTCTCTTTTTCATAAAATTCTCCTTGAAATTTCCTTTATTAGTTTTGGCTATATGCCTTTACCTGATATTGTGCCTTGCACTTTGAACAGGTTTTTCTGCCAAGGGAGCAGCTGGCTCTGTAGCCGCCACTGCTTATGTACGTGTTTCTTGTCCAAGAAGCCTCAACATGGCCGCACACAGGGCATCTGCCTGTCCAGTCAAAATGACAGTCATCCTTCACCTGAATAACGGCATTTTCCGCATAAATCATACTCTTTTCCTTCTTTCATATATGATATAATTGGTTCGTTGATTTTATTGTAGCATAGCATATGCAAAAAATCAATTGCTTTTTATATGATTATATATATCGTTATTGAAATTTCCAACATTTTGTGATAAAATTCTAATTAGTTGTTTTCTTAAAGGGGGAGCTTTATGAATTGGGTATATGAAACAAGTGAAGATAATTCCGCGCGATACGTATTGGGGCAAATTTTCAATCCCAACGGCAAAACGGTTCTTTGCTTCGGTATAAATCCAAGCACCGCCTGCCCCGAATGTCTTGACAATACTGTTCGCAAGGTGGTAACTATTGCCAATAATAATGGATACGAAAATTGGGTTATGCTCAACATTTACCCGCAAAGAGCAACAAACCCAAATGATATGCACACCGAGTGCGACGAGGATCTGGTCAAGAAAAACCTCTACTACATTAGCGAAATAGCAGAAAAATATGGGGAATGTGACGTTTGGTTAGCCTACGGCAACTTGATTTCCAAGCGCAAATATTTAAAGAGCTGTCTTGATGACATCATTTCTCTGCTTACAAATCAGCTACACAAAAGGCTAAAGGTGATTAAGCTGACAAAATCAAACAACCCTGTACACCCCTTGTATCAATTAAATAATTCTGTTTTGGTTGATTACATAATGTAATGTGAACACCTAACGTACAATTACAATAGCAAAGAGACAAGGCGCGAGCCTTGTCTCTTTTGTGCTTATTTTAAGATATCCAACACATCGTTGTATGATACGAAGTAATATTTCTCGCCGCTTGCAGGAGCGCTTGACTGGAGATAAGAATATTCCACTCCGCCCTCGCCCGTTACCGCAACATATGCGCCTATGGCAAGTCTTGCGCCTTTATTTTCGTCAGTCAAGCCTGTTATTTTAAGCTCGAATATATCAAGCTCAAAGGCTGTAACATCCGCATTGATAACACCGTCAGCCGCATTGCCGTTGGAATCGAATATGTCAGATGTACCAAGCTTTTTTTGTGATGCGGCAAACAAGCCGTATTTAACAGTATCGCCTGTAACTTGCTCATATTTTGCTACTGCTTCCTTGTCAACAGAAAAGCAAATTGCCATTCCGCCATTGCCGAACTCTGCCACAGAGTAGCCCAAGAATGCGAAAAGTGCCTTTGTTTCCTCGGTGGTGCCGACGGTACATCCGTCGTTAGTACAGCCGTTATAGTATTCGCCCGCTTCCAAGAAGCTTGTATAGGTGATTTTTTCGCCTATTGTGTGCTGAAGCGCTTCCTTGAAGGTATGCTCCTTACACATTGAGCAAGTAACCGCTGTTGTGCAGTTACCGTCATCCTGTGGCTCTGTATGAACGCCGTCAAATGCGGCTACGCAAAGGTTGATGTCGTAAATTGCCAAGTAGCTCTTTGCGGTGTAATTACCGCTTAAATAATCTTCATATGAGCAGTATGTACATTTTGAAGTGTCAAATCTGTCCGTTACAGATTCAAAGGGTTGAATTCTTTCATAATCGTTGCCTGTATAGTAAATGATAAAATCAGTTTTACTAACATTACTGAACGCGCTTTTGCCCATAGTTTGAATGTTTTCTGTAAGTATAAGCCTGTTCAAGCTTGAGCACTCGGCAAACATATTAGCACCGATTATCGAGCCAAGCACAACGACCTTTTGTAGCTTTTTGCACTCTCTGAACGCATCGTTACTTACATTTGTAAGAGTAGAAGGAAGCACAAGCTCAGTAATTGATAAGCGTGGGAATGCATACGCACCTATGGTTGTTAAGCCCTCAGGTAGAACAAGCGTTTCAACCTTAGAGCCTTTTGCGTTATTGAAGGCGCGCTCATTAATTACAACTGTATTTTCAAGTGTAACCTTACTTAATTCAATACAATCATAAAACATATATGTGCCAATTACAGGGGACTTAGAATACACCTCTGTCAATGCAGGGCATTCCCTGAATGCTTCCTTTTTAACAGTTTCAAGAGTGGACGGTAGAGTTACCTTTGTAACTCCTGAAGCCTTGAATGCGTATTCGTCAATATATGTACAGCCCTCAGGAATAACAAGCTCGTTAGAAAAGGCTGATGACCTGAACGCTGATGCGTTTATTTTCGTAATGGTTGAAGGAATAACTAATTTTTCCAAAGCTGTTGTATAATAAGCCATTTCTTTAGGAATTTCAGTAACACCCTCGGGAATGATAAGCTCCTTTAAAGAGTTACAGCCGTAAAAAGCCTGTGAGCCTATTGAAGTAATTGTACTTGGAATAGTTATACTGATAATTGGTGAGTTTGTAGTGTTATTAGGTGTTTTAAATCCATACTGACTGATTGTAGTAGCACCCTCAGGAATAACTACAGTTAAAAGAGCTGTATATCCGTTCATCTGCTTCAAGGCATCAGAAACAGTAACCGTGCCCTTTGGTATTTCAATTCTTACAACGCTTGCAGCTTCATAGCTCTTTCCTGTTTTTGCATTAAGGTCTGTGTAGGAAATAGCAAAGGTTTTTGAATCTTTACAAATGTAGTGCGCTGGGTAAGTTATACCGTCAGACATAAGCACGCGGGATGTTGCATCTTTTGTGCCGTCTGCGCCGAACACGCTTTTGTCGGGCATACCATCAACTGTTGTAATATCAGTCCACTCAGGGATTTCCGCTGCTAAAGCTGATATGGCAAAAATACAGGTCATTACCGCTACGAGAGTCAAGAATAATAAAAGCTTCTTTTTCATGTTTTTTCCTCTACTTTATTTTTTATTTAGCTTATGCGAAAGGAGCCAGGTGTAAAGCTCGTCGCCCTCATATGCCGCGTCCCAAGCATTGTGCCAAACGCCCTTAAGCACCTTGATTTGCGCATTTCCGCCACGCTTGTTAATGCTTCTTATCATTTCAATACTGTTTTCGATAGGCACCACATCATCACAGTCCCCGTGATATACCATAACAGGTGTATTAACAAGTGCCTCACCAAACCAATAGATACCGCTGCCGCAAATTGGTGCAATTGCCGCAAACCTGTCTCTTGATGCCATTGCCAGCATCCAAGTGCCTGTGCCACCCATAGAAAGACCTGTCAAATATATTCTTTCTTGGTCTATTGGAAGTGTTTCGCAAATATAGTCAAGAAACGCTATCAGGGATTCTGTATAGCAAGCCCAATATTTATCGCGAGGACACTGTGGTGCGATGCAAATAAACGGATAATCACGTCCGCTTTCGCGCACGTGCTTCATAAATCCGTGACGGCACGCCACATCAAGGTCATCTCCCCACTCACCTGCGCCGTGCAGGAAGAAAACGAGGGGGTATTTTTTATTTTCATCATAATCCTTGGGAAGATATTTTGTATAGCCGAAATTGAAATATCTGTCGCTTTCCCATTTGTGCTTTGTGTACATAAAGCCTCCATTTCTTATTCGGTCTGCCACACTGTGAGCACACCGTATTTTATTACTTCGATATGTTTATTTTATATTATTGTGAATTAACTTTCAAGCATCCCAATAGCTTTTCTACATTTTGAACAAAAAACAGGTTACTTTTTTGTATAATATGCCTTTTCAACCGCAGATTTATGGAAAAAACGCAACTGTATGGCTTTTCTCTTGAATTGGAGTGATTAATATAACCATTGAAATAAAAATGCCTTCCTCAGCGGAGAAGGCATTTTATGTAATTTTGTTGCAACACATAAGCCAACGCTTATTTTACACTTCAAATGTTACATTTTGACAGTAATGGTGATATGCTTTTGCAATACCGCCTTGGGAGTCAAGCTCCCAAACGGTGCCACCGATTACAGGCTTGCCAGCAGGCACCCAGCTTTTAACGAGCTTACCCTCTCCGTTTTCATAAATATTACTGTCATAGGTTGAGGACTTTAAGCCAAATTGAAATCTTATGCCCTCATATACAACACTTGCAGAAACCTCGTGGTCATGTCCTACCAGCACAGAGTCAACGCCTAATTCCTTAAACAGCTCATATATACTGTTGTCCTCATCAAAACGGTCTATGGGATACATAACTACGCCAAAATCCCTGCCGCTTTTATCAAAATTGTCAATTACAAGAGGGAAGGCGCACCTTGATTTATCTCTTGAATATCCGTATTTTTCAAGGGCTAGCTCAAATGCGTGAATAGGGATATGAAACATAAAGGATATGTTGACATGCGGATTTTTATTGCGTATGCTCTTTATGTCCCCTGTAAACCATTCTATTTGGTCAGCACCAAAGCCTGTTTTGTGTTGTGAGTGTCCGTTAGCTATTGATTTTTCACTTGGAGAGCCTGAGTTTGAGTCCACCATGTAAAACACACGAATTAACTTTCCGTCCTGCTTTACGCCGACTGTATAGTTGCCGTTGCCTGTAAGAGTGCGTTGCTTAAAAAGGCAATTTTTAGCATTTTCCAATTGCTCGCATTGCCAATCCGCACCCATTTTGCTCTCTGTTTCGTGATTGCCGAGAACAGGCGCCCATGGAATGTTAAAGCCTTCCATAAATTCAATGAAGCTAAGAAGCCCACTTCCGTCATGGTCAAACTCGCCATAAACTATATCACCCGCTATCAAAATAAGGTCAGGTCTTGTGCTATCTATAATTTCGCGAATATATTTGAAGCATCTTTCCTCTTTTTTATCTCTTGCCCAATAGGTGTCCTCGCCTTGGCTTAAACGCCCTGGCACCGCTTGAGAGGAATCAAGCATTTGGGGGTCGGAAAGCTGTAAAATAATAGGTGTCTTACCCTTGGGAATTTCTACTATAAAATCTACCATATTTTCTCCTTGGTATGCCTTAATCCCTTTTTGCGCTAATAATTGATTTGATTTTATCAATGTCAAACTTTAGCTCGCGCTCGTATGTGTAAAGTCCGTTCACCTCTTGCTCAATATCGTAGAGCTGTGTGTAGCAGAAGCCACAGATATATGGGCTATTGATAAGAGCGCGGGTTAGCCCCTCAAATCTTTCTAAAAACTCATCCTCTGTTTTAGGTGCGTTGCCGTAGCCCCAGCCACCCTCGACTCCGTCAACGTCCCAGCGGATGCCACCGTACTCGCTCAAGAATAGCGCCATATTTGCATAGTCCGTTGACTTTTGGTACTTTGCAACACCACTGTGCCACGGATGCTTGTCATAGTTTTCAAGCATTTCTTTTTGGGTTTTTGCAAGATAAATTTCTTCAAAATCCTTTGTGTCTTGAATGTAATCGTGCAAATCGTATATATCGGACACCACCTGGAAGTTGCCACTTGTGCCTATGCAGGGGCGTGTTGTGTCCATAGCCTTGGTTGAATAATAAAGTGCGCGAATAAAATCGTCATTTTGATGCTTATTATCCCAGTCCCACGTTTCGTTAAGGGGACACCAACCGATAATTGACGGATGGTTGAAATCCCTCTCCACCGCCCTTTGCCATTCAAGCAAAAATGGGGTCAGCTGATTCATATCCCAATAGTATAAATGGGCATTTGCGTGCTCACCAAATACAAGATATCCTGCCTTGTCACAATGGTACAAAAATCTTGGCTCGAATATCTTTTGGTGCAATCTTGCACCGTTAAAGCCAAGCGCCTGTGACAAATATATATCTCTTTTCAGCTCCTCGTCAGTTTCTGCTGTATATATTCCCTTCTTGTAGTAGCCTTGGTCAAGAACTGTGCGCAAAAATACACTTTTTCCATTAAGCAGGTAGCTTGTATTTGAAAATGCGGTTGTGCGCATACCGAAATAGCTTTTAACTCTATCCTTGCCATAGGTAAGCTCCATGTCATAGAGCCTGCCCTTGCCAACCTCCCACAGGTGAAGCTCACTCAAGCAAAGGGTCAAACGGCTGATGCCGCTTTTCAGCCTTGCGCTAACCTCACCCATGGCCTTACCCTTGTATGTGGCTACAGCCTTGAAGTCTGCATTTCCCTCTGCATTGATTTCAAGCTGAACGCTTTTGTCCTCAACTGAGGTATAGTATTTTATGCTCTTGATATAATTTTTCTCAACATACTCAAGCCAAACGGTTTGCCAAATGCCTGTTGTGCGTGTGTAGCAGCACTCAATGGAATAGTAATTTTCGCATTGCTTGCCCGATGCCTTTCCATTTGGATGACCGTCTATGGCGCACACGGTGATAATATTTTCCGCCCCGTAGTTAACATAGTCGGTAATATCAACGCTAAAGCCCACATATCCACCAATGTTATGGTAAACCTCTTTGTAATTTATGTAAACATAGCTTTCATAATCAACTGCCCCAAAGTGCAATATAACTCTTTTGTTGCACCTCTTGATTTTTACTCTTTTGAGGTACCATACACAGTTAAGATAGTCCGTATTTCCAATGCCTGAAAGCTCACTTTCGGGACAAAATGGAACTATGATTTTACTGTCAAGTGATGTTCTTTCATAAAAATGTCTGTCGCGGCCGCTTGTTCCACGGTCAAGCTCAAACTCCCATTCTCCATTCAGATTAACCCAATTTTCTCTTTCAAACTGGGGATTTGGATGCTCAGGTCTTGGAATGTACATTTTATGCTCTCCTTACAACTCTGTTATTTTATCAAGATAGTTCATCATTTTTTTAATATAGTCAAGCTTATAACCGAGAATTTCCAAGGGGGCGCTTCTCTCGCCCGGAATTTCCAGATTATAAAGCCCGTCGTAGTTAAGCATCTTCATTTCACGAATTACAGACACAAAATCCACATTGCCACAGCCATAGGGCATCAGGTGCTGGTCGCGCTTACCCTCGTTATCTGCAAGGTGCAAAGCCTTTATGTGCTTGCCCGCCTTTCTTATGAAAGTCACCTGATCCTTGTCCCTTAAATTAAGGTGACCTGTATCTAAGCAAATACCAAGGTTGGGACTATCAAATTTTTCAATAAAGTACAAAAGTCCGTCAACGTTATTGACAAACTCCGTGCTGATAAGGTTTTCAAGACAAATAACCATATCGGTGCCCTTAACGTAGTCCAAAAGCTCAGAAAGAGCCTTTGTGTTTTCCAGAACCTGTTCTTCACGCAAAACGCCCTCACTATTCTTCCAGGCAAGCGAATCGCAGTGCAAAACCGCATTTTTAACTCCCATAGCCAAGAACAAATCTATTTGCTTTTTCAAAAACTCCTTGCCCTCGTCCAAGCAGAGCTTTGCCTCATAGGAAAGGTGGCCCTGTGAAATATCAACTCCTAATTCACGGGCAAATTTCCCAAACTCCGCGCCCTCTGTCTTAATATCTCCGCGCTCCATTAGCACACAGGCATGCTCAAAGGAAATTTCACAGCAATCAAAGCCGTGAGCTTTAAATTCACGCAGGGCATCCTCGGGGGATAAATCATAATAATAGCTTGACCAAACACTTAATTTCATAAATCTCTCCTAAGTATGATATACTACAATTTTACAACATGGTACATATGTATGTCAATAAAAAACAGTGTTATTTTCATCCAAAACGCAGAAAAAGCACTCTTATACGAGTGCCTTTTCTTTTCTCATTACTCTTATAAATATGATAGCATATGTCACCATAGCACAGAAGGCACTGACACCATATGCAAAATAAAGGGTGCTGACAGCACCTCCAAGAAGCCGCCAAATAACAGTCACCCAAAGGGTGCGTATGCCAAAGCCGCAAATAAAGCCAACCACCATTGTACAGTTTGGTCGCTTCAATGCACGCAGGCTAAATGACAAAACCTCCATAATGCTCGTGATAAAGTGAGTGAAGCAAACCACCAATAGCTGTTCCTTGCCTATTTCAATTACCGCAGGGCTATCTGTCATAATATCAAGGAGCTGACCCGAAAAGATAACAACTATCGTGCCAAGAGATAAGCTAGCAACGGTTGCGTATATGGCACTGACGGTAACTGTCTTTTTAATTCTGTCCATCAATCCCGCGCCGTAGCACTGACCCACCATAGACATACAGGCAATTGCAATTGACATACCTACATTATAAACAATAGCATCAAACTGTCCCGCTATGGCATTTGCGGACATAGCCTCCTTGCTGATGGAGTTTACGCCTGCGGACATAAACAAATTTGCCACATAGAACGACAGGCTGCAAAGGCAAGCAGGAACACCTATTTTAACAATTTCTGTAAATTCCACCTTGAAAATCCGTAGGTTTTTCAGCTCAATTCGGCAGTAGCCTTTGTTTCTGAAAAGAGCGATAAAAGCAAGAATTAGCGACACAAGGTTGGACAAAAACGTTGCAAGAGCAACACCGACAACGGTCAAATCGCACACTGCAATAAAGAAAATGTTAAGACCGATATTAACAACACCTGCCACAAGCATATAAATCATAGGGCGCAGGCTATCACCAACGGAGCGAAGAATAGCAGCGACAAAATTATATAGCATAATCACAGGCATGCCGAGGAAGTAAATTCGCATATATGTAACGGCATCATCAAGCACCTCAGGCTGACATTTCATCAAAATGAGGATATCTCTTGCCCAGATAAGTGCTATTACCATCATTATAATTCCCGACAAAAATCCGATAATAATAGCTGTTCCCGTAGCACGTCTGCCTCGCGCCTCATTTTTTGCACCCACGTGCTTTGCAATCAAGATGTTAGCACCTGTGGCAAAGGATGCAAACAGGCTTACCATCAATGATATGATAGAGCCACAGGCTCCCACTGATGCAACCGCATTGTCACCAACCATAACACCAAGCACGGTAACGTCTGCCGCGTGGAACAAAAGCTGCACCACATTAGTAAGAATAAGCGGCAATGAATATATAAATAATGTTTTGAAAATCTTTCCCTCTGTCAGCTTCATTATAGCTACCTTCCATATACGAAAGTATCGTTCTTTTCACGGTTGTTTATTATAGCACACTGAAATTGCACATTCAATATTTTAAGGAAATTTTACAAGAAAATTAAAGGCAGAATCAAGTTCTGCCTTTAATTTGATATTTATAAAAACTTTGCAAAAACCTCGTCAACGTATTTGATATCACGCTCTACCATCAGATGCTTATACTTTTCGTAATAGGCTACCAAGGCTTCCTTGTTTATCTCACGCGGTGCTTCACCTACTCGGCGTTCAAAGTTGCCGTGAACAATATCCTCAATTGCAGAATCTGGTATGCAAAGTCCTGACTCATATCGGTCTGCCACAGCCTTGACAACATCTGGGCTTGACAAAAATCTATATACTCTGTCCACAAGCCATTTGCTGCAATCGGTTGGGCGCGGGAAATATGCATCTGTGCCAAGCAAAATGCGCTTAGAGTGTCTTGTAAAGAAATCGCGGAAATAGTCCTTATTCTCATAGAATGACAAATACATCTCCCAGCCAGGGGTCAGGTCAACACACATATTGGGATATTTTTGGAACATTTCCTCTAACTCCCGAGGATGCTGGGACTTAAAGAAAAAGTGTGCAAATGTCACCTTTAGCTCGGGATGATTTTCAAGAATTTTATATGCTTGTCTATATAGCTCCTCGTTGGTTGCAAATGTATCATCTCCATAGTAATCCATGCCTTCCTGTGTCCAAAATTCAATTGGGTCGTTAACATGGAATATTATGTGAGTGCCGCGTTTTTCTGCCGCTTCAAAAAACTTATCGAACTCGCGATGCAACAAATTCTTACCGATTGTTCTGTGTGCGGTTGGCTTGCCCTCTATCATTTTAATACCGTCAAAGCCGATTTTCTCTAGCTCCCCAAGCTGAGTCACAAAATCCATATCCTTTGGCAAGGAGTCTCCCATTGGATATTTATCATATAAAAGTCCTGCGTGAGCAAATGTATCCTTGTTTATGAGCTTGTATATGGCGCACATAAGGTTGCTTGTCACGTCTGTGCCGTAGCCTGATGGCAAAGCGCACAAATTCAAGCCTGCCAAGCCCATTTCACGTCTGTAATCCTCAAAGCAGTGGAAAAAGTCCACACCGTTTTCGTCCTTCCAGTCATAAAAATGCAAATGACCGTCAATTACCTTATGCTTTACCCTTGGAAATTCATTACTCATAATTTACCTCTTTCTGCCCTTTGGGTCATCTGTTTTTTTAATTATAGCATAACCTTGTATGTATTGCAATCAGTATTTTCGTGTCTTCCTTTATTGACATTTATCATTTACAATGATAAAATTAAGTAAAGATTTATTTACGAGGTGCCTAATGATATCTCCTCTTATTCCTATGCTGGCTGTAACAGGCAAGCCTTCCTATGATGATATATACCGCTTCTTATGCTCTCTCAAGGATGGAGATATAGAGCAGGTTTTAGTTTACCCGCGCTCAGGCTGCGAAATTGAATACTTAAGCGAAGAATGGTTTGACACCGTAGGCTATTTAATATCCGCCGCAGACTCGCTTGATATGAGCATTTGGTTATATGACGACTTTAATTGGCCATCCGGAGATGCAGGAGGCAGGATTACCGCCAACGCGGATTTCAGGCTTCGCGCAATTTCCACCAAGGGCGCAGATATTGGGCAAATCAGCACAAAATCTACGCACAATTCAGGCCTTTTTGGCGAAAAGTATTTTCCCGATTTACTTTCCTATGATGCGGTTGATTACTTTATAAAATGCACTCATGAGGAATACTATAAAAGATTCGGTGAATATTTCGGTGGCACAATAAAAGGAATTTTTACAGACGAGCCATCTATTGGCTACTGCTGTCACCATAGCTATATACCGTACTATGACCGCCTTGCATCTGACTATTTTGAAGCATATCACCGCGATTTTTATAAAGATATGAAGGAATCCTACCCTGACTTTTATAAAAATGCTATGACGGTAATTTCCGCTCGCTTTAAGGACTCTTATGTAGACAGGCTTGTTTCCTGGTGCAAATCCCACGGCATTTTGATGACAGGGCACTTTATGTGTGACCATAACCCATTTTATGCCACAAGCCACGCAGGCAACCTTGCCAAAAATCTACGTTCCTTTTCTCTGCCGGGAATTGATGATATATACACAAGCTTTGATGACATATGCGAAATGACTCTTTTGGGCACGGCAGAATATGCAAGCGGCGAAAACGGCGCTATGGCAGAGCTTTTTGCTCTTGGTCCCTGCGATATGTCCTATGCAAAGAAGCGCGCCATGCTTTATCTTTGCGCCTGTCACAAAATAAATCATTATTTCCTTGCAATTTCTCATTTAGATATGCGTGGAAATTTGCTTGTTAAAGATTTTTTCAACACCTTTAGCCAAGACCAGCCCGACTTTTTGGGAATGAAGGAGCTATCACAGGCATCAAGAATAGCCGCCCATATTGCCGCAAAGGACTACACACCCGACGTATACGTGCGCTATCCATTTGATATCTCTGCCAAAAACGTGTCAATTTGTGTTGACACCGAAGAATTTTTGGGCATAATAAACGAGCTTACCAAAAATCAGATACAATGGAAATTTATCTACGACGAGGAAAACGGCAAAATTCCTGTAATAGAGCTTGATGAGCAGCTTCATCCCACCCTTTCGGGTCAGCCTTATCACATATCCCAGCTACAAAAGGTGCTAACCGTTACCCATAAGGATGGAGCTACACCAAGCGGCATTTTTGTTCGCAAATTCAACGACGGTAGTTATATAGTCATAAATCTGTTTTCAAGCGAAAGCGAGTTTTTAATTGACAAAAGGCTTGTTAAGCTTGAAAAATATGACGTTTATTTTTCCGACCAAGAAATTAAAGAAAAGAATAGCATCGAGCTGTTTCCAAGATTTAATATCACGTATAAAAACCCGAATATTATAAGAGCTATGTACATAAACTCACAGCCCTGCGCTCAATTAATATGCAACTGCGACACAGAGGTTATTTTGGCTGTAAGAAACGGTGCTGTGGTGTGCTTGAACGGTGAAAAGGTGGAAGCAAGCACCACGGCAGATGCGCTGCCTAAAGGAATGAGGTGCTTATATACCTGCACCGAGCCTATCACCTTGAAAAAAGGTACACACGTATTAAAAGCGACAGATGACTTTAAATATATGCCAAGCGTTTTGCTGATTGGCAGCTTTAATGCACAATCCATTTCAAATCAAAGCTGCCACGTGGTAATTGATAAGCGCGCAGAGCTTTACTCTCTGAATACCCCGTTATATGACTACGGAGCAATTGAGCTAAGCGCCAAAATATTTATTCCGCATAATGCCACAGAAATTGAGCTTTTGGGAACAGACCTATACACCGAAATATATCTTGACGGTATTCTCTTAGGACAAAGATCATTTATGCCATATTCCCTTGCTCTGCCGCCTGATCTGTGTGGCAAGGACGTTATGCTAAAAATAGTGCAATATTCGAGCATTGCCCCTA
Source organism: Eubacteriales bacterium (assembly GCA_045632405.1). Classification (GTDB taxonomy): domain Bacteria; phylum Bacillota; class Clostridia; order Oscillospirales; family CAG-272; genus RGIG2000. The sequence goes on along the minus strand of JAZQWO010000013.1, from coordinate 70,362 downwards.
TTTTCGGTGATGTTGACTATTGGGATAAGGCAACGGAAAGCTGTGGCTGGCGAGGTACACCCTCAACCGACCGCAAGTCCTTTGGCTTTTCAAGGATTCTGCTAAAGCTCAAATAACAAAAAATAGCAAGAACTAAGGTCACCCTTATTTCTTGCTATTTTGTATTTACGGATTCACTTTGCGGCTGCTTGAACGGAAGCGCATTGTGTATGATTGATAGCGAAGCCTGTCGGAGAGGTAGTTGTCCTCAAAGGAGTCGGAATGCTGCCACGTTCCCTTGAAATCACTGTCGCGCACCTCAGGCATACAGTCAAGGCTTGGCAGCTGTGGCTTTGGCTCAACCACTACTGTATCCTTCCCTAAAAGCACCTCTAAGGCTGCCATTAACCAGTCTGTCGGACCTATATATTTGTCCCCAGCCTTGATTTGTGCCGGCAAAAATTCCCCATCCTTGATATAATCACAAGCGGAGATAATTTCCTCTTTTGTAAGAGTTATGCTACCTTCAATTTCGTATGGCTTTTCCAAAAATCCGTACACGTCACCGCACAAATGCTCTTCCTTACCCATCAAAAGGTCACGGCAGGCAAGCATCATATCGGCAAGGGACAGGGACATTGGAGATTGCACAGGGAAAATTGCCTCCTTGAGCGAAGCATAAACAGAAGCAAGATGCTCCCTTTTAACCACGCGCTCACCCTCGCTTGCTATTTCAGCGGCGAGCTGTGAGTATGTGATAATTCTAAATCTTGGGTCATTTTTAACCATACGCACAAGAGTACGCATATTTTTAAGTACAGTTTGTGTTATCTCCTCGGGCAAGTCCTCAGGCTCAATCCACTGACCGAACGGAACTAAGTTTTCCTTGTGATAGTTCACCGCGTCCCAGAAGTCGCTCTTGATAATCATATTTGGGTGAGTGTAAATAACGGCGCGCTCGCGCTTTGCAAGCTCGTCAAGCACCTTTTTAATGCCCTCTTCACCGTTGTCACGCAAAAACCATTCAATGCCGAAGGTGTAGTTTGCGTGGAAAATGTTGCAATAATACGCGCCTGTGCCGTATTCGGTATCGCAAAAGGTATCTGCATAAATGGGAATACCCATTTTATGATAGCCATACATAGCAACGTAGGATTTTTGGTTGCCAGGGGGGCAGGCTGCCCATACGCGGTCAACTCCCAAATTTTCCTTGATGTATTCAACGCCTAGGGATTCTTGGCGGATAAGCTCCTTTTGCGCCGCGTAAAAATCCTCAATATCTGTATATTCGTTTATCATAGGGTGCAAGGTGTGGCCGTATGTATGCGTGCCTATTTCGTGGTGAGAAAGTGCCTCAATTACATCCTCTCTTCCCCACTCCTTCAAGTGCTTGGCAAGCAAGCCAACAACACAAAAGCAGCCCTTCACTCCCTCCTCGCGGAAAAGGTTTGCCTCGTATAAAATGCCATCAGCAGCTCTTGACGAGGTGAAATCCTCTGTGTCAAAGGAAAAAATAATATCTGTCATTTTTAGATCTCCTTATATGTTTTACTGACCCTTTGCCAAATCCGCCTCACGGTCAAGCCTTGTATTGCGGAAATAAAGCGCAACGTCTATTGAAATTTCGATAAAATTGAGAACGTAGAAGAAAAAGCTCAAATAGAACAAAAATCCGCTTGCGTCCATAACTGACACCTGTATGATTTTACGTGCTATGCCAAAGGCATAACCTACAAGCAAAAACACCTCAAAGAAAAGGCTTTTGCCCTTAGCGGTTCTTGCAATATAGGACTTGCGAATAGAGATTGGCCAAGAAAGTCCGAAGCAGAAGATTGTAAGCGCTTCAAACAAATCCGTTAACATTTCGATAGTCATTTTTATTTCTCCTTTATTCCTGTTTCATTTTTAAAAACTCAATTACGGCTTCGTATATTTTATCCATTGAGTCAAGCTCCATTGTTTCCTGTGGGGTGTGCAAGTCGTGAACATTACATCCGACGGAAATTGCTTGAAGTCCCGGAACAGCAGCTGTCATAAGACCGCACTCAAGTCCTGCGTGAATAAGTGTTGGCTCTGTTTTCTTGCCACTCACCTTGAAAAATGCGCTTTGCCAATTTTTAACTAAGGCAATATCCTTGTCGCTTGCCCAGCCTGGATATCTTTCGTGGTGATAGGTTGTTCCGCCTACCTCGCATGCTATGCCGTCAAGCTCACAAATGCTTTCGTCAAGTCTTTCTTCAAGATAGGAGCGAGAGGAAAAGCAAATTGAAATACTATCATCATTTGTTCTTATTCTTGCAAGATTGCGAGAGGTTTCAGGCAAAATTGGTGGCTCGGTTCTATAATACATAACCGCGTTGCGCACGCTCAACACCTTCAGGATTTTTTCTGTATCATTTTGAGAAATCGCCGAGGGCGTGGTTGTTTTTTCCACTTTTACAAACAATCCGTCATCCTCCTTTGCGTAAAGCTGCTCTTGGGCAAAGCTATTCACCCAGCTAAGGTCAAGGTCGCTATCAGCTTCAATGATGCATTCACATTCACGTGGAATTGCATTGTCCTTGTCGCCGCCTTCAATAAAGGAAATTCGGAATTTGTTTTCCTTATAAATCTTATTTAAGATTGTTCCCATTACGATGTGTGCGTTCAATCTGCCTCTGTTAATGTCCTCGCCAGAGTGACCGCCACAAAGACCGCCCAAGATGATTTTGTATGCGGAGTAGTTGCCCTTTGTCACGGATACAGGAATTGTAAGCTCTGTGCGAATACCACCACAACAGCCGATAATAACGCTATCCTCCTCGGCGGAGTCAAGGTTAATCATTTTACGAGAGGTGATTTTGCTATAATCAAAGCCGGAAGCACCGTCAAGCCCCACCTCCTCGCTTGCGGTAAACAAGCATTCCAGGTATGGGTGAGAAATTTCCTTGCTTTCAAGAATTGCAAGCATAAGCGCCACACCAAAGCCGTCATCAGCGCCGAGAGTTGTTCCGTTTGCTCTTAAAATATTGCCCTCTTGAATAAGCTCAATTGGGTCCCTTTCAAAGTCGTGCACTGTGCCGTTATTCTTCTCCGCCACCATATCGGTATGAGCCTGAAGCATAAGAGATGCCTCATTTTCGCGACCCTGTGTTGCATTTTTCACAACCAAAACATTGTTCAAATCATCACGATAGCAGGAGAGCCCACGGATGCGCGCAAACTCTACTATGTATTCCGCAATTGCCTTTTCATTGTGTGAGGCGCGCGGTATTTTAGATATTTGTTCAAAGTAATAAAACGGGCGCTCATTCTTTACACCCTTGATAATTTCAAGCATAAAAATCTCCTTTGCACATTTTGCTTATATTGTACCACTAAATTCTTTGAATTTAAAGACTGTTTAACAAAATAGTTGACAATTTTTTTGATATATGTTATCTTAATACGTGATGAGAGATCATTTTATACTGTTATTTTTTAAGGAGATACAAAATGCCACAAAACTATGATTCAAATCTAAACAGTACAATACTAGATGCGACATATAAGGATGAATCCCCTCTTAAAACCGTAGAAAAAATCAAGAAAATTCTTTCATCATACGGTATTCAGACCACTGAAAACTGGGGAGAGTCCGGTGTAGAATATTGTCATTCCTTAAGAGTTAATGTTGTTAACACTAAATTTGGGGTAAATGGCAAAGGGCTAACTAAAGAATTTGCTTTAGCAAGCGCTTACGGCGAGCTCATGGAAAGAATGCAACTTGGCTTATTCAGCGACTCCAGTGTGCAAAAAATAGGTCATTATAGCGAAATCGTTTCTCAAGATGAAATGATCGATGCACAAGAACTTTATGGTGAATTACCTCACTGGTATGAATTTTTGGCTACCAAAGCTTCTCAATTGGATAACGAAACAAAATCCGGAAAGGATATAATTTCTACATATGCCAATGCAGAAGGAAAAGTTGCCGCTGTTCCGTTTTTCAATATCGCAACCGGTAAAAAGGTTCGTATTCCCAGAGAACTGCGCGCCGTTGTTTGCGGAAGCAACGGTGGTGCTGCAGGTAACACCATGGAAGAAGCTATTGTACAAGCTGTTTCGGAAATTTTCGAAAGAAATCACCAATTGAGAATCTCCAAGGAGTGTATATCTCTCCCAAACATCCCTGACGATGTACTTAAAAAATTCAAAATTGCATATAGCATTATATCAAATTTGCGTAACAAAGGGTTTGATATTTTCATCAAGGATTGCTCTCTTGGCACTCGCTTTCCCGTAGTTTGTGTCTGCGCAATTGACAAAAAAACAGGTAGATACCACACTCATTTCGGCGCATATCCTATTCTTGAAATTGCAATTGAAAGAGCATTGACAGAAACATTCCAAGGACGCAATATCGAAAAATTTGCCAAAAACGAAGATTTTATTTACAAAGCAAGTGATGTCCTTTCTTATCGCAACGCCTATATGAGTTTAAAAATAGGAAGCTACATAAAAACTCTGGATTTCTTTGTCGGTGAATGTAAGTATCCCTATAACAGCAATGTTGGTTTTTCTGGTAAAAATAATCAAGAGCTTCTATCACAAATTCTTGAATATTTAGCCTCAGAGGGCAAGGAAGTGCTTATTTACAACTCCTCCTGCCTTGGTTTTCCAACCTACAGTGTGTTCATTCCTAAATTCAGTGAGGTAATTTTCCATAGTCTTTCAAAAAAATACAATAGCTTTGCAAACGCAAAGAGCGCTTCCCAAACACTCAGAAATGTTAAAAATGCAGACTTTGATGATTTCCTTCTCTCTCTGTTACACATAAGCGAGATGAAAAAACTCTCTGACATTGACTCAAGGCTATTCAGCTTCGCGACTTGTGCAAATCTTCCCTTGAGTGCCGAAGCTCCTGACCGTATGCTCTTGTCGTCATCGCTCGCTTATATATACTATGAAATGGGAAATTTTAATCATGCACTTAACCACATTTCGGGTATGCTTCAGCTTGCTCAAGAGTGTGACAAAGAATATCTTATTTGCATAAAGCGTTATCTTGCTATGACACTTCAAGGCTACAATTCAGAAAAAACCAGAGAGCTGCTTGAGCTTTTCCACAATAAAGAAACAGTAGAAAAAGCATATGCATACTTTGATTCCGGAAAAAATCCGTTTAGCGATTTTGTTCTAAGCTGTGATCTTCATAACTGTGAAAACTGTCAGCTTAAATCAATGTGCTACTATAAGTACACAATGTCTTTAATCTCAATTGTCAGAGAAAAATCCAGGGAGCTTAGCTTTGACGAATTGGCACAAAGTCTTAGCAAGTATTCTCCAAAAAACAATTAAACTAAAAAGCGTAGCTGTTAGGCTACGCTTTTGCTTTTTAATTATCTTTGATCTGCCTTTGCGTTGATTGCGTCAATAAGCTCGCGAACCTTTGCTTTTGCGGCTAACGCTGCTTCCTCCGGCTTCAAGTCAAGCTGGAAGGACTTATCGCGTGCGCTAAGCTCAACTGCACCGCGCTCAAGTGTTCTTGGGCTGACAATCATACGAACAGGAACACCGATAAGGTCAGCATCTGAGAACATAACACCTGCGCTTACGTTTCTGTCATCGTAAATAACCTCAACACCTGCGCGCTTTAGTTCCTCGTAAAGCTTGTCTGCGGTTTCCTTAACCTCAGGGTTATCAACACGGATTGCGCAGAGATGCACCTGCCAAGGAGCAATTGACATTGGCCAAATAGGACCGAACTTGTCATGGCTAACCTGGCAAACAGATGCCATAAGTCTGCCAACACCGATACCGTAGCAGCCCATAATTGGGTACCGAAGAACACCGTTTGCATCAAGGTATTGCATACCCATAGACTCAGTATATTTTGTGCCAAGCTGGAATATGTTACCAACCTCGATACCGCGCTTGATGGAAATTGTATGCTTACCGCAAACAGGGCAAATGCCGCCCTCGTATGCCTTAGCAATGGAAACATACTCGATTTCACCGTAGTCACGGGCAAGGTTAACACCCTTTATGTGATAATTTTCCTCGTTTGCACCGCAAATAAGACTATTGATGCCCTTCAAGGATTCGTCAAATACAACTGTAATGTTTTCAGGCAAGCCCATGGGGCCGATAAATCCAGCAACAACACCCATATCCTGTGTAACAATTGCAGGATGAACCTCTGCCTTCAAGTGGTTTCTCAGCTTGGTTTCGTTAACCTCAAGGTCACCGCGAACAAAAACGATAACCAAGGAGTCATCTGCATTTCTCTGATAAAGAACTGCCTTGCAGGAGTCCTGTGCCTTTTTACCAAGGAAGGATGTAACCTCCTCAATTGTCTTTTGGTTAGGCGTGTGAACCTTTTCCATTTCCTCAATTTCACCGCTTACATTGTCAACGATGCAATCTGCAACCTCCATGTTGGAGCGGTAGCCACACTCGTCACAAATAACAAGTGTATCCTCACCGATTTCTGTAAGAAGCATAAATTCGTGGGAAACACGGCCACCCATCATACCTGAGTCGGACTTAACCGCAACAACGTTTGGCGCGCCGCAGCGGTCAAAAATTCTCTCATATGCACGGTAGCAAATGTCGTAATATCTTTCAAGGTCCTCGTGAGATGTATGGAAGGAATACGCATCCTTCATTGTAAATTCACGAGTTCTGATAAGACCGCCGCGGGAGCGTGGCTCGTCACGGAACTTTGTCTGTATCTGATATATCATAAATGGATACTTCTGATAGCTCTGCGCCGCATCTCTTGCAAGATGAACAGCCGCCTCCTCGTGAGTCATACCAAGCACCATATCAATGCCATTTCTATCCTTGAAGCGAAGAAGCTCCGAGCCAATAGTGTTATATCTGTCAGATTCTTGCCAAAGAGCGCCCGGCATAACAACAGGGAACATAACCTCCTGTCCGTCGATTGCATCCATTTCCTCACGGATGATATTTTCAATCTTCTTTGTAATTCTCTTAGCGGGCATATATAAGGAGAAAAGTCCTGTACCAACAGATTTCATATAGCCGCCGCGCACCATAAGCGCCTGGCTCTCAATTGTACAATCCGCAGGTGCGGTTTTAAATCTTTCTCCAAGTAATGAGCTAACCTTCATTTTTTAGTCCTCTCTTAAACAATAACTTTTAAAATAATATAGCACACAAATATTTATTTGTCAATTATTTTGTGTTGAAAAGTTTGTTTACCTATGGTAAAATGGAAGAAAAAAGCAAAAGCGAGGTTATTATGAAAAAAACCGATTATATAGATCCCATTATCGGCACTGTGGGTGACGAGCAGGGCGAGAGCTTTCACGGTGGTGGCAAGACCCATCCCGGTGCTACCTATCCATTTGGTATGATGCAATTGTCTCCGGACACTACAACAAGTGGGGACAACGGCACAGGCTACAACTATTGCCAAGGCACAATTGAGGGCTTCAGTGTGAACCATATGAGTGGCATTGGCTGGTACGGTGACCTTGGTAACTTGCAGATTATGCCAATTGTGGGCAAGACTGATTTGCGCAGTGGCTCAAACGACGAACTTCCCTTTACAAAGGGTACAGAGGGCTGGAAATCGGAATTTTCCCACGAGAAGGAAAAAGCAAAAGCAGGCTACTACTCTGTTTTGCTTGAAAGATATGGCATTTTAGCCGAGGCAACATCCGCTTGCCACTCGGGAATTTTGCGCTTTACATACCCAAAGAACGACACGTGTGGCATTATTTTCAATTTTTCACGCCGAATTGCAGGCCACGCAGACGAGCAAGCAGTCACTGTTGACGGCAGAAAAATTGAGGGTGAAATTATATGCACTCCTGCAGGTGGCGGCTTTGGCAGAGGTCACGGTGGTATTGGCTATAAGCTCTATTTTTCTCTGGAAGTATCAAAGGATTTTGAATATAAGTTTTTTGAAAACGAGGAATTTTTGGAAAATGCCCAAGGTAATGTAAGCGGCAAGGATTTGCATTTGCTTGCCACTTTTAAAGCAGAGGAAAACGAGCAGGTTTTAATAAGATGCGGCATTTCATATGTAGATTTAGAGGGCGCAAGAAACAATTTGCGCACAGAGTGCCCCAATTTTGACTTTGAAGAAATATACAAAAAGGCTGATGAGGCTTGGGAGCGCGCCCTTGACATTGCAACGGTAGAGGGCGAAAACGAAACAGACTTAACCCTATATTACACTTGCCTTTACCACGCACTCTTAGACCCACGCACCGCCGTTGACTGTGACGGCAGATATGTTGACCCTAACCAAGACATAACCGTGGCAGACTATACACACCGCACTATGTTCAGCGGTTGGGATGTATACAGAAGCGAGTTCCCACTCCTTACAATTATCGACCCTGTGGCTGTAAATGACGAGGTGAACTCTCTTTTGAGTATCGCACAAGCGCGCGGTACATCTTTGCCAAGATGGGAGCTGATGGGTATTGACTCCCACTGTATGGTGGGAGATCCTGGACTTTTGGTAATGGCCGATGCTTACTTAAAGGGTATTCGCAATTTTGACACAGAGGCAGCCTATGAAATTTGCCGTATGTCCTCGCTTTCGGTGAGTGACGATTGCTTTGAAAGCTTCCGACCCAAATGCACACAATATACTGAAAAGGCATATGTTCCCGGCTCTCTTAGCGATACTCTTGAATATTTGTTAGCCGACTACTGCATGGCACAGCTTGCCAAGGAAATGGGAAGGGACGAGGACTACCGCCACTTTATGACACGTGTAGCTACATACAAAAACAACTATAACCCCGCCCTTGGCTTTATGAGTGCCCGCGACGAAAATAACGTGTTCGCGCCTATTACAAGTGAATACGCGGACTGGGGCTGTGTGGAGAGCAACATTTTCCAGCAGAGCTGGTTTATACCGTATGACGTCGAGGGACTTGCAGAGCTTTTCGGCAAGGAGCGCACCATTGAGCTTTTGGAAAGGCTCTTTGAAAGGGCAGACTTTTCCCGCCTTTGGAATGAGGACTACAACCATTCAAACGAGCCTTGCCACAATATAACACACTACTTTAACATTTTAGGTCTTCCAAAGCGCACACAATATTGGACAAGGCGTGTGCAAAAGGAAGCTTACCGTCTTGGCGCTTTTGGATTTTGCGGCAACGAGGATGTAGGTCAGTTATCTGCTTGGTATGTTCTTTCCGCTCTTGGATTTGCACAGGCTTGTATGTGTGACAAAAGGTATTTTATCAACACTCCCCTCTTCAAAAATGCGAAAATCAAGTTGAATCCGCTTTACCATAGCTGTGCGGTTGATTCCTGTCTTTCCATCGAATGTGACAAAAATCCACTTGAGCACGGCTACATTAAATCTATATACTTTAACGGTCAAAAATTAGACCGCTACTACCTTACATACGAGGAAATAACAGGTGGCGGCACTCTTCGATTTGAGCTTACAGGAGAATAAAATGAAAATTTTAGATTTTTCACAAAAGCAATTTAATTTCAAAATCAATGTATCAAGTGAGGGAAGAGCCTCCTTGCGCATCCTATCGCGCGGCGAGGTTGAGCACGTGCGAGATAAGGATGCTTGGGGTCCTCTTGTGGAAATGCACATTTGTGGCGAAAACCCCAACGACCACCACATGGCAAAGCACACAGGCGGAAGTGCCACCTTTACACTGAAATATAAGACACATAAGTATTACGAAAACGAGCTTGGAAACAAGCTTGAGGTATATCTGAGTGACGAGCGAATGGATGTTTGCGCCCACTTCCAATTTTACCGTGATATTGCGGTTTTCCGCACCTGGACAACTGTTGTAAATACAGGCGCGTCTGATTTAGGCATTGAATATATTTCCACATTTTCATATTCAGGAATTGATGAGGGAAATTTGCCGCTTGACGAAAAAATGCGCATACTAATTCCGCATAATGCGTGGTGCAGAGAGGCAAATTGGCACTCATATACTCCGGGTGAGCTGGGATATGCCCCTCTTACCTATTTTTCCGGCAAAAGAATTTTAGTTTCCAACACAGGAAGCTGGAGTGCCAAGGAATATTTGCCAATGGGTGCTTATCAAAATCTTGAAACACAAAACACCGTTATGTGGCAAATTGAGCACAATGGCTCCTGGGCTTGGGAAATTTCCGATATTGACCGTATGCTCTATTTGAAAATCAGTGGCCCTAACGAGCAGGAGCACGATTGGTACAAGGAATTAAAGCAGGGCGAATCGTTTGAAACCGTTAAGGCGGCAATTTGCGTTGCCAAGGATTTCAACGAGGCTATTGGCGAAATGACAAAATACCGTCGCAAAATAGTAACAAACAATGCGCAAAATGAATATTTGCCTATTATTTTCAATGACTATATGAACTGCTTAATGGGAGACCCAACCGAGGAAAAATCCTTGCCTATTATTGACCGTGCCGCAAAAATTGGCGCGGAGTATTACTGCGTTGATGCAGGCTGGTATGCGGATGGGACTTGGTGGGATTCCGTTGGAGAATGGAAGCCCTCAAGCTGGCGCTTTCCAAGCGGATTAAAGAGCTTATTCGATAAAATCCACGCGCACGGTATGATACCCGGCATTTGGTTAGAGATTGAGGTTATGGGTATTAATTGCCCATTGGTAAAGGACTTGCCCGACTCCTGGTTCTTTATGCGCCGCGGAAAGCGCGTTATCGACCACGGCAGATATCAGCTTGATTTCAGAAACCCTGATGTGCGCAAGTTTGCCAGTGACACAGTTGACCGCTTGATACGTGACTACGGCGTTGGCTACTTCAAGCTTGACTATAACATTGAAGCAGGCAAGGGCACGGAATATGGTTCTGATAGCTGCGGTGACGGACTTTTGGGACATAACAGAGCTTACCTTGAATGGTTAAAATCCGTCAAGGAAAGACATCCAGACTTGATAATTGAAAACTGCTCCAGCGGCAGCATGCGCATGGACTATGCGCAGCTTTCCGTTTGCCATTTGCAGTCTGTCAGCGACCAAGAGGATTACCGCTACAATGCCAAAATTTCAGCCGCCGCGTCCACTGCGGTAATACCTGAGCAGGGTGCAATTTGGTCTTATCCTCTTGCCAAGGCTTCCCGCGACGAAATTATTGTAAATATGGTTAGCTCTCTTTTAAAGCGGGTTCACCTTTCAGGTGAAATCCAAGCCTGGGACGAGGAGCAAACCGCCCTTGTTAAAGAAGCTCTTGATTTGCACAAGCAAATCCGCTCCGACATTCCAAAATCAATTCCATTCTGGCCTCTTGGTATGCCTAGGTACGCTGACACCTGGATGTGCGAGGCATATAAGCTACCCCGAAAAATCAGAATGGCGGTTTGGAGAATGGACGAGGAAAAGGACAGGATTACAATTCCTTTTGAAGATGACATCAAGAGCGCAAGAATCCTTTACCCATCAAGGTGCGAAGGCGCAATTTCTACACAGGGCAAGGAATTGACTGTTACTCTTAATAGCCCATGCACCGCGGCTATTATCGAAATGGAAATATAAGAAAAAATCGGCACGATTTGGCTCCTTCTCATAAGGATGTTTGTATTTTGTAGGGGCGATTCATGAATCGCCCCTACGGACACACATAAATTTCGGCAGAGATATTGTTTTCTCTGCCGATTTGTATTATAATGGTGGTACATCGTAGGGCGGGGGGCTTGCTCCCGCCGTGATGAACGCCTTGAATCTAAAATGCGGCGGGAGTAAACCCCCGCCCTACAAAGGGGTATGGGCTTTGCCCTATGCCTTAGTAATACAAAGGCGAAACTGGCAATAAACAGAAAGATAAATAAGAATTTGACGAGGAGGCGCTTCAATGAGAAAACTGTGCAACTTCCTGAAAACGCTCATGATTTTACTTACAACAGGGTATATTGTCGTTCCTGCCGGAGTATCAATTACCATGCAAATTGGTACTACTGACGGCGGAGGTTCGCTTGAAGGGTTCTTTCGTATGACGTTGGAACTTTTGATTGGCTTTGCACCAATCTTCTTTATTATGTTGTTTGCATTAATCTTTTTCAGAAATATATGCCTATATAAATTGAACGATATTGACAAATGCACTTTTATCAAACGAATTCTATGGTGCGGTTGTTTGATAATCATATCAATTCTTTTTGGTCTGATTGGACTTTCTATTATTGATAGCATGAACCACGGCAGAATTACATAAATTCCAATTTATCGAACAGAATAAAACTACCGCCGGCAGATTATCTGTCGGCGGTAATTATTTGTCTTCTGCGTTGCATTTATACCTTTGCGGACAGTCGAGGACGCCTGTCCCTACAAGGAGAATTTAAACTTCCTTATGAGAAGTCCGCTTTGTGCCGATTTTTTGCGTTAACCCTTTATTGTGTTGTAGCTAATTCCATAGAATGTGCCATATTTGTCTGATGTGTAGCTATTTGTTGGGAGATTTGTTTCACTTTGGAAGTAAGAGTTGCTTGTTGTGCCGTTTTGTGTAACTGATACAAATCCTGCAAAAACTACATCCTTGTCGTCGTAATTGCTTGTTTCTCCGTAATTAATAGCAAAGTCAACCATATCAAGAATTACTGCAAATATGTGGCTAATTACCTTTTCGTCGTTATTGATGTTTTCACCCGAAGCAATCAATGCGCCCACGGATATTTTACAACCGTTTATTCTCTCATACTCGGAAACAGCATCCTTGTTTACTTTGTATCCGTAATTAATGCCTCTGAAGCTTCCACTCTCAGGTACAGAGAAGCCAAGGTCAACAACCAAAGCGCTCATTTCCTTTTCGGTCTTATTGGAGCAACCCTCATTTGCGCACTGTGAGCCACACGCACCTGCTACGGTAAAGCCGTTTGCATAGGTGAAATATTCGTAAATATTGTGGCTTTGAATTGCTTTTTGTACATATAGCTCGCAAACCTCGCACTTATCGGCGCAGGGGCTAACCTCGTATGTACGGTGGTCGCCTGTTGCGGGAATTCTATCCTCTATTACTCTTTCGCAAAGAACACAGGTGTGCTCTGTTACGCCATCGATACCGCAGTTTGCAAGGCTCAAAACCTCAACCAAATCGTAGTGAACGCCTGCGTCCATATGACCCTGTCTGTCAAAGGTAAAGGGAGTTGTATATGGCTTTGTCCACTCGGAATTTGATGCACTTTCACGAATACCGTACACAAGCTCTACATTCTCTCCACCGCAGAAGAACAGCTTGTAGGAATTGGTATTTACATAGTACAGTGTGTTGCCATTTTCATCTGTTTTGTACTTACTGTTAGACTCGGCAGCACTACCAAAGTTAATTGTCAAGGTGCCGGTTTGCTCCCAATAATCTGTATCATCAGCGCTTGCGGTTTTACCTATATAAGTAAGAGTTCCGTCATTTGATGCCTGTACAATTTTACCGGTAAGGTCTGAAAATTGATTTTTTGTAAAGATAAATGTAAGCTTACGCTCTCCCTTGCTCATATGGAACTGTTCAAAGCTCCATGTTCCGCTAACCTTACCAAGAAAAACCAAAGTGAGGTCAGGGGCAATTTCCTTGTCGCTACTGAAATTGTAGTTTGAAGTAAATCCCTCGAAACCGTCAGGGAAATAAAGAACCTTGTTAATGCTCTTACAACCGGATAGGAAGTGGAAGCCAACGGTTTTAAGGTTTGCAGGTAAAAAGTCACTTGCTAAATATAATTTTGGACATTTGTATATGGAGCAAGAGCCGATAGTCTCCAAGGAGTCGGGCAAGGCAAGCCTTTCAAGGCTTGAACACTCTTCCAAAAAGTTATCACCCAACGCCTTGATGTTTCTCTTTGACAAATCTAAGCTTTGCAGGCTTGAACAGCCCTTGAATATTTGCGTCCCTGAAAGATCAAGCACAGCATCTGTTCCCGCAGGGATTTCAACTGTTTCAAGTGTATCTAATTTCAAAAAGGCGTAAGCGCCTACGGATGTTAAATTCTTAGAAAAAACAATCTTTTTAAGATGCAATTTATTACTGCTCTTATCATTACGGAAGGCGTGAGCCGCCACGGATGTAATCGAATCGGACATTACAAGCTCAACCACATTTGCTTCCTTTGGATAGAAACCGAAATAGTCGCTTTTAATAGTTGTTAAGCCGTATGGCAATTCGATTTTATAAATCGCGCCCGAACCATAGCTCTTTCCTGTTTTTCCGTTAACAAACGAATAGTCAAAGCCATTTATGTATGCTTCAGTTATAGCACCATCCTTTACTGTAATGCTGTATTTCAAAATGTAGTAAGCAGGGTATGCGGTGTATGTACCGTCACCGTTTGACAAAACAACCTTTGATGTTTTGTCTTTTATGAGCTGATAATTTCCTGTGTACCAGTCGGGCTCGCCCAAATTGTCAACTGTGTTATATTCCTCTGCGCCAACGAAAAGGGCAAGGAAAAGACACATCGTCAAGGCAAGAACTGCCGAAAGCAAAATCTTTTTCATTTTTCTCTCCTTTATAGTAAACTTTTTTTATAAATTTCGATTTCCATTTCCTGTGTTACAGGGTATGGGCAGGAAGCTACATTTTTGGCTTTGATTGAAATATCGGACCAAGAAACAAGCTCCTTTTCTGTGATATTATTGACACAGGGTAGGATTTTTCCAAGATAGTCCTTTAACTCTTCAAGGGAAGAAAGTCCCATAGCCTCTAAGCAATCGCCCACGCGCTCAGGTGTCACGCGCTTCAAATATTCGCAAAGCAAATAGCCGTTTGCTTGTCCGTGAGGAATGTCTTTAAAGTAAGTAAGCTGGTATCCCATTGAGTGAACAATAGTTGTTCCTGTTTGAGAAATGACAATGCCACCAAGAGTAGATGCCCACAAAAGCTCGGTGCAAGCATCAACGTCAAACTGTCCGTTTTCAAGCGCACCTAGGTGCTTGCCGATTATTCGCATGCCCTCTATGGCTATATAATTACTGCTTGGAGATGCTTTTTTGTTTGTGTAACCCTCAATCAAGTGACACAAGGCATCAACGGCAGTGTTTCTTGCAACCTGCAATGGCAAATTAACCGTATATCTGCCATCCAAAAATGCGGATTTAAAAAATGTGTCAACTGATGAAAAGCTACGCTTTGTTTGCTCCTTGTGTAGCGTCAGTATAGAATAAGGAGTTACCTCAGAGCCTGTGCCCGCGGTGGTAGGAATTGCCACCATTGGCAATGGCTTATTTTTGTATACACCCTTGAAAATATCATAAAGCTCAAAATCGCCATTCTCCCTCGGCTCATTTGTGGCATACACGGCAATTGCCTTAGCCGCGTCCATTGGAGAGCCGCCGCCTATGGCAATTATAAAGTCGCAGCCGCACTCACGCGCAAGCTCCGCACCTCTTGCCATATCGTTAATTTCAGGGTTATTTTCTATTTTATCGTACACGTGGTAGGGGATTTTCTTGTTTTCAAGCAAATTTATCACATCGTCCAAAGCTCCTGATTTTTTGCCCGAGGACTTGCCTGTGACAATAAGCGCGTGCTTTCCAATAATAAGCTCACCGCTATTTTCCAAAACGCAATTTTCCCCAACAATAACCTTTGTTGGCATATGGTATTTAAACATAATATCACCTCGTTTTCATTATACTATTATTTTAATTATCTTTCAAGTATAATCTTGAAAAAGACGGTTATGTATGCTAAAATATTCCTATATTATTTTGTGAGGTGCAAAATGGACTACCGTATTGAGCACGATTCTATGGGACAGATATCTGTTCCTGCCGATAAATATTGGGGCGCACAAACTCAAAGGAGCTTTGAAAATTTTAAGATTGGCACAGAGAAAATGCCAGCTGAAATTATCAACGCATTTGGTGCGTTAAAGCTGGCTTGCGCCAAAGCCAACCATTCACTAAAATCCGAGAAAATGACAGGCGAAAAGCTATCTGCCATCAAAAAGGCTTGTACAGAAATTATGAATGGCGAATTAATGTCGCATTTTCCCTTGGCTGTTTGGCAGACAGGCAGCGGAACACAGACAAATATGAACGCAAACGAGGTAATAGCAAACCGCGGCAACGAAATTTTGGGCAAGAGCCTTTTGCACCCAAATGACGATGTTAATATGTCACAGTCCTCAAATGATACATTCCCTACCGCTATGCACGTCTCTGCCGTTGTTGCGGTAAAGACAAGGCTTATTCCTGCGGTTGAGCTGTTAATTGCCGAGCTACTAAGCCTTGAGGAAAAGAACAAGAGCATTGTGAAAAGCGGAAGAACACATCTTCAGGACGCCACACCTATTGCCTTTTCACAGGAAATCAGCGGTTGGCGTGCCTCCCTTGAGCGAGATTTGGAAATGATAGAAAATGCGCTCATTCCATTGAAGCACTTGGCCATTGGCGCAACTGCTGTGGGAACAGGCTTGAACGCACCAAATGGATTTGACCGTCTTGTTTGCGAGGAAATTTCCAAAATTACGGGCTTTGAATTTTTACCGGAGGAAAACAAATTCCATGCTCTTTCGTCAAAGGGCGAATTGGTGGCGGCCCATGGAGCTATCAAGGCGCTTGCTTGTGATTTAATGAAGATTGCAAACGACATCAGGTGGCTTGCAAGCGGCCCCCGTTGCGGTCTTGGGGAAATCACCATTCCCGAAAACGAGCCCGGCTCGTCCATTATGCCCGGTAAGGTTAACCCTACCCAGTGCGAGGCTATGACTATGGTGTGCGTGCAGGTTATGGCAAATGACTATGCCGTATCAATGAGCGCATCTCAGGGTAACTTTGAGCTCAACGTGTTTATGCCCGTGTGCATACACAACCTTTTACAGTCAGTGCGCTTGCTCTCCGATGCCTGCATTTCATTTAACAATAACTGCGTTTGCGGCATACAGGCAAAGCGCGAAAAAATGCACGCAAATTTGCATAATTCCTTGATGCTGGCAACCGCCTTGAACCCATACATCGGCTACGAAAATGCCGCAAGGGTGGTACACCTGGCACACGAAAAGGATATTTCCTTAAAGGAAGCCTGCGTTGAGCTTGGCTACCTTGACGAGGAAAAATTTGACGAATACTTTCACCCGGAGAAAATGATATAATGGATATACGACAGGAATCACTGAAAAAGCACTACGAATGGCAGGGAAAAATCGAGGTTGTTTCCCGCGTGAAAATTGACACTCGAGAGGATTTGTCCTTGGCATATACACCAGGTGTTGCAGAGCCTTGCCTTGAAATACAAAAGGACGAAAGTAAATCATACGAGCTGACAAGGCGTTCTAATTTAGTTGCGGTTATAACCGACGGCACAGCTGTCCTTGGCTTGGGCGATATAGGTCCCTTGGCAGGTATGCCTGTTATGGAAGGCAAGTGTGCACTTTTCAAGGAATTTGCAGATGTTGATGCCTTTCCGATTTGCGTAAAATCAAAGGACGTGAATGAAATTGTGCGCACAATAGAGCTGATTTCCGGCTCATTTGGTGGCATCAATTTAGAGGATATTTCCGCTCCCCGTTGCTTTGAAATTGAAAAAAGACTGAAGGACGTGTGCGATATTCCCGTTTTTCACGATGACCAGCACGGCACTGCCATTGTTGTTGCCGCAGCACTTTTGAACGCCTTAAAGGTTGTGAAAAAGGACATTGAAGACATCAAGGTTGTTATAAACGGCGCAGGCTCGGCAGGTATCGCTATTGGCAAGCACCTACTCAATATGGGCGTCAAAAATCTTACTATGGTTGACCGCTTTGGCATTATATGTAAGGGCGACGAGAGCTTGAACGATGCTCACCGCGAAATGGCAGAGCTAACTAATTTCGAGTTAAAAAGAGGCACACTTGCCGATGCTATGGTGGGTGCCGATGTATTTATAGGAGTTAGTGCTCCAAACATTGTAACTCCCGAAATGATAAAGTCTATGGCGAGTGACCCCATTGTTTTCCCAATGGCAAATCCTACGCCTGAAATTATGCCTGACCTTGCAAAGGCGGCAGGCGCGCGTGTGGTTGGCACGGGCAGAAGCGACTTCCCAAACCAGATAAACAACGTTCTTGCATTCCCCGGCATTTTCAGAGGTGCGCTTGATTGCCGCGCAACGTGCATAAACGAAGAAATGAAGGTTGCAACATCATACGCATTGGCTTCTCTTATTGACGAGGCGGAATTGAATGAAGAAAATATTATTCCGTCAGCGCTCAACAAGCAGGTTGCCAAGGTGGTCGCAAGAGCGGTTATTGAAGCCGCGAAAAAAACAGGAGTTAACAGAATTTAAGAGGACATTTTGTCCTCTTTTTTTCTTGTGTAAAATTTATGCATAATTTTGATATTTGCACTTGACAAACTTTGTCGATAGTATTACAATAGATGTGTTTTGACAATATATTATAAAGAAGGCGATTTTATGGAAAAAATTTTATTCAGCTTGTCCGTTGCGTTGTTCGCAGGACTTATACTTTCCCGCTTAGCAAAGCTGGCTAAGCTCCCTGCCGTAACAGCTTATTTGGTGGCAGGAATTTTGGTTGGTCCGTTCTGCTTG
Organism: Eubacteriales bacterium; assembly: GCA_045632405.1. Lineage (GTDB taxonomy): Bacteria > Bacillota > Clostridia > Oscillospirales > CAG-272 > RGIG2000. Next base: position 51,933 of record JAZQWO010000013.1, on the reverse strand, counting down.
GGCGCATTTGACATTCAGGGCTTGGGCTTTACCGAATTCGATATGGTATCAAAGAAATTCGCTCTTATCTCTGATGTTGCTCTTGGCTTTATCGCATTTTCTATCGGTAATGAATTCCGTTTGAATGAGCTGAAGCACATTGGAAAAAAGGCAACTATTATAGGTATATTCCAAGCGGTGTTTACCACACTTGTGGTTGATGCGGCGCTTATTGGCTTGCACTTCATTATTCCTGAAAAGTTCCCGCTTGAAGCGGCTATTATTCTCGGTGCGGTTGCATCAGCTACTGCTCCTGCCGCAACACTTATGGTTGTTAAGCAGTATAAGGCTAAGGGTCCTGTTACAAGCACACTTTTGCCTGTTGTTGCCCTTGACGATGCCGTTGGTCTTGTTCTTTTCTCTGTTTCATTTGGCATTGCAAACGCAATTTCCAACGAAGCGAGTGTTCTTTCAATCATCGTCGAGCCGCTTATAGAGGTTGTTATCTCTATTGCTCTTGGCGCTATTATGGGTTATATCTTTACATTTATTGAAAGATTTTTCCATTCACGTTCAAAAAGACTTTCCGTGTCCGTTGCATTTGTGTTCTTGACCGTTGCTATTTCAAGTCTTAAGGATTTGCATATCGGCTCAATCCACATTGCATTCTCTCCACTTCTTTCCTGTATGATGCTCGGCACAATCTTCTGTAACGTTTGTGACTTCTCTGCTGAGCTTATGGACAGACTTGACCGTTGGACAGGTCCTATTTACATATTGTTCTTTGTGCTTAGCGGCGCTGAGCTTGAGCTTTCCGTATTTACAGACGGCGTTGTTCTTCTTGTTGGCTTTGCGTATATCATATTCCGTTGTCTTGGTAAATACTTCGGCGCAAGGATTTCTTCCGACATTTCCCACGCCGAGCCAAATGTTAAAAAGTACCTGGGCATCACCCTTTTCCCGCAGGCAGGCGTTGCTCTCGGTATGGCACTGAAGGCTTCATCCTTTGGCGGCGAAATCGGACATATGGTAGCAAACATTACCCTTTTCTCCGTTCTTATTTACGAGCTTGTAGGACCGTTCCTTACAAAGATTTCTCTCCAAAAGGCAGGCGAAATTGACCCTGAGGGACAAACAAGCCACCGTATCAAGCACCACGACAGACACAAGCATCACGACAAAATTATGTAAAACAAAAAACTGCAGGACTTTAAAAATCCTGCAGCTTTTATTTTACACACAGCCAAGTGCTAAAAATGGAATTATCATTATCATAGAAATTAAATCAGATTTGGTAAATTGAAAGCCGCGTCTATAAATTATATAGCCGATCAGCATTGATATGCACACAAATATTGATGCTTCCATAAGTCCCATTGTAACAAGCGAGTATGCCCACACGGGAATAAACATCTTGTAGCCAAAGAGGGCGTCGGAAATACCGCCAACCGCCTCTACCTTTTTCCTTTCAAAGGTGTAGAAATAGCCGAATATTGAACAAATGCCGATCAAGGTCCACACAGTGAGCATAACGATATAGCTCCAGCCGAGAGAAAAGCTTAAATCCCTGACAATTTTATATAATCCCCCCGAGCCTATGGGAGCAAATACGGAATATGTAGCATAGGGGTGATTACCCAAGGTATCTGTTACTGTTCTTATCGCTTGTACCGCAAAGAACAGGGCAAACGCGCCTAAGATTTCAAATAAAATTCCGTCTATCACTGTATTTGCTTGATTAAACAGGAACATAAATATGGAATATATCAAAATGCCTGCAATCAAGGAAAGGAAATAATAGGCTACAAAATAACCGATTATTGCCCCACGGTTAAATGATATCAATTGTATAAGCGAAAGGGCGCAGCTAAATGTATATGCTGCAGAAATTTGGATGATTCCGTTCAGATAGTGTGCCAGTGCCTGCTTTTTTCGGCTAACGGGTAAGGAGAACAGAGAGTCAAGATTTCTCCTGTTTTTAAAGGCCGAAAGCTCCAAAACAGGAATGACAGAGCAAAGCACACCAAGTATAAATGCAACTCTTGAGGGTGAATAATACTCATCCAAACCGCTCATTTGCATAATCGAAAAAATGACACAAAGAAAGCAAACCAGCATTTGGCGCAGGGCAGATTTTTTGAAATGGTATAGAAAATATTTTTTAAAGCTACTCATTATTTCTGCACCTCACTTATAAAGACTTCCTCAAAATTAAAGGGCAGCTCCTCCATAACCAAGGGAGATAGCTCTTGCAGCTTTTCACAGATTTCATCGCTTTTACCATTGAAAACGGCTGTAATGAACTTGCCGTTTTTTGTAATTGACACTGATGGCAAAGTTGCAAAAAGCTCCGTTGATACCTCTTTATCAAAGGCAAGCATAAATTTGCAGTAGTTTCCTACCTTGTCGGAAATATCGCCTGAGCTGACAATGGTTTTGTTGTCTATGATTGCATAGGTGTCGCAAAAATCCTCAATTTCCTTTAATGAATGGCTTGATATAATTATGGTTGTGTCATCGTTTTCTACCATATTTATAAATTCCATTTTCACCGTATGTCGGGAAAGAGGGTCAAGACCGTCAAACGCCTCATCAAGCAAAAGATATTTAGGCTTAATTGAAATTGCAATTGCTATATAGATTTGTCGGCGCATACCCTTGGAGCAGGAGCGCAGAGGCTTTTCCTCGTCAATTTTGAATTTCTTTGACAGTCTTTCGTATGTGCTCATATCAAAGGACGGATAAAACACCTTGTACATTTCCACAATGCTTTTCATTGTGGACTGCTGTGTATAATATGGGTCGTCGGGGAGAAAGAAAATTTGCTCTCGTGTTTTTTCCTCTCCAACACCTTGTCCGTCATACTCAACAGAGCCTTCGTTCAAGGTATAAACTCCTGACATCAAGCGCAAAAGTGTAGATTTGCCCGCACCGTTAATTCCGGCAAGACCGACTATTGAGCCTTCGGGAATTTCCAAGTTGATATCCTTTAATATTTGCGCATCACCAATTTTATAGCTTATATTTTTTACACTAATCATTGACTCCGTATACCTCCTTAACAAGCGTTATTATCTCATCATAGGCAGTGCCGTTTTCGCGGGCTTCATTTATCTCTCTTACAAGCTCCGCATTTTTGCTTGACCTGTTTGATGTCACCGCCTGCTCATATACTACATATGCACCCTTTTTGGGCAGTGCCACGATGTAGCCTTCGCTTTCCAAAAGCGCATATGCCTTAGCCACCGTATTTGGATTGACCGAAAGCTCCGTTGCCACCACTCTTACAGAGGGGAGCTTGTCACCATTTTTATATATTCCACTAAGAATGTATTGCTTGTACCTTTCGGCAAGCTCAATATATACATCCTGTTTTCCCGAAAAATTCAGAATATTACCCACCTCATTCTGTATTATCTGTATTATCTGTTACATCTGTAGTATAGCACAAGCTTGCAAGATTGTCAAGAAAAAACGGCACGAATTTTCGTGCCGTTTTGTGTTTATTTTCTAAGGTCAGCAATGTCGAGAATAAGCTTTTCTGTCTTTTCCCAGCCGAGGCAAGGGTCGGTAATTGATTTACCGTATACACAGCCGTCAGGCTTTTGTGCACCGTCCTCAATATAGGATTCTATCATAAAGCCCTTAACAAGATTTTTAACATCGTTACTGTGACGTGTGGAGTGAAGCACCTCTTTTGCAATGCGGATTTGCTCCTCCCACTTTTTGCCTGAATTTGCGTGGTTTGTATCTACTATAACACCCGGATTTACAAGATTGGTTTTTGCATATGTTTCGCAAAGTCCTATCAAATCCTCATAGTGATAATTTGGCAAGGACTGACCGTACTTGTTGACATAGCCACGAAGGATTGCATGCGCCAATGGGTTGCCCTGTGACTCAACCTCCCAACCGCGGTAAATAAATGTATGAGGGTGCTGAGCGGCGGTTATAGAGTTCATCATAACGGAAATATCACCGCCTGTTGGATTTTTCATGCCAACGGGAATGTCAAGTCCACTGGCCGTCAAGCGATGCTCCTGATTTTCCACAGAGCGCGCGCCGATTGCCACGTAGGACAAAATATCGTTCAAATATCTGTAATTATCGGGATACAGCATTTCGTCAGCACAGGAGAAGCCTGTTTCCTCGAGTGCCTTCATATGAAGCTTACGAATGGAAATAAGTCCCTTTAGCATATCGGGACTTTCCTGTGGGTCGGGCTGATGGAGCATACCCTTATAGCCGTCACCTGTTGTTCTTGGCTTGTTTGTATAAATTCTTGGAACTATAACAATCTTGTCCTTAACCGCTTCCTGTACACGACGAAGTCTTGAAATATAATCAAGCACAGCGTCCTCACGGTCTGCGGAGCAAGGTCCTATAACAAGAACAAGCTTGTCGCTCTCTCCCTTGAAAACCGATTGAATTTCCTTGTCGTTCTCCGCTTTGATTTTTGCCAAATCGTCAGAGAGTGGGTACATTTTCTTTATTTCCATTGGTATTGGTAATTTTCTTTTGAAATTCATATTCATGATACTTTTTCCTTCCTATTTCTTATCAAAGTATCTTCTGCGTTGGGTAGAAGTTCTCATAATTGATTTTATTTTTTCAGTGTCGGAGCTTTCGATAGAGCTTTTAAGCTCTGTAAACTTGTCAATAAACAAATCCATCTGAGCAAGAAGCTCTTTTTTATTCATAAGGAATAGCTCGCACCACATATCCTCATTAATTTTTGCAATTCTTGTTAAATCTCTGAAGGAGTCGCCTGTGTAATCGACCAAGTGCTCTGACTCCTTACAGGTCATCAATGAAACGGCTATACAGTGGGTAAGCTGCGACAAAAAGCCTATCATTTCATCGTGCTCCTCAGGGGATAGAATCGCCACTGTTTTAAATCCTAAAATTTTACCAAGGCTACTGCAGGCTGCAATTCCTTCCTTTGTATTTTTGTCGGTTGGAGTGACGATATAGTTGGCGTTTCTGAAAATTGTTTTATCGGCATTTTTAACACCGTAAACCTCTCGTCCTGCCATAGGATGCGCGCCTATAAATTCAACATCATCCCTCAAAATTGATTGTATGTCATATACAAGAGGGCACTTAACGCCTGTTACGTCCGTTAAAAGCGCACCCTTTTTGAAGCATTTTTGATTTTCCTTTATCCAATCTACAAGAATATTGGGATAAAGAGCAAAGATAACCATATCAAACTGACTGACATAGTCAGCACTTACCTCAGTTGTTCCGTGGGAAATTATGCCCTTTTCAAGAGCATAGTCAATAGAGTCCTGCTCCTTGGTAATTGCCCCTACCTCATAACCGAGGTCAGAAAGCGCCTGTGCATATGAGCCGCCTATCAAGCCAAGTCCTACAATTAAAAATTTAACGTCATTAATTATCTTCATTTTAATATAAAGCTCCTAATTCCTAATTTTGCTATGTCCTCAAAGAAACCAGGATAGCTTTTGCTAACCGCCTCACAGCCGTTAATCACACCGCCAAAATGAGTGAGCAAAATGCTCAATGCCATTACAATTCTATGGTCATTGTGACCGCACAGCTCTGCACTTGGCACTGTTGCGCCTCCGCTGACAGTAACAGAGTTTTCAAATACCTTGACCTCTACTCCAAGCTTTTCAAGCTCCTCCTTCATAGCCGCGGCTCTGTCGCTTTCCTTTATTTTCAATCTCCTTGTACCAACAAAGGTAGCACCGTTCTTTACGGATGCTAAAGCAAACAAAACGGGCGCTAAATCGGGGCAAGCAGAAACGTCAAGCGTTGGGGTGTCATTTTCAAGAGATTTGAAATACTCACGGTACACCTTGTCTCCCTGGGAAGAGAACTCATTTAAGCCTAAAACAGACACGTCCCCGCCCAAAAGGTTAAATGCATCCAAAAATGCAGAGTTGGAATAATCCCCCTCTACCACCTGGTGGCACGCCTTGTATTTTTGATTTCCCCTTATGTAGAGGGTGTTTTGACCTCTTACAATTTCAATTCCAAAGCTCTTCAAGCACTCTATTGTAATATCAACATAGGCGGCACTTTCAAGCTCTGTTGTGATGTTAATTATACTGTCACCGTTCAAAAGAGGTAGCGCAAACAAAAGTCCGCTGATAAACTGGCTGCTTATATCTCCGCGCAGGCTGAAAACATCGGGATGAAGCTTACCCTTCAACACAATTTTGTCGTTTTCCTTAGTGCAAAGAATTCCTTGACTCTTAAAGATTTCCTCATACACCGAAATTCCTCTTGACATCAACCGTTCTGTTCCTGTAAAGGTACATACATCACCTGTCAGAAGTGCAATAGGTATAAAGAACCTGAGAGTGGAGCCACTTTCATAGCAATGAAACTGTCTGTTTCCCTCTTTAATTCCGCCATTTATCGACACTGTGTCGCCGTTTTTTGTAAAATCCGCCCCTGATGCCTTTATGCATTCAAGGGTTGCTTTCATATCTACGCTTTCCGAAACACCGTCAATTTGGCTATTTCCTTTCGCCAGCGCACCGCAAATTAAAAGCCTGTGCGCATAGCTTTTGGATGGGGGAGCTTTGATTTTTCCGCTTGCTCTGCCCTTTTCAATTTCTACTTTCATTTTCCTTTTCCTTCAAATAATCAAGCGCCTCTATATACCCAGCTATTCCCTTGCCTGTAATTGTTTTTTCGGCATACATACGAACATAGCTCACTTGCCTGAAGTCCTCCCGCTTTTCAACCGCGGACAGGTGAACCTCCACTGTTGGAATGCCAACGGATTTCAGCGCATCAAGAATAGCTATGCTTGTGTGGGTGTATGCGGCAGGATTAATAACTATGCCGTCAATTTTGTCAAAGTACGCGCCTTGGATGGCATCCACCAAATCCCCCTCGTGGTTAGACTGATAAAAGCCAACCTCAATTCCGATTTTGTGGGCGTGCGCCCTTATCTTTTCAAGCATATTTTCATATGTTTCACTGCCGTATATCTGAGGCTCTCGAATTCCCAAAAAATTAATATTGGGTCCGTTAATAACTAAAACCTTCATTTTTTATAGTCCTCTATTATTTGCTCTGCCACTTCCCATTTTGTGCCGTTGCCATCAACACACAAATCACAGGAGGAGCTGTAAATTCCGTATCTCTCCTTGTATCTTTTCTCCAAGTCAGCATAATTACTTGAAAGAGGTCTGTCGCTGGTAGGTACAATCAAGGAAAGGTCTCTGTTAAGAAAATAAACACGGCTATTGTGCTTCAAGCGCTTCACGTTGTCGGAATTCAAAACCGCACCGCCGCCTGTGGCAATTACAAGATTATTTTGAGCCCCAAGCTCCTTTATAACCTCACTCTCAACCGCGCGGAACTCCTTCTCCCCAAATTTTTCAAAATACCCGGGGATGCTCATACCTATTTTCTTTACTATTTCTTCATCTGTATCTACAAATTTCTTGCCTGTTTTTTCAGCGATCAGCTTGCCTACTGTGGTTTTGCCACTGCCAGGCATTCCTATCAAGGCAATATTGTCCTTTTCCGAAAGAACCGACTTAAATACCTTTTCAAAAAGGGAATTATCCACACTCCCTAGGGAAAAATGCTCACTTGCATATACAGCCTGTGCACCAAGCATATATAGTCCGCCCTCGGCTTTGATGCCAAGAGAGTGGGCGCGCTGCACAAGGCTTGTCCTTATGGGGTTATAAACTACATCAAGAACTCCCTCTATGCGAGGGAATCGTTCAAGCTCCAAGGGGATATCGTCATTATTTGGATACATGCCCACAGGTGAGGTATTGAAAATAATCTCACAATCTGTGTGGTAGCTGTACACCTCCTCGTAGGTAAATGCGCCCGGTGTTGGCTTGTGAGAAACATATATAATTTCTCTCGCGCCCAAATCCCCTATAACCTGCGTGGCGGTTTTGGATGTGCCGCCTGTGCCGATTACAAGCACCTTTTTACCTCTAATATCAAGTCCTATTCGGTGAACAAGTGACATCATTCCCGAATAGTCCGTGTTATAACCGTATAGCTTGCCGTCTTTGTTGACAACTGTATTAACCGCGCCGATTTTCATAGCGGCAGTGTCCACATAGTCAAGCATAGGAATAACCTTTTCTTTATATGGAATTGTTACATTGATGCCCAAAAAATCTCTGCCTTTTATAAAGGCTTCAAGATTTTGCGGCTCAATTTCCTTAACCTCGTACTGATAGTCGCCTATCTGCGCGTGAATTTCAGGGGAGAAGCTATGCTTTAAATGCTCCCCAATAACACCGTATTTCATTTTTTTAAATAGTCCGTTCCAAATCTTTGGGCAAGTAGATCGCAGATTACAAGCGCGCACATACTGTCAATGACAGGACAAATGCGTCTGATAATCGCAGGGTCGTGTCTGCCCTTTATTTCAATAGTTGTATTTTCCTTTGTAATAAAATTAATTGTTTCCTGCTCCTTGGCAATTGACGGAGTTGGCTTAACCGCACAGTTAAAAATTATTGGCATGCCGTTTGTAATACCGCCGTTTATACCGCCGCTATTATTTGTTGTGGTTACAGCTTTTCCGTTTTCGTACCTGAATTCATCATTTGCCACGCTTCCCATAAGTCCTGTTATAGCCATACCTGCGCCAAAATTCACGCCCTTGATACCGCCAATGGAGAAAAGCGCGTGGGAAAGCATACCCTCGAAAGAGTCAAACCAAGGCTCACCAACGCCTGCTGGTACGCCTGTTATTGCGGTTTCAACAATTCCGCCTATGCTATCACGATTTTTAGAAGCATTTAAAATCTTTGCGCAAATCTCATCCTCAGCGGAATCGGAAATTACAGGGAATTCCTTGTCCTGCAAGGATAAAATAGCATCTTCAAGACTTGATACCTGTTCAAATCTTGTGTCAGAGACACCTCCGCACGCATAAATATGTGTGCCGATATAAATGCCGTGCTTTTTAAGGGCAGAAATGGCAATCGCGCCTGCGGCAACAAGTGCGGCAGTTATTCTGCCTGAAAAATGACCGCCACCGCGATAGTCCTCATAGCCGTGATATTTCATATAAGCCGTATAGTCCGCGTGTGAGGGACGGGCAACACCGTAATTGTAGTCACCGCTTTTTGTGTTTTCGTTAGGAATTACAATTGTTATTGGTGTACCTGTTGTTTTGCCGTTAAAAACTCCGCTTAAAATTTGAAAATTATCATTTTCACGGCGGGGAGTGTCTGTTTTTCCACTTGGGCGTCTTCTGCTTAGCTGGGCACTGATAAACTCTGTATCAACATCAATACCGGGGGCTAAGCCATCTATAACCGCGCCAACTGCCGCACCGTGGCTCTCGCCAAACAATGTGACAGAAACGCTGTTTCCAAACGTATTTTTCATTTTTAAATATCTCCGTTTATATAGCTTTTCAGCTCGCTGATTTTTATTTTCTTTATTTGGAATGAGCCGATTTCATTAACGAGCACAATGTTAATTTCATCCCCTTGCGCCTTTTTATCCTTTATGATATACGAAAGCAGCTGTTCACACGAATAATTGTGGGTTGTTGGCAGTGAGTATTTTTCCAAGGCTGCCTTGACTCTTTCCTTGATTGAATTATGGCACATAGGTATCATACCGACAGAAACGCACTCGCCGTGCAAAAGTCCGCCCAAGCCTTCAAGGCTTTCTACTGCGTGACCGATGGTGTGGCCGAGGTTCAAAATACGGCGCAAGCCTTGCTCGCTCGGGTCCTTTTCAACCACGTCCCTCTTGATTTTTAGAGATTTCTCTATAATTTCGTCAATGTCACAGTCAAGCTTTTCGCTTTTTTCAATGAGCTCAAAAAGCTCCTTGTCACAGGTCAACGCCATTTTTATAGCCTCGCAAAGTCCTGCGTTTACTTGTCTTGTGTCAAGTGTTTTTAGTGTATTTGAGTCTATAATTACCATTTTTGGCTGATAAAACGCGCCCACTATATTTTTCACTCCACCAAGGTCAATGGCGGTTTTTCCACCAATTGAGGAGTCCACTTGAGAAAGAAGCGTTGTGGGTACATTGTAAAAATCTATGCCGCGCATATAGGTTGCGGCTACAAAGCCTGCCAAATCTCCGCAAACGCCACCGCCCACAGCAACCACACAGTCACTGCGTGTAAACGATTTTTCCACCATAAAGGAAAGGATGCTCTTATAGCTTTCAAAGGACTTGCTTCCCTCGCCCTGCGGCACAGTATAGATATATCCCTCTTTGGAGGCTGATTGCACCTTGCTTGAATATTCACTCGGCACTCCGCTATCGGTCAAAATCAGCACCTTGCGGTACAAATTGAGATATGCACCGATTGTGTCAATAGCGCCTCTTTCTATTACAATATCATAGCTTTGCTTATCTAAATTTACAGGTAGTATCATTTTCATTCCTCTTATTGCTGCTTGTATGTGCCTACCAGCTTCAGCTTATCGCAGGTAGCGCCCAATGCACGAAGCATATCCTGTCCGTTTTGGTTGTTAATGTCGCCCTCTGCTTCCACATAGAAATAATAGCTCCACAAAAGCTCCTTCATAGGACGTGAGTGTAAATTTCTCATATTAAATCCGTACGCACCGATGATATCTATGGTTTTTGCAAGCGCTCCCGCCTCATTTTTCACCGTAAACATCAAAATAAAGCTTTGGTCGGTTGCTTTTGCATCTATGGCGTTGCGCGCACGGGAAAATGCGGCAAAGCGGGTTGTATTTGTTCTGCTTGCGTTTATACCGCTTGCTATTACATTCAAGCCGAAAATCTCCGCGGTTTCAAAGGAGGCAATAGCGGCTGTGTCTGTCAGCTTGTTTTTCTTAACGTACTCTGCGCTCAGAGCCGTATTTTCATATGCTCTTGTTTCAAAGCCCATTTCCTTAATATAGCCTGCACACTGTGCAAGGGCTTGGGGATGGCTGATAACCGTTTTTATGTCCGCGAGCTCCACGCCCTCATTTACCATTAAACAATGGGTAATTGGCAAATTCAACAATTGATTTACATAAAGAGTGCCGGAAAACATCAAATCCATAACTGTGGAAACGTCACCCGCATAGCTATTTTCAATCGGAAGCACGCACACATCGCACTCGCCATTTTCCACCGACTTATATGCTTCCTCAAAGTCACCGTATGGAACAAGAGTAGCAGAGGGGTACATTTTCTTTGCGGCTATGTATGCATAAGCGCCCATAACACCGCTATAAGCAACGCGCATACCCTCATTGAGTCGTGACTGATATGAACGGGAAATGCGCATAACCTCTTTTATGAACTCTGCATAATATTCTTGATAAATCGCATTTTCCACCAAGGAGCTGTTTTTAGCCACGACTTCCTTTTCTCTTGCTTCGTCAAGAATGGACAAGCCGTGCTCCCTCTTATATTTAGCTACAAGCTCACTGGCATACATGCGCTTTTCAAATAGCTCTGCCATCTGCTTGTCAACCTCATTTATGATTTTCCTTGCATTTTCAAGCTCGCTCATAGTTACTCCTTGTTGATAAATTTATCAATATTTTCACATTTCTGTGAATAATTATACTAATAATTATAGTCCTTTTAAAATTAGTTGTCAAGTAATTTGGCTCAATTTTCCTTGCAGTATATTTGAAAAATGGGGGCTCAAAAGAGCCCCCGCATATGAATAATTATTTCAAAATTTCGTAGAAAACAACCTGTGCATCAGCATCGGATGTAATAGTAACGCTCTTTACGCTCTCGTACTTATAAAGGTCAACATAAACCTCTGTACCGCTAACTGTAATTGTATTGTCACCAATAACGATTGTGTAGTTAGCCTCGCTCTCGGAAACGAGCTTAATCAAGCCGCCACCAATTTCAAGAGCTGCTTCCTTTTCAGGAACATCATTCTTTGTAAATGCTACGCCTGCTGCAAGCTGTTCAGGAGCAGATGGCTTGATGTAACCGTTCCACTCAACGTTTACATTACATACGCACTGTTCCTCACCGCAACCCAAGCAAAGGTTACCGTTGCCTGTTGTAACGATTGTAGTTACGTTTCTGTATGTTTGCTCGCATACTGCACATCTGATAATATCAAATTCGTTAACATCATAGAATGTATGTGCTATTCTTGCAGTATAATCGCCGTTTTCAGTCAAGCCACACTCACCTGCGGAGCAGCCATAAACTGTATAGCCCTCTGCGGAACAGGTAGGATCAACAACCTTGCCTGCTACAGTGTAGCTGTGGTCGATTTCAGCAACCTCATCTCTATTTTCAGTTGTACCGCAAGCACCCGCTGAGCAAGAGTATGTTGTGTAACCCTTTGTAATACATGTAGGAGCTGTTGCCTCGCCCTTTACATCGTACTTATGAGCAATTTCATCAACCTCATCTCTATTTTCAGTTGTGCCACAAGCACCTGCTGAGCAGGAGTATGTTGTGTAACCCTTTGTGATACATGTAGGAGCTGTTACTTCGCCCTTTACATCGTACTTATGAGTAATTTCAGCAACCTCATCTCTATTTTCAGTTGTGCCACAAGCACCTGCTGAGCAAGAGTATGTTGTGTAACCCTTTGTGATACATGTTGGAGCTGTTGTCTCGCCCTTAACATCATAATTGTGAGCAATCTCGTCAACTGCTACAATGTAGTCTGTGTTTGTTGCCAATGCTGCACATACTGTACACTTATATGTCTTAACACCCTTTGTTACGCAGGTCGGAGCTGTTGTGATTTCATAATCAACACCCTCAACTGCATTTTCTGTATTATATACGTGATCAGCAAGCTCACCGTATGTCTGCTCACATCTTGTACAAACCGCAAGTGCTATACAAGTAGCTTTTCCGCCTATATGTCCGAGAGCGTCTGTTGGGTCTTTTGTTGCTGTATAATCGCATCTTGAGCAAGAAACGTTTGTTATACCTGCTTCTGTACAGGTTGGGGGAACAACATTATATTGCTCGTCGTGACCGAGAGCGTCTGTTGGGTCTTTTGTTGCTGTATAATCACATCTTGAGCAAGAAACATTTGTGATGCCCGCTTCTGTACAGGTTGGGGGAACAACATCATATTGCTCGTCGTGACCGAGAGCATCAACAGGGTCCTTTGTGGATGTATAGTCACATCTTGAGCAAGTAATGTTTGTAATACCTGCTTCTGTACAAGTTGGAGGAACAACATCATACTGCTCATCGTGACCAAGAGCCTCGCCATCAGTTGCAGGGCAATTCTTACAGGTCTTAGGAGCTGTACAGGTTGCATCTGCATAGTCGTGAGCTACCATTGGTATCTCAGATTTTTTTTCAAATCCGCAAACAGAGCAAGCCTCTGTCAATTCGCCTACTGCTGTACAGGTAGGCTCAACCTTAGACTTTTCTGCAAATGTATGAGCAGCCTTGCCTGAAACCTCAGCACACTCATCACCTTCCACCTCACATACGTGCCAGTGGTTTGTCGCATCTGATGCCCATTCCGCCTTGAAAGCATGCTCGTGTCCGCAGGACGCAAGCGCTACAACAAGCGCAAGTAAGCAAAGAACTGACAAAATCAAAGTAATTCTTTTCTTCATATTTCACCTCGTGTTATTCATGTAGCTTCGCTACCCTTTTTTGTAGTTTAATTCTATCATTTTTTATAAAAAATATCAATAGATTTATATAATATAAATTATTTTTGTACATACTGCACAAAAAATCGAGCAAAAAACGAAAAAGCAGGCGCTATCTTTTGACAGCGCCTGCTTAAATTTCAAATTACTTTACGATAGCGTAGAAATATACTGTTGCATCAGTTGAAGCTGTAATAGCAATCTGACCTACCTCAGCATACTTGTAAAGGTCTGCGAATGCAACCTCGCCGCTTCTTTCGATAGTAGCGAGCAATGTGCCGTTAACCTTATCATATACCTTAATTGTATATGTTGTGTCAGCTGTACCGTTAAGAACAATCATACCCTCGCCAAGTGCAAGAGGAGTTGTGATGTCGCCAACCTCGGTCCATACAACCTCTGTCTTAACAAACTCAGTACCTGCTGTAAGCTGTTCAGGTTCCTTTGGTGAAACGTAGCCGTTCCATTCAACCTTCAAGCCGCATGTACATGTATCTGTGCAACCGCCCAAGCAAAGGTCGCCGCTACCTGTTGTGATTTCTGTGGAAACATCTCTATACTGAGCTGCGCAAATTACGCATACAATTCTGCCATCCTCAGTTACAGGATTGAACTCGTGAACTGTTCTCTCTGTATATTCTCTGTTTTCAGTTGTGCCACAGTTACCTGCGGAGCAGCTGTATATTGTGTAACCCTCTGCGGAGCAGATAGGAGCAATAGTTTCTACAAATACATCATATACATGGTTGCCGTGTGGAGCACCTGCTGCATCATCCTCGTATGATGTGTAATCCTTAGCGCAAACAGAACAGTTATAAACAGCTCTGTCTACACAAGTTGGAGCGCTAACGGTTGAACCGTATGTATGTCTGATGGAAAGGTCAGAGTTTTCGTCCTCACGAAGCTCTTCGATTTCGCAACGGTTACACTTCCAAGGTGTCAAGCCACCTGTTGAGCAGTTAACCTCACCACTGATAGCCCAGTCGTGGTCAAGTGCTTCACCGTATGTAAAGGTTTTTGTTTCCTCACAAAGTGAATCAACACAGCATCTGTAAACCTTGTACTCTGCTTCTGTACAAGTAGCATCCATAGCAAGAACGAGGTAATTATCGTCTGTATCAACGATGTTATGAGCGATTGTAGGAATAGCCTCAGTATTCTTGTCATCTGTTGCAGCAACCTGACAAACAGTACAGATATAAGACTTCAAGCCCTCCTGCAAGCAGGTAGGAGCAAGTGTGATTTCATAATGAACACCAAGCTCAGCTGTTTCGTTCTTTACATATGTATGACCAAGAGCAAAAAAGGTAACAACAGGATTTGTGTCCTCACAGCCTGGGTTAGAGCAGCTATACAAGTCATAACCGTCATCTGTACAGTTAGGAGCAACTGCCTCTACAAATGTATCAAAGTTGTGTCCCCACATTTCCATAGCATCGAGCTTTGCAGCATCGTGGTTAGGATCCTTGGCATAATCGTCCTTAGAAATGTGATCTTCATTACCACAGGTCTGGCAAACACGTGAAATGTAGCCCTCTGTATCGCAGTTACCAGCTACAAAGGAAATACCCTTTTCTTCATCTGTCTTGAATTTGCTGTCATCCTCATATGTGTGACCTGTTGCAGGGATTGTGAGATCAAAGCCCCACTCATAGTAATCCTTGCCGCAAATGTTACACATCTTCTTGCGTGTACCTGCTTCTGTACATGTAGCAGGAGTAACAACAACCTCAACGATATTGTCGCCCGCAGGGCAAGCGGTAAGTTTAGCAGTTTGATCTGACTCAAAAGAATAAGTACAACCTGCAGCTGTACACTTGTTTATGGTCTTACCTGTATCCTTACAGGTAGGAGCAATAACCTCTTGTGTAAGTGTGTGCGCGTTGTTCTTAGCAATTGTTTCTGTCTTTGTTTCGCCACACTGTGTGCACTTAACGAGCTTTGAGCCCTCTGTTACACAAGTAGCAGCAACTGTTACCTGTCCCTCATCGTATGTATGCTCACACTCACCGCATGAAACAAGCATGCAAGCAAGAGCAGCGATGACAAACAAGGCAATTAAAATCTTCTTTTTCATAGTCTCCTCCTAGAAACTTTTTTTACAGTCTAATTATATAATATTAACACCGAACTGTCAAGCCTTTTGTTGACTTTTCGGTTATTTGCACAATTTAAAAGCGGTTTTTTGTGCAATTTGACAATTCAAAAGTGAAACAAAGAGAGCAGGCTTGCTTGCCTGCTCTCCTAAATTATTCTTCAGTCTCGTTTTTCTCATCAGATTCAGCGTCGTCAGTCTTTGGCTCTTCGTCAGATACAGGAGAATTTTCGCCCTCATCCTCTTCGTCATCATCGCTCAAGCCAAGCTCTGCTTCCATGCGCTTGCGCGCTTCCATTTGAGCCTGTGCCTCAGCCATTTTCTGAGCCTCCGCCTTTTCAAGCTTACGTCTGTTTTCTTCCTCGCTTCTGCGCTTCTTTTCAGTCATAAGCTCCTCAACCTCTTCCATAGTAGCGCCCTCAGCCATGGCCGCAGCAAACTGCTCCTCGTCCATAACCTCGTGCTTAACCAAAAAGTCAGCCACAAAGTCAAGCTTATTTCTGTATTTAGTAAGAATTTCAGTCGCAAGCGCATAAGCCTCGTCAACAATTTTCTTAATTTCCGCGTCAATCTTTGCCGCGGTTTCATTTGAGTAGTCAGGACTTGAACCGAAATCTCTGCCGAGGAACACCTCGCTGTGCTGTGAGCCGTAGCGGATTGTACCAAGCTCATCACTCATACCGTAAACGGTAACCATCTTGCGTGCAACCTCAGTTGCTCTTTGAATATCGTTTGAAGCGCCGCCTGTATAGTCACCAAACACAAGCTGCTCTGCCACTCTGCCTGCAAGCATCATAGCAATTCTTTCCTTCATTTCCTGCTTAGACTCACTGTACTTGTCCTCGCTTGGTGGAGTCAAGGTATAACCGAGAGCTCTGCCGCTTGGAATAATGGAAATTTGGCGAACGCCATCCTGTGTAGGAAGAATATGTGCTGCTATGGCGTGACCTGCCTCGTGAATAGCTGTGTTGCGCTTTTCCTTTTCGGTCATTCTGTTCTTCTTTTGTGTACCTACGCAAACCTTTACCCAAGCGTCCTCAATCTCATCCATACCGATAAGACTCTTGGAGCGACGAGCAGCCAAAAGTGCCGCCTCGTTCAAAAGGTTAGCAAGATCCGCACCTGTAAATCCAACGGTTGTTTGTGCAACCTTGCGCATGTCAACGCTTTCCTCAAAGGGCTTGCCCTTTGCGTGAACCTTCAAAATTTCCTCTCTACCCTTGATGTCTGGCAAGCCGATGGTGATTTGTCTGTCAAATCTACCCGGTCTTAAAAGCGCGGAGTCAAGAATATCAGGGCGGTTTGTTGCCGCCATAACGATAATACCTGAGTGACCGTCAAAGCCGTCCATTTCAACAAGAAGCTGGTTAAGTGTCTGCTCTCTCTCGTCGTGTCCGCCGCCTAAGCCTGCGCCTCTTTGACGACCAACCGCATCAATTTCATCAATAAATATAATAGCTGCGCGGGATTTTCTCGCGTTATCGAACAAATCTCTTACGCGGGACGCACCCACACCAACATACATTTCAACAAAGTCTGAGCCTGACATTGAGAAGAAGGGCACACCCGCTTCGCCTGCAACCGCCTTGGCGAGCAAGGTTTTACCTGTGCCTGGAGGGCCTACAAGGAGAACACCGTGTGGAATTTTCGCACCTAAGCCTGTAAATTTTGATGGGTTTTTAAGGTACTCAACCACCTCTTCAAGCTCCGCCTTTTCCTCGTCTGCTCCTGCAACGTCAGCAAAGGTAACTCTTTCTCTTGCCTGGTCCGCTGTTCTTGCCTTGGACTTGCCAAAGCCGCTCATCTTGCCGCCGTTTGCCTGACGGAAGGAAATGAACAAAAATACAACAAAGAGAACAACTAATATAATTAATGGAAGATTTGCAATATACCAAGGGGTTTCCTTAACCTCAACCGCCTCGTGATTATTTCCCCAATTTGGAGCTATGGAATTTCCGTTTACATCAAGCTGGCTCTTGATATCATTTTCAATTTCCTTTAATTTGTAATTTCCATTGTAAGGAGAGCCGAAGAAATCATAATAGTCACTGCTGGAAAGATTTACTACCTTGATGTTTTCGTATAGCTCCTTATCATTTTTACTGTCATCATCCCAATAGTTCGCCCAATCCTCTTGTCTTAAAAAAATGATAACGGAAAACTCATTTGGGTCGTTAATATAACCGTAAACCTGATTTTTCTCAAATGCCTCCACCATTTGTCCGTAAGTAAATTTTTCTGTCTTAGGAGAAAAGTCCAAAACAGACACTATTGTAGCTATGAGCAAAATTGCAATAGCTATCAAAAGAACTATGGTAAAGACGTTGTTTTTTTTCTTTCTCATGGTTACCTCCGATGATTATTTTTTGATATATGTTTTGATTGTTAAGTCGCCCTTTTTATTAAATGCGCCGTCCCTTGCAACTATGCCGGGCACTGCCAAAACTCCGTTTTCGTCACAAATAACTGGCAAGCGCGGTCTTTCGTGCGAGGGGATGTGCTTGTCGCAAAAAACTCTTTTCAGCTTTTTTGTAACTCCACCACTTTTCACAGTGTCCCCATCTCTCTTGCTGCGGACAATCATTTGTCCAACGACTTCCCTTGAGTTAAGAGTGACAGAGCCGCTTTCCACATAATCCGCATTTTCAAGTGTGCACCCAATCGCCACGATAGCACTGCCATTTAAGATATAATTTACGCCTGCATCAAGTGGCAACAAAAATTCTTCGCTTTCCGTGTCCTGCGTTTTTATAAATTGGCAATAGCAATGCTCAACCTTGAAGGTGACTCCGTTTGCCAAATTAACCATTTTGCCTGTTTGCCAAGGCTGCACGAGCTGTGCGCACGACGCTACTGACTTGTAATCAAGAGAGACTGGGCAAGCAAGCTTCAAGACCCTTGCTAAAACCGCTCTGTGCAAATTTTCTACACTTTGGCGCGACAGTCTTCCGTTTTGCGCCTCTGCCATTACCGCCTCTGCTTCCTTATGAATATATTCCTCATCTGCGCGAAGCATATCGCCTGTTTTAAAGCAGATCTCCAAAAAGGCAGGATTGATTTCCAAAAGCTGTGGCAAGACGTTGTGTCTGATACGGTTTCTTGTATAGCTATCGTCAAAATTGGTAGAATCAACCGCATATTCTATATTATTGACCTGACAGTAGCTGATTATTTCATGGCGCGTTGCATAAATGAGCGGACGGAATATATTGCCGTTAACAGGACTGATGCCGCAAAGACCGCGAGCACCGCTACCTCTTACAAGATTAAATATCACGGTTTCCGCATTGTCATTTGCATTATGTGCGGTCAATATACATTTATACTCAGGATGAGACTGCAATATTTCATTAAAAATCCTGTACCGTTCCTCGCGCGCAGTTTCCTCAAGCCCTTTTTTTCTTTCCAACGAAAGGGCGGGAATATCAACCTTAACAACCATAAGAGGCACACCGTATTTTTCACAAAGAGCTCTGCAAAGAGCTTCATCCCTGTCAGCCTCTGCCCCCCGTATCATATGATTAACGTGGACAGCCATGAGGTTTTTACATTTATCCTTCAAAAAGTGCAGGAGCGCACCCGAATCCGCGCCACCGGAAAAGCCAAGCACGGCACCGTCGAAAATATCTTCCATACCATGACGGCGAATGGCATTTTCAATCTTATTTTTCAAAGCAAATCCACCTAACAAAATATTTGGTATATGTCAGAGTCTATATAATGATACAATATAATCATAAAAAAAGCAAGAGCGATAAACAAAAAAACTACTATTTTTCAGTGTATTTTCAAAAGTTCAACATAAAACAGAGCTCTCATTTCCTTGCTTTTTAGCACTATGTAAAAAAGCATTTCCAAATATTGTTCCTTGCAACCGTAACACCTTACAAGGTAAAATATAAGCAGTGTGAGCGACATTTCCAAAAAAAAAGAAAAGAAAGGAGCAAGGTATGAAAGAAATCACACGGAGATACCACATTATCAAGCTGACCCTGATACTAACAATTCTCTCCGAATTAGGGGCGCTCAAAATGCTATTTGCACCCGATTATGCACACGAATACATAACGGCATTGCTTAGCTGGAGCACATACATAGAGCATCTTTTAATATCAGTTGTGATGATAAGCATTGGAGCCTTGATACACCTGGCGCGAGGCTGATTTTTGTGCAAATTACACAAGAATATTTTTCCGAACAGTGAATAAATTCACTTCAAATGAATAAATCCTGTCAAGTGGAAAAGTGAAAATATATTTTTTTCTACACTCGAATTTTAGACATTTGTGTAATTCAAATGCTATTTTTCAACTTTTCCACACCCCGAATGCGTGGAAAAGTTGAAAAACCTACCTAACAAGCCTTGAAAATCCGCGAGTTTTGCACATTTTCAACGGAGTTTTCCACACTTTAGCGTGATAAAGCCACGTTTTGGTGGAAAATTCCACATTATAGGCATTTGTATAAAATGATTGTGTACTTTATATAATTTTCGTTAGTTGCCTAATTATATATTTTGCACAAAAATTTTGAAAAAATTCTACTTTTTCACCAAACGCAAATATGCGACTTTTGCCTAATATGAATAAGAAATCCAACTTTATTCATTTTATTTATTCGACAAAATCCGCGCCTTGCGGACAAGAGTTTCAAGCGCGCGGATTTTTCACCTTCTCGGTTATATTGCTTCTTCATTTTTATAATAATGCAACCCACAGTTGGCAAATTCAACCGTTAGTATATTGACTTTTACGGCGGCGAGAGTTATAATTGAATTACTAATTAAATAGCTCTTGATAAGCAAGAGCAAGCCAACCAAGGAGGGTATTATAATGATTGGTTTTTTAGTAGCATTGGCATTCATAATTTGCGCGGTAATTGCGCTGGTTATCGCCATTCACAACGTACAAAAGGTAAAAAAGAATAAGAAGGACAAAACCGAGCAAAAAACACCGCTTATCAGCAAAATATGCTTTGGCGTGTGCGCTCTGTTCATTGCTTTGACCATTCTTATCGCTCCCTGCTTCCACACTGTTGACACCGGTGAGGTTGCGGTAGTTAAGCACTTAGGAGAAGCGCGCGACGTCCGCACAGCAGGTACACACTTTGATTTTTGGATCACAAACACCTATGCATACTATGACGCAAAGGTACAAAATCTTGATATTGCCACCGCCGCTTATTCAAGTGACGCGCAGACAATGGATGTGGCAATGACGCTTCAATATCAGATTATGAGCGACAAGGCAATTGAAATTGCCAAGGAATACGGCTCACTCACTGTTTTGCAAAACAGAATCCAAAGTATAGCAATCGAAAAGGCAAAGTCTGTTCTTTCCTCATATAAGGCTATGGACATTATTTCCGAGCGTGCAACAATGTCACCACTGGTCGAGGAGTCTATCAAATCCGCCATTTCCGACAAATATTTTGTAACAATTTCCACAGTTGTACTTACAAACATTGACTTCTCAGATGCTTTTGAAAAGGCAGTTGAGGACAAAATGATTGCCGAGCAGAATCAGCTCCGTGCAGAATACGAAAACGCTGCTAAAATAGCAGCAGCAGAGGCTGAAGCCGAAGCAGCTATTCAAAAGGCAAAGGGTGAAGCTGAAGCTAAATTAACCGCGGCGCAGGCAGAAATTGAAATTGCCAAGGCAAAGGCAGAGGCTAAAATTGCACAGGCGCAGGGCGATGCTGACGCACAGCTCAAGCTGGCACAGGCGGAGGCTACTGCTCTCAAGCTAAAATCCATTGAAATCGCAAGAGCTCTTGGCTTTACCGTAAATACGGTGGAAATCCAAGGAGAAGATGGTAGCACCCTTATCGAATGTGAAATTGACTTCGAGGGCAAGAGTGCCGAGGAAATCAAGCTGATTACCGAATACTTAAAGTATATTGAGTACTTGAACAAATGGGACGGCAAGCTCCCAACCGTTATGACAGAAAACGGCGCTAACGTGGTTATACCCACAAATCCAATAAACTAACACAAAAAAGAGCGAGACGTGTCGCTCTTTTTTGCTTTTGCTTTTAAAATTTACATTTAAAGTATAGAATTTTACATTCATATATGGTATAATTTCATAGTAACACAATTCACGTACAAATGGAGACTATATATGAAAAGGATTATTACATTATTTTTATCATTAACTCTCTTGGCTCTTTCCGCTACTATGCTATATGGCTGTGGAGATAGTGAAACACCACCAACAAGCAGTTCCAGCACCGTTTCATCGACACAGGGTGGGGAAAATAACATCCCAAATGAGCACGAGCACACCTTTGCAACAGAATGGACACAAGCAGAAAACGGACATTATAGGGAATGTACATGCCATCCGGAATACAAGAGCATCGCTCCCCATTCAGACTCTGTTGACAGAGACGGAAAATGTGATGTTTGCCAATTTGTTATAAAGAAAGCTACTCTTTTCGCACTAACACTAAAGGATAACGAGGGCAACCCCGTTGTCGGCGCGAAAGTCAGACTTTTCACAAGCTCCGAGGACAAAATCCTTGTGACAAACAGTGAGGGCGTTGTCTCTTACGGATTTATTTACTATGATACCGTTAAAGCCATTGTTACCGAATCTCCAAACGGATACGAGGACATTTCAAGCGTGATCCACCGCTTTGATGATGTTTCTCTTGAAATTACCGTTAGTAAATCTTTATCTTAATAAAAAGCAGGAATTTTTAACGAATTCCTGCTTTTTGTTGTATTTATATTTTTTTCAAATCTGCCAAATGTCCGTCGAAGCCGTATTTGAAAATATAGAAATCCTCTCCATCGAAGTTAATTTCGGCAATAGAGCCATTAACCACCCAAGGGGTGTTTTTCATTTTTGTCAAAGGAAGTCCTTGAATGTAGCATTGAAGCGTACGAATAACCGACGAATGTGCGCCTATCAAAACGGTTTTTCCGTCTTCCCTTTTGCCTATTTCCTTGAGCTTTTCAACCACCCTTGTCTGCATATGCGCCATAGTTTCTCCGCCGTGTGGAGTATATACTCCCGGGTCGCTTGCCCACTTGCTATAGCCGTCGTCAAAATTATTCTTTATTTCCCCGTGTGTCAAGCCTTCCCACTCGCCAAAATCAAATTCTCTCAATTCTGTTTCTTTGATAATGGGCAAATTCAGCTCCTCAGCCACGCCCCTTACTGTGTTGCACGCACGCTCGAGGGGACTTGAATAAACCGCATCAATCTTATATGTTTTCAAAATATACTCGCTCACGACTTTAGCCTGTCTTTCGCCCAACTCTGAAAGTGGCGCTTCCGTTTTGCCAACCAAATATCCGCATTCTTGTGCTTTGCTCTGCCCGTGGCGAACTATAATAAATTTTGTCATTTGATTTGTCCTTTATTTTTGATTTTCTACATTGTACCATACATTGAAGCAATTTTCAATACGAGCAAATCCATTTACATTACAAAAATTCATAATTTCACAAAAAGCATTTACAAACCAAGGAACCTTCTTCAAAAGTGACACCTTTTTGGCTTATCATTTTCAATTTTTTCATAACCTTTCCTCACAAAATAAAGTAGACACATCATCGTGGTTTTACCCAAAATGATGTGTCTTTTTTGTTTTATAAACAGGATGTCAGGTTCTTATTTATCTAAATTGCTTTTTGCGGTGTTCAAAGAAGCTATCAAAATTCTTCTGATTTTGCCTGATGCTTGGCTCATTTTCTTGTAAGTTTCTTCGTCAATAATGGCGGTTTTTGAAAAGAGCTTCAACCAATACTCTGTTTCGTGACATTCTTTTAGGGCAATTTGCATTTTCGTTATGAAATCAGCCTTGCTTTGAGCATAATTCGCTTCGTGAATATTTGCGCCTATGCTTGTTCCACTGCGCAGGATTTGATTTGTTAATATACTTTTACCTTTTATGGATTCACACATATTTACAATGCTAATTGCAAAGTCCATAGATAAATCTATTAGAATATTGTCCGTCATAGCTTTCTCCTTTTTAATGAAATGTTGCTACGCAACTTGAAATGAAACGCGATGCGTTTCTTGAAATGATGTCAGCGACAAGTCGCTCACATCTTGAAATAAAATTTGCCTTTTCCTATCTAATATATGTGCCACAGGTTTTACCCTGTGGCACATTTCAAGTTTACGAAGTAAACATTTCATTCACTTTGTGTATTTCATTTGCCGTTAGGCAAATTTCATTGAAGAATCAAACTTATTTGTTTGATTCTTCTACGGCTACCGCCACTGCAACAGTCATACCAACCATTGGGTTGTTACCTGCGCCGATAAGACCCATCATTTCTACGTGAGCAGGAACGGAAGAAGAGCCAGCGAACTGAGCATCGCCGTGCATTCTACCCATTGTGTCTGTCATACCGTAGGAAGCAGGACCTGCTGCCATGTTGTCTGGGTGAAGTGTTCTACCTGTACCGCCACCTGATGCAACGGAGAAGTAGTTCTTGCCGTTATCCCAGGACCACTTCGTATATGTACCAGCAACAGGATGCTGGAATCTTGTTGGGTTAGTGGAGTTACCTGTGATGGAAACGCCAACGTTTTCAAGTCTCATAATAGCAACGCCTTCTGGAACGCTATCAGAGCCGTAGCACTTAACGTCAGCACGTGGACCCTTGGAGTATGGAGTTTCAGAAATAACCTTAACATCCTCTGTTGCAGGGTCAAACTCTGTTTCAACAAATGTAAAGCCGTTAATTCTTGAAATGATCATAGCGGCATCCTTGCCAAGACCGTTCAAGATAACGCGAAGAGGCTTAACTCTAACCTTGTTAGCGTTGAGAGCGATTTTGATAGCACCCTCAGCAGCAGCGAAGGACTCGTGACCTGCCAAGAAGCAGAAGCACTCTGTTTCCTCGGAAAGAAGCATCTTGCCGAGATTACCGTGGCCAAGACCAACGCGTCTGTTCTCAGCAACAGAGCCTGGGATACAGAAAGCCTGAAGACCGATACCGATAGCTGCAGCAGCATCAGCAGCCTTTGTGCAGCCCTTCTTGATTGCGATAGCTGCGCCTACTGTGTAAGCCCAAACAGCGTTTTCAAAGCAGATAGGCTGTGTTTCTCTTACGATCTTATCACAGTCAATGCCCTTTGCAAGTGTAATGTCCTTGCACTCCTCGATGGAGTTAATACCATATTCCTTGAGAGCAGCGAGGATTTTCGCTTCTCTTCTTTCGTAACCTTCAAATAATGCCATTATCCGTTACCTCCTATTACTGCTTTCTTGGGTCGATATACTTTGCAGCCTCTGCAAATCTACCGTATGTACCCTTGGACTTTTCATAAGCTTCGTTTGGCTCCATGCCCTTCTTAATGAAGTCTGTCATCTTGCCGAGAGAAACGAATTCATAACCGATAACCTGATCATTTTCATCAAGAGCCATTCTTGTGCAGTAGCCCTCTGTCATTTCGAGGTAACGAACACCCTTAGCCTTTGTACCGTACATAGTACCAACCATTGAACGAGCACCCTTACCAAGGTCTTCCATACCTGCGCCGATAACAAGACCGCCCTCAGAGAAAGCAGACTGTGTTCTACCGTAAACGATCTGCAAGAAGAGCTCACGCATAGCTGTGTTGATAGCGTCACAAACAAGGTCTGTGTTAAGAGCCTCTAAAAGAGTCTTGCCTGGAAGAATTTCTGCTGCCATAGCTGCAGAGTGTGTCATACCTGAGCAACCGATTGTTTCAACAAGAGCCTCTTCAATAATGCCGTCCTTAACGTTCAAGGAAAGCTTGCAAGCGCCCTGCTGTGGTGCACACCAACCAATACCGTGTGTGTAACCGGAAATGTCTGTGATTTGCTTAGCCTGTACCCACTTACCTTCTTCAGGAATTGGAGCTGGACCATGCTTTGGTCCCTTTGCTACGGAGCACATGCTTTCAACTTCGTGTGAATAAATCATATGATTTTCTCCTTAATTATATTTTTTCCATTACATTATACAATATTGCTGTGGCAAAATCAACAATTTTATGAAATTTTTTATTTTTTGCGACAATGCATAATTTTTAAGTTTAAATGTTCAAAAAATTATTTACTTTTCATATAGTGCGTGATATAATATAATATTATAGAGATAAAAAGGGGGATGCGCGCTTGCGACTTGATAAATTTCTTTCCAACATGGGCAAGGCCACAAGAAGCGAAAGCGGCAGGCTTGTGCGCGCGGGCAAGGTGCTTGTAAACGGTGTCCCTGCCAAAAAAAGCGACCAGCAGATAAACCCCGACACTGATGTGGTTACATTAAACGGTATTACCGTTGGCTATAAAAAATTCACATACATTATGTTAAACAAGCCTGAGGGGTACGTCAGTGCCACAGATGACCCACAGGAAAAGACGGTTTTAGACCTTGTTGACCCTGAGGACAGACGCAAGGGGCTGTTCCCCTGTGGCAGACTTGACAAAAATACACTTGGTCTTGTGATTTTGACAAACGATGGAGAAAATGCTCACAGGCTCCTCTCCCCTAAGCATCACGTTTCAAAGATTTATCGCTTTGAGTCCCTCACTCCTCTTTCCGCGACAGACGTGGAAAAATTAGAGCATGGTGTTGACATTGGCGGCTATCTGACAAAGCCCTGCACTGTTAAATTGACATCGGCGCAGAGCGGCGAAATAACCTTGACCGAGGGCAAATATCACCAAATCAAGCGTATGCTTGAAGCGGTTGGCAACAAAATCACTTATCTTGAAAGAATTTCCTTTGGAGATATAAAATTGGACACCTCTCTTTGCCGCGGCGAGTGGCGGTATCTGACACCAAAGGAAGAAGAATATTTTGTGGGGAAGTAAATCTCTCCCTCCGTCTTTTGCTTTGCAAAATCCGCCTCCCTCTCAAATGGAGGTTTAAATAAGAAAGGAATACTAAAATGAAAAAGTACTTGATCTCACCCGAGCTTAACTGGTACAGAGCTAATATGCACTGTCACACAACCGTATCAGACGGCTACTATTCTCCTGAGGCTATTAAGGAAGCATACAAAAATATGGGTTATTCCATTGTCGCATACACAGACCACGAGATTATCCGCACTCATAACGAGCTGACCGATGACGAGTTTTTGGCAATCACATCAAGTGAATTTTCCATCACCGACGGTAAGCCTGTCTTTGAGTTCCCGGACGGTGGCTATATGGACGCTTGGAAGGCTCGCAAAACAATACACTTAGGTGTTTATTCCAAGGACCCAAACAACGTTTTCCATCCTGCAACCGACGAGGGCGCATTTAACTGGTGGAAAAGTCAGGGCAAGGATATGACAGGTGCAACCTGTGACGGTTATCAAAGAGTTTACACAATTGAGAGCATAAACGAGACTGTTAAAAGACTCAACGATGCAGGCTTCTTGGTTTCAATGAACCATCCAAACTGGTCGCTCAACGATATGAATGATTACCTTAATATCAAGGGTCTTTGGTCACTTGAAATTCTCAACTACGCAACAGAGCGCATTTCGGGCGCGGAATACTGCCCATACATTTATGATCATATGGTAAGATCAGGCAACTACAACCTTTTCTGCAATATGGGTGACGATAACCACAACCGTGGCGGTAGCTTTGACCACTCCTTCGGCGGCTCTACCATTATAGGCGCTAAGGAATTGAAATATGACCAGATTATGGAATCATTGGAAAGTGGTAACTTCTACTGTGCAAGCGGCAAAAATCCACCAAAAATCGAAGCTCTTTATGTAGAAGACAACATAATCAAGATTGACTGCTCACCTGCTACTGATATTTTTGTAACAGGACTTGGCAGAAACTTCCGTTTTGCAAATACCGAGGGCACAGAGGCAACTCACGCAGAGTTCCGTCTTGACCCACAGGACATTATGTTCCGCGTAACTGTACGTGACAAATTTGGCAACAACGCACACACCCACTACTATAAGGTTAGCGACCTTATGACCAAAAACGACTAATGAAAAGGTATATTATTTCACCAAAGCTTAATTGGTACAGAGCCAATATGCACTGCCACACCACTGTGTCTGACGGTCACTTCACTCCCGAGGAAATCAAAGAGGTGTATCAGGAAATGGGCTACTCCATTGTGGCATACTCCGACCACGAGCTTATACGTGACCATTCCGACCTTAGCGACGAGAGCTTTTTGGCTATTACCGCCAGTGAATATTCCATTGACGACTGTAAGCCGTCCTTTGAGCTTCCCGGCAAAGATAATAGCGAGGAGTGGTGCGTCAGAAAGGTTATGCACTTAGGCGTTTATTCAAAGGACCCGCATAATGTTTTCCACCCTGCCACCGATAACACTCTTTTCGATATGTGGTGGAGAGCGCAGGGGCGCGACATTGGTACAATCGCGTGTGACGACTATCACCGAGAATACACGGTTGACTCTATTAATGAAATGGTAAAAAGGCTTAACGATAACGGGTTTTTAGTTTCGTTAAACCACCCCAACTGGTCACTCAACGATATGAATGATTACCTTAATATAAAAGGACTTTGGGGACTTGAAATTCTCAACTACGCAACGGAGCGGGCAACAGGTGCGGAATATTGCCCGTACATATATGACCATATGGTGCGCGCAGGCGACTACAATCTATTTTGCGTTATGGGTGACGACAATCACAACCCAAGCGGTAGCCTTGAGGAGTCATTTGGCGGCTCTACCTTTATCGGTGCTTCATCCCTTGACTACAGCACTGTAATGGAAGCCTTGGAAAGCGGCAGCTTCTACTGTGCAAGTGGTAAAAATCCGCCACGCATTCACTCTCTTTACGTTGAGGACGGAATGTTAAAAATAGACTGCTCACCTGCCACCGATATTATTGTAACAGGCCTTGGCAGGAGCTATTGCCACCAGCCAACAGATGGACAGGAAATAACTCACGCAGAGTTCAAGCTTGAACCAAAGGACGTTATGTTCCGCGTAACCGTGCGTGACAAGTATGGCAACAATGCTCATACACATTATTACAAGGCAGCAGATTTTTTAGATAAGGAGCAACTAAAATGAAGAAATACATTTTGCCCGAGGGGCTTAATTGGTACAGAGCAAATTTCCACTGTCACACAGTACATTCCGACGGTGCATACACACCCGAGAAGGTAAAAGAGGTTTACAAAAACCACGGCTACTCTATTGTTGCTTACACAGACCACGATGTTTTGCTTGACCATTCCGATTTGAATGACGAGGACTTTTTGGCTCTCACAAGCAGTGAGTATGCCATCAACGACAACGGTGCGTCCTTCCCACAGATTTTCGGTGTTGACACAGGAGAGTGGCCACGCAGAAAATGTGTCCACTTGAACATTTTCTCCAAAAACCCACACAACACCTTTATGCCGGGTACCGCCATTGAACAGCAATGGATTTTGCAAAACCGCTATCCCGACACCAAGTGTGACGGCTTTATACGCGAATTCACAAAGGAAAGCATCAATGAGCTTATTAAGCGCTGCAACGAGGCAGGATTCCTCGTTCAGCTCAACCACCCATATTGGTCACTCAACGAGCGAGAGGACTATATAAATATGGAAGGGCTTTGGGGTCTTGAAATATTGAACTACGCAACCGAGCTTGAAACAGGCTCAGAATATTGCCCTTACATTTATGACGATATGGTGCGAAACGGTATGTTCAACCTTGTTTGCACAATGGGTGACGACAACCACAACCACGGCGACAGCGTGCGTGAATCCTTTGGTGGCTCAACTATTATCGGTGCAAAGGAATTGAAGTACGACCAGATTATCGAGGCTATGGAAAAGGGTCACATTTACTGCACAAGCGGACGTGACAACCCACCTATGTTCAACTCACTTTACGTTGAGGACAACATTATTAAAATCGACTGTACTCCCGTTACCAACATTAACATAAACGGCTACGGCAGATGTGACAGACACATAACAGCCCCAGCGGGCGAAACAATCACCCACGCAGAGTTTCCACTCCGTCAAAGCGATGTATATTTCAGAATTTCCCTTCGCGACGAGTTTGGCAACAATGCACACACCCACACTTATTTTGTAAAAGATTTTATTGAAAAGGCAGAGGCATAAGACATGAACATTATTGAAACACTTGCAAAGGAATTCAGCTTAAAGGTAAGTCAGGTTGAGGCAACCGTTGGACTTATTGACGATGGAAACACAATCCCATTTATCGCACGATACAGAAAAGAGGTTACAGGCTCACTTGACGATACTGTTCTCCGTAACCTTGATGAAAGACTCAAGTATCTGCGCAACCTTGAAACAAGAAAGGAAGAGGTTCGCTCTCTTATCGAGGCGCAGGGCAAGCTGACAGATGAGATTGTAGAGGCTCTTAACAAAGCTCAAATTCTTACCGAGGTTGAGGATATTTACCGCCCATACAAGCCAAAGAGAGCAACAAGAGCATCAATTGCCCGTGAAAAGGGACTTGAGCCTCTTGCACAGCTTTTGATGGAACAGCGCGATGCTTACGAAAAGGATTTGATGGAAATTGCGGCTGATTATATCACCACAGAAAACGAGGATCCTAAGAAACACGTTAAGACTGCTGAGGATGCTATGAACGGCGCTAAGGACATTATCGCTGAGGACATTTCCGACAATGCTGATTTCAGAAAGGGTATCCGTACTCTTACCCACGACCACGGAACAATTGTTTCAAAGAATGCAAAGGATGAGGACTCTGTATATAGCTCCTACTACGATTACAACGAAAGCATCAAGAAAATCCCAGGTCACCGTGTGCTTGCCATTAACCGTGGTGAAAAGGAAGAATTTTTGAAGGTTGATGTTAACGTTGACTCGGAAATTATTTTGAATTATCTTTTCAGCAAGATTATCACCAATACAAATAGCCCTGCAAAGCAGTATATTGCGGCAGCTATTGTTGACTCATATGACAGACTTATTAAGCCATCTGTTGAAAGAGAAATCCGCACCGCACTCTTTGACGAGGCAAGCGAGGGCGCTATCAAGCTCTTCTCCGATAACTTAAAGCATTTGCTTATGCAAGCACCTCTCAAGGGAAAGACCGTTCTTGGCTACGACCCAGGCTACCGTACAGGATGTAAGCTTGCTGTTGTTGACAAGACAGGTAAGGTTATTGACACTGCAGTTATTTACCCAACTAAGCCACGTGAGGACATTGAGGGCTCTTCAAGAATTGTTGAGCGCTTGATTAACAAATACGACGTTGACGTTGTTGCTATCGGTAACGGCACAGCGTCCAAGGAAAGCGAAATCTTTATTGCGGGCGTTCTCAAAAAGATTGCCAATAGCGACAAGAAGTACATTATGGTAAGTGAGGCAGGTGCTTCTGTTTACTCCGCTTCTAAGCTTGGCGCTGAGGAGTTCCCTGACTTTGACGTTACACAGCGTTCCGCTGTTTCCATTGCAAGACGCTTGCAGGACCCACTTGCAGAGCTTGTTAAAATCGACCCTAAGTCTATCGGTGTTGGTCAGTATCAGCACGACATGAAGGCGGCTCGCCTTGACGAGGCTCTTGGCGGTGTTGTTGAGGACTGCGTTAACTCTATCGGTGTTGACGTAAATACCGCTTCATACTCCTTGCTCTCATACATTTCAGGTATCAATATGACAAGTGCTAAAAACATTGTTAAGTACCGTGAGGCAAACGGTGAGTTCACCAAGAGAGAGCAGCTTTTGAAGGTGCCAAAGATTGGCGCTAAGGCTTATGAGCAGTGCGCAGGCTTCCTTCGTGTTCCAGGCTCGAATGAAATTCTTGATAACACAGGCGTTCACCCCGAATCCTACGAGGCAGCAAAGGCGCTTCTTGCTAAATTTGACTATACTCTTGAAAGCGTTGGCGCAGGTCTTTCCGACATTCGCCAAAAGTGCGCTAAATACGGAACAAAGAAGCTCTCAGAGGAGCTTGGTATCGGTGAGCCTACTCTTCTTGACATTGTTGGCGAGCTTGAAAAGCCCGGTCGTGACGTGCGTGACTCCTTGCCACTCCCAATTCTCCGTGATGACGTGCTTGGAATGGAGGATTTGAAGGAAGGAATGATTATGACTGGTACAGTTCGTAACGTTATCGACTTCGGTGCGTTCATTGATATTGGCGTTCACCAGGACGGTCTTGTTCACGTTTCCGAAATTTCCGAAAAGTTTATCAAGCACCCAAGCGAAGCGCTTAGCGTTGGTGACATTGTTACCGTTAAAATCAAGGGCGTTGACCTAAAGAAAAAGCGAATCAGCTTGACAATGAAATTATAATTGTAAGATTGCACAAACAATTTTACATTTTAGTGCTTTTGCTCAAAATTCTTCACTGTTTTTGTGCACCTTTCACAAAAACAGTGAGTGAAATTTGTTCAAAACGGCTATTCCATTTTGCAAATGTTTCTGTTATAATATATGTATAGTAAAATAAACGTAATGTGGCTATTTTGCGCATATTGGCAAAATCACCGCAAATTCTACATAATAGCCCATGTGGGCGAGGAGTAAAAAAATGGCAAGTTTATCACTTAAGCACATCTACAAGAAATACCCTGGCGGCGTTACCGCTGTATCAGATTTCTGTCTTGACATTCAGGACAAGGAATTTATCATTTTCGTTGGTCCTTCCGGATGCGGTAAGTCCACAACTCTCCGTATGATCGCAGGTCTTGAGGAAATCACTGAGGGCGAGTTCTACATTGGCGACAAGCTTATGAACGACGTTGCTCCTAAGGACAGAGATATTGCCATGGTTTTCCAGAACTATGCTCTTTATCCACATATGACAGTTTATGAAAATATGGCTTTCGGCTTGAAGCTTAGAAAGACACCAAAGGAAGAAATCAAGCGCCGTGTTGAGGAGGCTGCTGAAATTCTCGGCATCACTCACTTGCTTGACAGAAAGCCAAAGGCTATGTCCGGTGGTCAGAAGCAGAGAGTTGCGCTCGGTCGTGCTATCGTTCGTAACCCTAAGGTATTCTTGCTCGACGAGCCTCTTTCCAACCTTGACGCTAAGCTCCGTGCAACAATGAGAACTGAGCTTACAAAGATTCACAAGAGAGTTGGTACAACATTCGTTTACGTAACTCACGACCAGGTTGAGGCGATGACAATGGCTACAAGAATTGTAGTTATGAAGGACGGCTTCATCCAGCAGGTTGACACTCCACAAAATCTTTACGATAAGCCTGTTAATATGTTCGTTGCAGGATTTATCGGTACACCACAAATGAACTTTATCAATGCTGTTCTTGAAAAGAAGGACGACAAGGCATACGTTTCATTCGAGGGTCACTCGCTCTTGATTCCTGACGTTAAGGCTAACGACCCTGCTCTTGCTGACTACTACGGCAAGGAAGTTGTTATCGGTATCCGTCCTGAGTGCATTCACGACGAGGAAATCTTTATGGAAAAATTCGCTGAGAATGTTATCGAGGTTGACGTTGATGTTACTGAGCTTATGGGTGCTGAAATTTACCTCTATCTCACAACAGGTGAGCAGAATATGACAGCAAGAGTATCTTCTCGTTCACAGGCTCGCGCAGGCGACAAAATCAAGGTTGCTATCGAAGCTGAAAGAATTCACATCTTCGATAAAGACACACAGAAGTGCCTCGTTCACTAAGACATTTAAAAGGGTAGCAGAATTGCAACCCTTTTTATTTTTCTTTCTGGACGCCGAGGACAGGGGTCCTCAAGCCGAATGTATGAGGCTTGGGGTTCCCGCGGACGTCGTCCCCTACGGTTGTGCTGAAATTTACCTCTACCGCAGGGCAGGTGAGCAGAATATGACAGCAAGAGTATCTTCTCGTTCACAGGCTCGCGCAGGCGACAAAATAACGGCAAAAACATTCTCAAAGCACACCCGAAAAGCCGATATGACGGTACATTCCAGCACATAATGTCTTGAAATATCAAATATTTCTTCACCATTCTGTGCCGTAATCTCCTCGCCATTTCGTCCCTTCGAATATGCTTATTCAATTGTTTTCGCCTTGGTTGCTATCGAAGCTGAAAGAATTCTATTCTTCATAAAGACACACAGAAGTGCCTCGTTCACTAAGACATTTAAAAGGGTTGCGATTGCAGCCCTTTTGTTTTGCTTTGTTACCCATTATTTTGTTTTATGTATTGACTTTTATTTTATATTTGTTATAATATATAAGGAACAAATATTCTTTTTTGACCGAGGTATATTATGAAAAAGAAAATTGCAGTAATCGGCTTTGGCGGTATGGGCTCCTGGCACGTTAACCACGCGCAGAAGAGCGATGTTTTGGAGCTTGCCGGCATTTATGATATAGACGAAGCAAAATGCGAAAAGGCAAGAAATATGGGCATTTATGCTTACTCCTCGCTTGACGAGGTTATCAATGACAAGAGCGTTGAGCTTGTTACCATTGCTATTCCTAACGATGTGCATC
Source organism: Eubacteriales bacterium (assembly GCA_045632405.1). Classification (GTDB taxonomy): domain Bacteria; phylum Bacillota; class Clostridia; order Oscillospirales; family CAG-272; genus RGIG2000. The sequence goes on along the minus strand of JAZQWO010000013.1, from coordinate 17,923 downwards.
TCGAAACTGTTGTTAAATGCTTAAAGGGTGGCAAGAACGTTATTTGCGAAAAGCCTGTAGCTCTTTCCTCCTCCGACCTTGAGGAAATGATTTCGGCTTCTTTGGAAAGCGGCAAGCTTTTCACAGTTCACCAAAACAGACGTTTTGACGTTGACTATCTCGCTATGCAGCAGCTCAAGGACAGTGGCGAGATTGGTAAGCCACTCCGTATAGAATCAAGAATCCACGGCTCTCGCGGCATCCCTTCCGACTGGAGAGGCGAAAAGGAGCACGGCGGCGGCATGATACTCGACTGGGGCATCCACTTGATCGACCAGCTTATGCTCATTTTTAAGGATGATGTTATTGACACAATAAACTGTACTGTAACAAATATCACCAACAAAGAGGTTGACGACGGCTTCTATCTTACCATCACATTTAAGAGCGGCGCGGTTGCCTTTGTTGAGGTTGGTACATATAACTTTATTGCCTTGCCAAGATTTTATATGAAGGCGGAAAACGGCAGCGCTCTCATCCAAGATTGGAGAGAAAAGACACAGGTTGCCAAGTGCAAATATTGGCACGAAAATGATGTGTTGCCTGTTCAAACAGCGGCAGGTCTTACAAAGACCATGGCACCCCGTGACAGCGTTACTCTTGACACCTACGAGCTTGACATCCCAAAGAGCGACGTGCACGATTTTTACCGCAACTTTGTTTCCGCTATTGACGGCAAAACAACACAAATGGTTACCCACGACCAAATGCGCCTCGATATGAAAATTATGGAGCACGCATTTAAGTCAGCAGAGCTTGGTCAAACAATTAAATTTGAATATTAATCAAAAAGGCTATTCTTAACGGAATAGTCTTTTGTTTTGAATAGAAATAAAAAAAGACTGCCAGATTAGGAGCAGAAATTTTCGATTTTCTCCCAAAGGCGTACTGTGTACGTCGAGAGGTGAAAATCGGAAATAAAAACCAAAATATAATTAAAAGAGGAAAAGCAAAGCTTTTCGACCTTTAAAAAGAGTAGCTAACAAAAAATACAGATACACCAACCGTTGTCAGTATATCTGTATTTTAAAAGCTTTTTTGGTTTTGATTCTGCCCTAATGTGACAGTCTTAATATTTAGCCGAGCCAATCAATATCAACATTATGCTCAAGAGCAATGTTGAAGTAAGAAAGTGGAGATTCCTTATCGAAGTACTTACCACGTCTTGCAGTTGTTCTGTCACCAAACTCATTTGTAGCAACAGGACCGCCCTTTGTTCTTGAGGAGTCAAGTGTATAGCCAACATATGAGCTGTACAAGAAGTCACCTTCAAATACTTCAATTTCCTTCAAGTATGGGAATGTTTGAGCATCTGAACGGTAAACAACACGAATATCGTCTGTACGAACCGCTTCGTCAAACTCCAAGGAAACGATATATGACTTCTTCTCTGAATCGTAAGATGTAGCAGATACAATTGTAACAAACTCGCCGTCTATCTTAGCCTGCAAGTCAAACTTGAAGACGTGCTGTCCGCCCTCTTCAGCCAAAATATCGTTGAAGTAAAGAACAACCTTAGTAACATCGTGTGTTTCTCTCAATGTAACACCAACGTATGTGTTGATGAGGTAGTCATTTGCAATCCAGCATGGGTCGGAGTAGTTAACATTACCGTCAATGATATAGTTAATCTTGGAAACACCTGCGTATGAGAAGTTAGAGGAAGCATAAGCTGCGCCATAGCAAGCAAGGTTACCAGTAGCGGAGGAAACCTTCTTAGCTGTTGTGATGTAGTCAGCCAAGAAAATGCACTTGCCGCCGTCGGAAATTTCAGCCCAAAGCTCTGTCATAACAGCTCTGCCTTCAGCGCCCTTAGAGTCGGTAACGCTTGTAAATTCTATCTTCATACCCTTAACGGTCATTGGCTTATCAAGGTCATGAATAATGTAATCCGCATTTTCCTTAACAGTAACAGCGGATGCATCGGAAACAACCTTCTGCCATGTGCCGTCCTCAACAGTACCGTCAAGCAAAACGTAAATATTGTATTTGAGTGTCAAGCCTGCATCAGCAGCCTCACAACCACCGATGTTGAAGCCAACATTGTCAATTGTGTGAGCCTGGTTAAACTCAGCCCAAATGCTCTGTGCACCCTTATTTCTTGCCTTCCAGTTAGTTGTGAACTTGTTATCGCCTGCAAGACCAGGATAACGCATGTTCAAGCTGGAGTCCGCACCAATCATACCGCTGAGTGCAGCATTTGTAACAAGGTAAGCATTCATAGGAACGTCGAACAAAGGTCTGTAACCTGTGTAGCCCATGATTTCAACCTCTTGAACCTTAGGTGTGTACCACCAGTCGTGAGATGTAGGCTGCTTGTTCGCATATTCACCGTATCTAATAGCATATGCACCGTATTCGGAGCACCAAATTCTCAAGTTGTTTGTGTTAACATCCTCGCCCTCGGCAGCCTTTGGATGCTTGAGCGGAATGGTAAGCTTTACAATACTGTCACCGTATGAGGTAGGTACAGCATCGTCCTGATAACCAACACCAACCTCAACCCATTCACCAAGAATAAGCGCTTCTACTCTGTACTTAATGTTGTTAAAGCCCTTTTCGAAGGAATGTGCATAGATGCTGATTTCGTCTAAAAGATAATAACCATCATCAAATGTAAAGCCAAAGTACTGCTTTGTTGGGTCAACACCCGCACCGTTTGGACGGGATGGGTCAGATGGCTCCCACCACTGATAGCTATGGTTGTATGAACCGTTGTTGAGGTACTTAGAGTGTCTGTCGTTATTCCAAACACTGGAGTGATAACCCTGACCGGCAGTTGCCCAGTTCTTTCTCTCTGTACCAACAATGCTCTTGTCGCCCGGTATACCGTTCAAGCTCTCGTTAGCCGCAAACACGTTGAGAGACAAAACGGGAAGAACCATAAGCAAGCACAAAGCGATTGGCAAAATTCTTCTCAAAAATAATTTTTTCATCACGTACTCCTTGTACAATAATTTTCTCTATTGTGTATTTTAACATAAAAGGCGGTCAAAAACAAGTATTTTTTGTAAATTTCTTATTAAATTATAATATTTGTATAAAATGTATAAAATCGAGCATAAAATAAAAGTAAAGACCCCTTTGATTTGACACGCGCTGACCCCGTGGGGCGTGTGTCGCTTCAGATGGGTCTTTTCCATTTATTTAAAGTAACTGATAGCTTCTTGCTTGTCCTTTTCCACCTGTGCCACAAGCTCGGAAACACTGTTAAATCGCCTTTCATCGCGCAAGCGCTTATAAAAGTTCACTCTCACGGTGGAAAGGTACAAATCCCCCGTATAGCCCATTATATGGGTTTCCATATTTAAAAGAGAGTTTTCACCATCAGTTGTAGGGCGATATCCCACATTTGTAACAGATGCATAGACATCCTCACCAATTTCGCACTCGGTAATGTAAACGCCTGTGGCAGGCACCACCTTGCCCTTTGGTATTTGCTGATTGATGGTAGCAAAGCCAAGGCCCTTTCCCATTCCCTTGCCCCTTTGCACAGGAGCATATACGGAATATGGGCGCATATAACCAAGAATTTCCTCAACCTCACCGTTTTTGATTTTCCGCCTTATATTTGTTGAGCTAACAGCCACACCATCGCACTCGATTTTTTGGGAAATTTGCACACTCCCCCCGACATTTTCCATAAACTTGGTCAAATCCTGTGCATCACAGGAAGCACCTCTTCCAAAGCGATAGTTAAATCCGCAGGTGGCAAATGCGGCTTCAAGCTCACCTATCAATATGCGATTTACAAATGCTTCTCCGCTGAGCTCTCTTACGTTTTCAAAGCTTTCAATCGCCACATAGTCAATATCGAATTTAGCAATTGCTTTGATTTTCTCGTCAAGGGTGCATATCAATTCCTGACCCTTGTCAAAGGATGCATCAAAGGTGTAAGCCACGGATTTTATGCCCAATTCCTTAGCCTTGTAAAATGCATTTCTCAAAACAGAGGCGTGACCTATGTGACAGCCGTCAAAGGTACCAAGGGCAACAACGGTCTTTCCCTCTATTTTGCAAATCTGCATTGTTTTCAAATTATAGACAGTCAAGGTAGGCCTCCTTTCAAGTTACTCGTGCTTTTTCAGTCTGCTGATAACAAGCACTAAATATAAAAGTATCACTCCCACAACCACAAGGGAGAAAAGCGGCAAAAGCTGCTGAGCATACATGCTCACACCGAAGATTTTATTGTTGTTTCCTTGTATATACTCAACCAATGGGCTAACTGCCAGTGTTGACAAAAATCCTGCAAAGCCCGATGCGGTATTCACAAGCGCTAGCGCGCCTATGCGCTCATACGTTCCCACATAATCGTAGATCAAATTGATAATCGCGCTATTGATTCCCGCGCATCCAATACAGTAAAGAACATAAAATACAATGTACATAACCTTGCCATTTGCAGGAGTGATAAAGGCAGCGGTCAAAAATGCCAGTGCTTCCATTCCAAAGCAAATGTACAGCATTTTGCAGAAGGAAAACTTGTCTGCAAATCTGCCAATAGGTCGTGACACCAAGGCACGCACAGAGCTGCCCACAATTGTAATAATTGAAGCAAAAACGGCATCAAAGCCAAGCTCGTTGTTTTGGTAAGTGCCCATGTATGACATTGAGATATAGTTTGCAATATTCCAAAGAACAAAAACACCGATAACCTTTAAAATCGTTTTGTTTTTGAAAAGAGAGAAAACCTCGCCAAAGCTGAAGCGACGACTTTCCTCCTTAGGCTTTTCCTTTGAAAGAACCAGTGTGAGCGTATGCAAAGCGGTCAAAAACAGGAGCAAAACGCCACAAACAACGAACCCCGTGTTTATTTTTCCACTTTCTGAAAAGCCATCCATAACCTGACCGAGAGTGAATGAGAACACCATACCACCAAGCAAGGAAACAATTTCCTTGTTAGCTGTAAAGCGGCCTCTTTTATGCTCATCCACCAAGGACATAAACCAATTTATCTTTGGTGAGTTGATTGCATTGTGAAGTATTTGCGCAAGTAAAAGCGCACCGATTAGAATTGCCATTTGTCCGCCCTTGGGAATTGGGAGAAGCGGAACAAAATACATAAAGGAAAACAAAAGCTGACTGATTACGTGAAACACAGTAACCCAGCGCTTAACAGACCTTTTATGCGCCAAAAACAGTGCCAATATTTGAAATCCGCATCCAAGGGAAACAAATGATGTTAAAATTCCTGTAATGTTATCGGGAATGCCGATTTTTGATGCAATAAGTGCTAAGTAATAGGAGCTAACACCTATTGATACAAAATATTCAAGCGCCGCCTCAATTATATAGAGGACTCGGCTCGATTTATATGGGTCTTTGATTTTCTCGTCCATCTTATATTACGCTGCCTTTCAGCATTTCTTTGTTAATTTTAACGACACAGGGGCGCTCGTTTGGTGTTTCATTTGGTGTGTGGCAAACAAAATTCAAGCCACCTCCAAAATCCTCAAACACCATTCCGTGTCCGCCGTTTTCCGAAAACAATAGCTTTTCGTCTATTGTCCATTTGCCCTTTATTTTTCTGTTTTCGCTTTTGGCAATAGCCTCAACATATCCGCCCGCGCCAAAGCTTGACCAAAGGCAAATAAGCTCGCCGTCAACGGTCATCATAAATGGTCCGTCCGTTACATAGCAATCCTGCTCAACAGGCAGAACCCAAGGCTTGGCATCCGATGCCTTGAAAAGCGTAAAGGGCTCACCCACGGGATTTCGCAAATCCTCACTTAATTGCACCGCACAAACCTCGCCATCCTTTATCTGCGTCCACTCGTGGCAAAAAACCATATAAGGAATACCGTCTTCCACATACAATGTTCCGTCAAGGCTTGACCACTCCCAAGGGGTCAGCGCACCATGGCTATGCTCCTTGAAATTTCCGTTTGGTGTATCGCAGGAAAGTACAGCTGTTCCTCTATGATACTCTTTGTCCGAAAAGGTGGCGGCAAGATAAAATCTTCCCTTGTAAAAATGCACCTCAGGCGCCCAGAATTGAAAATCTCCCCAAAAGCTATCAGCATTTTCAAAAATACTTTTTGGTCCTGTCCAATTTTCCAAATCATCGCTTTCATATACATCAAAGCCATAGCCGTCCTTGATTTCCTGTGTCCAGGTATGAATGGCGCGAGTGCCGTACATATAGTATTTACCCTCAAAGGGGAGAATGAATGGATCTCTAATATTTATATCTGAAAGCTTCATGCTCTACTCCTCATAGCTTAAAAATCAAGGTCATTTTATCACACGCGCCAATAAATTACAATATTATTTTAAAAAGTATTGAATTTTTTAGAATAATTTGGTAATATTAAGTAAGGAATTATTATTTTATATAGCATAATTTTCAAAAAATACTCGACTCTATGTCGAAAAAAATATAAAGGAGAACACAATATGGAATTAAAGGGTTCAAAGACAGAAAAAAACTTAATGGCTGCTTTCTCAGGCGAGAGCGAAGCAAGAAACAAGTACACTTATTATGCATCCAAGGCTAAAAAAGACGGTTATGTACAAATCGCTAAGCTTTTTGAGGAAACTGCCGCTAACGAAAAGGAGCACGCAAAGATTTGGTTCAAGCTCTTGAAAGACGGCATTGGCGCAACTGCTGACAACCTTGCTGACGCAGCTGCAGGTGAAAACTACGAATGGACAGAAATGTACCCAACATTTGCTCGTGAGGCTCGCGAGGAGGGCTTTAACCACATCGCTTACCTTTTTGAAGAGGTAGCAAAGATTGAAAAGGAGCACGAGGAAAGATACAAGAAGCTTCTTGAAAACATTGAAGGCGGTCTTGTTTTCTCCCGTGACGAGGAAATGATTTGGCAATGCTCCAACTGCGGTCACATCGTTGTTGGTAAAAAGGCTCCTGAGGTTTGCCCTGTTTGTGCACACCCACAGGCTTACTTTGAAATCAAGGCTGATAATTATTAATATTTAGGGAGCAGATTTCTGCTCCCTTTTTGTTGACACAATTTCAAAACTGTGGTAGAATATTGAATATTACAAAAGGAGGTAATTTTATGGGAAAGAAAACAGGCAGTGCGGGACTTATCAAAAAATTCCTGCCATACTATAAAAAATACAAGTGGATTTTGTTTCTTGACCTCTTTTGTGCTTCTCTTACCACCCTTTGCGAGCTGGCGCTCCCTATGATTGTGCGCAAGATTACCGAGGCTGCAACTGATGATGCCTTGGCTTTGACGGCAGAGCTGATTATAAAATGTGGTCTTTTGTACATTTCCTTGCGGATTATCGACACTGTTGCCAACTTTTATATGGCGTCTGTGGGTCATATCATGGGTGCAAAAATTGAAACAGATATGCGCCGTGACCTTTTTGGCCACTTGCAAAAGCTATCATTTTCCTACTATGATAACACAAAAATCGGCACACTTATGTCGCGTATCACAACCGACCTTTTTGATGTTACCGAGTTTGCTCACCACTGTCCTGAGGAATTTTTTATTTCAGGCATTAAGATAGTTTGCTCCTTCATTATTCTTTCCACAATGAATTTGCCTCTTACATTAATTATATTTGCATCTATTCCTTTGATTATTGTTACCCTTGCATTTTTCAGAAAAAGAATGAAAAACGCATTTAACGAGTCAAGGCAGCACACAGGTGAATTGAACGCTCAAATTGAAGATAATCTTTTGGGAATTCGTGTTGTTAAATCCTTTGCCAATGAGGATTTAGAGGCGGAAAAATTTGAGGGCGGCAACAAAAAATTCTTAAAGATAAAATCCAAGGCGTACTACGTTATGGGTGCATTTCAATCAACCACCCGTTTGTTTGACGGTCTTATGTACATCGTTGTGGTAGTAGCAGGCGGTCTTTTCCTGGTTTATGACAAAATTTCCGCCCCCGACTATATTGCCTACCTTTTATTTGTAACAACGCTTATAACATCAATCCGCAAGCTTGTTGAATTTTCCGAGCAGTTCCAGCGCGGTATTACAGGCATTGACCGTTTTTCCGAGATTATGGAAATTGAGCCTGAAATCAAGGACAGTGAAAATGCACGTGACATTGAAAACGTAAGCGGTGAGATTGAGTTTAAAAATGTTTCCTTTAGCTATGAAAGTGAAAAGAAAGAGGTTTTGACCAACCTTAGCCTAAAGGTTAACAAGGGCGAAAGCATAGCTCTTGTAGGTCCTTCAGGCGGCGGAAAAACTACCCTTTGCTCCCTCATTCCAAGATTTTACGATATTTCAAGCGGTGACATCACCGTTGACGGAATAAGCATCAAGGACATCACTCTGCATTCCCTTCGTCAAAGCATTGGCGTTGTTGCCCAAGAGGTTTATCTTTTCTCCGGCAGCGTGCGTGAAAATATTGCATACGGCAAAAAGGACGCAACTGACGAAGAAATTATTGAAAGTGCTAAAATGGCAGGCGCACACGACTTTATTATGTCCTTGCCAAATGGCTACGACACTTATGTGGGCGAGCGCGGAGTCAAGCTCTCAGGCGGACAAAAGCAAAGAATTTCAATCGCTCGCGTGTTCCTTAAAAATCCGCCAATTCTTATTCTTGATGAGGCAACAAGCGCCCTCGACAACGAGAGTGAGCGCATTGTGCAAAAATCTCTTGAAAAGCTGGCACAAGGGCGAACCACCTTTACAATTGCCCACCGCTTAACCACCATCAAAAACGCAGACCGCATTTTGGTGCTTACGGAAAACGGTATTGAGGAAAGCGGCACACACCAAGAGCTTATAGAAAAGGGCGGCATTTACGCAGAGCTTTATAAGCTTTATTCCCAGGAATAAAATTCACCGCCGAGCAGGCTCGCTCGGCGGCTTTTTTATCGTTAAATAAAGCCTTCTCAGTGAGAAGGCTTTATTTTATTTAATTGATATTCCAGAGGGATACTCCGCCTGTTTCGTTCTCTCCGCCTGCGCCACCTGTGTTGCTGTCCTCAATCACTTCCTCGAGGGCTTTAGTAAACGCAATTTCTTGCCATTTTGCGCCACCGATTGACGGATTTTCCTCAACAAAACGAACAGAAACTATTTTCTTTGTTGAGTCAGCCTCTACATATGGGATGTTATCAATGTCAGTTGTGCTACCGCAAATGCCTGCCAAGGTAAATTCTTCATCTCCCTCGCATTGTACATAGACAATAATTGAGGTAAGGCTCTCACCCTTGAAATAAATTCTGTCTAAAGATGTGGCAGATATGAGATTGAACTGCACATAGGCTGCTCCGTTGCCCCTTGGAGATACATATTCCCCTGCACCGTCATCCCATTTTCCGTTAACTAAATTTATAAAGCTTGGTGAAAAGAACTTATCATTGTTACCCTCTATCTGCGCCTCTGCATCGTTGCCAAGGACATCGCTTGTAACATTGTTATAGCTTACCTTTATTATCTCACCGCAACCAATTCTTGTACAAACTCCCACCTTTGTCATAAAGTGCTCCTGCCAGCTTGTGACCTGGTGACCCTTTGCAGGCTCTGATATTTTGGTCTGTTTGTACTGACAATATAGGCAATATCGCGCATAAACGCCTGCGTTGGTGCAATCCGCTCTCTTTTCTTCTTCCCAAGAGCCGAATAAATGTCCATAAGTGTCGTCTGTGCATGGCTCATTTTTCTCCCAGCCTGCATAAAGAGTTGTATCTTGGCTATATTTGTTTGAAAGTGAAGCTAATTCCGTGCAAGCCTCATCCTTATACCAGCCTGCAAATACCCAACTGCGGTCGTCGGCTACAGGAGTTGGAAGCTTCTCAAGTCTGTTACCCTTAGGAATAACAGCCTCATAATCTTCTGAATTTTCAAAATATCCCATTCCTGTATTAAAGATAATAGTTACGGATTCTTGCCAAATGGCATAAATCACAGTGTCCTCATGATAGATTAAAGATCCATTCCATTTCTCCACACCGTCTTTATCATATGCCCAATAGAGTAACACATAACCCGGTTTTTTAACCACAGGAAATTGGCTTTCATCAAATTTGTTAAATTTGGGAATTTCTATTTGGACATCTCCGCTTATAACATTACCGCCAAGAGGGTCAAAGGTAATGGTTATAGGCTCACATTCCCAAACGGCATAAAGTGTGGTGCTTTCGTTGAATATGTCAGATTCTTCCCACGGATTTTTTCCTTCTCGGTCGTAAGCCCAACATACAAGACGGTAACCTTCCCTTTCAACCTCAGGGAACATATTTATGTTTATTCCTGTACCCTTTTCAATTTGAATTGCTCCATAGCCGTCTACAAGGTCCCCACCACGTAGGTTGAAGGTAATTGTAACCATTTCCTTTGCAGGAGTCAATATAGCGTAAAGAGTTGTGTCGGAAGTAAAGATGTCGGTAGCGTTCCACACCTCGTCACCATTAAAGTCATATGCCCAGCATACAAAATCGTATCCTTCACACATAATCAAAGGTAGCATATCCTTACTCAAACGAGTACCCTTTTCAATTTCAAGCTCAGCTAAAACAAGAATTTCTCCGTCACCTTCGTCATTCTTTGCAGAAAATGTAATCTTTATCATTTCCTTTTCTTCGTCAGGCTTTGAAGAATCAGGAGTGGAGCTTTCAGGAGCTACATCATCAGATTTTTCCCAAATAGCATACAGTGTAGTATCCTCTAAAAAATTGTCACTTGAATACCATACGTTCTCGCCATTCATATCGTACGCCCAGCAACTCAACTCGTAGCCATTTCTCTCGACCTCTGGGAACAAATCATCACGCAGGATTGCACCTTTGTCAATTTTAGCTTGTGTTTCCCCTTCAACAACATTACCGCCACGGGTATTAAAATAGACCGTTACAGATTGCTTTTCCACAGGCCCATCAGTGCAACTGCTAAAAAGGAATGCAACACACACAAGCATGCTTAAAGTAATAAGCAATAAAAGTAATCTTTTCATTTTTTCTCTCCTTTTTATATTTTTTCTATCTATAGTTAAAAACAACAATTAATGCAAAAAACCTTCAACTTTTTTCGAGGTTTACACTTTGTTTACAATTATATTGTATCGCAAATACATAAGAAAGTCAAGCACGTTGATTTTTAATCAGCAGTAGCTTTTGCGCTCTTGTCAGACGTTTGATTTTTGCTTCACGGCTTTGTGCTTCGCGTGGAGTTTCAAACTCCTCATAGTACACAAGGGTAACGGGAAGGCGTGAGCGTGTGTATTTTGCGCCCTTGCCATCGTTATGTGTTTTTAGACGTTTTTCAAGGTCGTTTGTCCAACCGCAATATAGTGTTCCGTCAGCACACTCCAAAATATAAGTATAGTTCATGTTCCACCTATCATATATAATAACTGTTCAAATGTAAATATTTACATTTATTTGTTTTGCTCCATTTCCTTTTCAATCCAAGCCATCAAAAGATTTACTATCTTTTCCTCTTGAAGCCTTGATAATGCTATGCTTTTCGGCACCTTATACCACTTGTTCAAGCAGCCTCGACAGCAACAGGCACAGGCGTGCTGCGCCTTGAAAACGGGATGACCCTTCGTTGGTGTTTGTGAGCCGTCGTTTGGTATATGCGCAGGTGACAAGCGCTTTGAAATAAAATCTTTCGCGTGTGATTTTATTGTATCAAGCCCCTTTTCAAGAACATACTCCTTTTCCTTTTTAGTTAAATAAAAGGATGAGCGGAACTTGGATTTTCCAAGCCGTTCAAGAGCTTCTGCAACAGTTGCCATATATGCTCCTCATTTTTAAAACAACGGCACAGGAAATGTGCCGTTGTTTTGTATTATTCATTTTCTTCTGCGACAATTGCAATGCCAAGCTCGACAAGATCGGCAGGGTTTGCAAATGACGGACACTTGGACATAATTTCGGATGCGTTTTGAGCCTTAGGGAAGGCGATAACATCACGGATATCCTCGTGACCGAGAAGCAAGGTAACAAGTCTGTCAAGACCGAATGCCAAGCCGCCGTGAGGTGGTACACCGTACTTGAATGCCTCAAGCAGGAAGCCGAATTTTTCCTGTGCGTCCTCCTTGGTAATTCCAAGAACGGAGAACATATGCTCCTGCATTTCAGTTGTGTTAATTCTGATAGAGCCTCCACCAAGCTCTGTACCATTGAGCACGATATCGTAAGCTCTTGCTCTTACTCTGCCCGGGTCAGAGTCAATGAACTCATAGTCCTCAGCCATAGGAGCTGTGAATGGATGGTGCATAGCGTAAAATCTGCCATCCTCCTCGCTGTACTCAAAGAGTGGGAACTCTGTTACCCACAAGAACTTAAAGTCAAATGGATCAAGCAAGCCAAGGCGCTTTGCACACTCGCAACGGAGCGCACCAAGAGTATCAAACACAACCTTGTTTTTGTCAGCAACAATCAAAATAAGGTCGCCATCCTCAAGACCAAGACGCTCTGTTATTGCGTTGTTTTCGCTTTCGGAGAGGAACTTGGCATAGGATGAGGAAATCTCACCGTTTGCGCGCTTGAGCCAAGCCAAGCCCTTTGCGTGGTAGTGCTTTGCCTTTTCTGTAAGAGAGTCTATTTCCTTACGTGAGAACTTAGCGCCGCCCTTAACGTTGATAGCGCGAACAGATCCTCCGTTTTGTACAGCACCGGAGAACACCTTGAACTCACTGCCTGCAACAATGTCGGAAATATCTGTAAGCTCAAAGCCGAAGCGGATATCAGGCTTATCAGAGCCGTATCTTTCCATAGCCTCGTGCCATGTCATACGTGGGAATGGGGTTTTAAGCTCCTTGCCCATAAAGTTTTTGAAAATGTAAGCCATAAAGCCTTCATTTATAGCGATAATCTCATCCTCAGTTGTGAAGGAGATTTCCATATCTATTTGAGTAAACTCAGGCTGACGGTCAGCACGCAAATCCTCGTCACGGAAGCATCTTGCAATCTGAATGTATCTGTCAAAGCCAGAGTACATAAGAAGCTGCTTGTAAATTTGTGGAGACTGCGGAAGCGCATAGAAATTGCCCTTGTGAACACGGCTTGGAACAAGGTAGTCACGAGCGCCTTCCGGAGTTGGTCTAATCAAGTTTGGTGTTTCAATGTCGATAAAGCCGTTTTCATTAAAGTAGTTTCTTGTAAGATTTGTAATCTTGGATCTTGCAATAATATTGTTCTGCATGCAAGGACGGCGAAGGTCCAAATATCTGTGCTTCATACGGAGCTCAGCCTTAACGTCACCGTTGTCATTAATTTCAAACGGTGGGGTTTGCGCCTTGTTCAAAATCTTGAATTCGTCAACAACGATTTCAATGTCGCCTGTTGGGATGTTTTTGTTTATTGTTGCTCTTTCACGAACAACACCCTTTGCGCAAAGAACAAATTCAGCACGAACTGTAAATGCCTTGTCAAAGATTTCCTTTTCTGTATTTTCGTCAAAGGCAAGCTGAACAATGCCACTTCTGTCACGAAGGTCAATAAAGATAAGAGAGCCTAAATCTCTTTGCTTCTGTGCCCAGCCGAGAACGCAAACGCGCTCGCCAATATTAGCCTTTGTAAGAGTGCCGCAATAGTGTGTGCGGCTATCGTTTTTCTCAAAAATTTCCATATTTACTCCTTGCAGATAATATCTACTACATTATCTATTTCAATTTCTGTCTGTGTGCTATTTGCCATATCCTTGAGCTGTGCGCGTCCGCTTTCAAGCTCGGAGTCACCAATAATAAGAGTGTAGCGCGCGCCAAGCTTGTCCGCATATTTCATTTGTGCCTTCAGGCTTCTTGCGCTTATGTCGCACTCTGCATAGTAGCCACGGGCACGAAGTGCGCTAACAATGTGAAGTGCCTTTGCACGTGCTGCGGCACCCATTGGTGCGATGTACAAAACAGGCTTGTTTTCGGGAATTTCAGCAGCGCCGCTTGCCTGCATAGCAAGAATGATACGGGTAAGACCCATACCGAAGCCAATGCCCGGAAGGGATGGGCCGCCAAGCTGCTCCATAAGTCCGTCATAGCGTCCGCCGCCGCAAACTGTGCTTTGCGCGCCGATAACAGGACAAATAAATTCAAATACCGTCTTTGTGTAATAATCAAGACCGCGAACTATTCTTGTGTCAACGGAATACTTGATTCCCTGCGCATCAAGATAGCTCTTCAAGTCAGAAAAGTGTGTATCACACTCGTCACAAAGATAATCAACTGTATTAGGCGCGTCCTTAGCAATTGCGGAGCAAACAGGGCTCTTACAGTCAAGAACGCGAAGTGGGTTTGTCTTTAATCTTTCGCGGCAGGTATCGCAAAGCTCCTCCTCGTGGGCTTTGAAATACTCAACCAAGGCTTCTCTATACTTAGGTCTGCAATTGGGGCAACCGATAGAGTTGATGTGAAGCTCCACATTTTCAATGCCAAGCTCGCGAATGAGAGAGTCAGCCAAGGAAATTACTGTTGCATCAGCGCTTGCGTCCTTAGTGCCAAACATTTCTGTGCCGAACTGGAAGAACTCACGGCTTCTGCCTGCCTGTGGCTTTTCATATCTGAAGCAGTTGATAATATAATAGTAACGCAGGGGCATAACGTCTGATGCCTTGCCGTTTTCGATAATAGCGCGCACACAGGATGCCGTACCCTCCGGACGGAGAGCAAACACTCTGTCCTCACGGTCGGTGAATGTGTACATTTCCTTTTGCACAACGTCAGTAACCTCACCAACGCCGCGCTTGAAAAGCGCCAGCTCCTCAAAGGTTGGGGTGCGGATTTCACCAAAGCCGTATCTTGCGGCAACGCCGCGCGCGGTGCTTTCGATTTTCTGCCAAAGGCGTGCCTCAGATGGGAAAATATCCATAGTTCCCCTTGGCTTTTGTATTTTAACTGCCATAATAAACCTCGCAAATATAAATAAATTGCATAATATATTAATAAATTAATATCATTGTAATATTATAACAAGAAATGTCGCCTATGTCAATAATATAAAACAAAAAAGTCGGCATTAAGCCGACTGTTTTGCGGATTTACTCAGCATCTGCTACTTCGCCGTCTGCAAACTCAGCGGTAGCAAGGCCATCAAAGTACGCTTTAATAACTGCACCCTCAAGCTCAGCTCTGAAATCAGAGTTGATTGGATGCACGATGTCTCTGTATGTACCGTCAGGATTCTTACGGCTTGGCATAACGATAAAGAACTTGTCCTTTGCGTTAATAACCTTAATATCGTGTACCGCAAGTGCTCCGTCAAAGGTAACAGAAACAACTGCCTTCATAGGGCCGTCATTAAAAAACTTTCTGATTTTGATATCTGTTACAACCATTTTTCGTCCTCCCCTCGAACGACAAATTTATTGACAAATCAATTATAGCAAAGTTTTACATTTTCTTCAAGTAGAATTTCAAATATTTAAGTAAATTTTCCTATATTTTTAACATTTTTGTCACAATTGACAAGTAAAGGAGCATAATTATGTCAATTTCAAACACAAATTTATCTATTTTTGACATAAACAAGGTGTTTAGCATAGCTGAAACAGTGTTTTTTATAGGCGTAGGTGGGGTGAGCATGAGCGCAATTGCCAAGTTTTGCGCTCTTTGTGGTAAAAAAATACTCGGCTACGATAGAGCCAGGACTCAATTAACAGAGGAGCTTGAAAAATACGGCGAAATACGGTACTACTCCACGCCTGACAATGTGCGTGGGTCTGACTTGGTGGTGTATACCAATGCAATAGACGAAAACAACCACGAATACAAAGAGGCAAAGCGCCTTGGTCTGCCACTTATTTCCCGTGCAAATCTGCTTGGGTATCTTGTTTCCCTGCACAAATTCAGCTGTGGGGTCTCGGGCATGCACGGCAAAAGCACAACCACGGCTATGCTTGGCAAAATATTTTGGGATGCACACAAAAATCCAACTGTTTTCTGTGGCGGTCAAATGCAGGATTTTCACTCCAATTTCCAATTTGGTGGCAGGGAGTGTTGCATTTTTGAGGCCTGTGAATATCAGAATTCCTTTTTAAGTCTGCCCTGCACAGATGCTATGGTGTTAAATATCGACAATGAGCATTTGGACTTCTTTGGTACTCAAGAGGAAATAATCGCCTCGTTTCAAAGCTATATCAAAAATGCAAGGAGAGTTTATTTAAACAGGGATGACCCCTTGTCACGTCACCTGATACACAGATGTGCCATCACCTTTGGCTTAGAGGAAGGATCAACGTACAGAGGGGAAATGTGCGCTGACGGAAAAACAAAGGTTTATAAGTGCGGTGAGTTAATTTCTCATTTTAGCTTGCAACAGGCGGGAAAGCACAACGTCTATAATGCCCTTGGCGCTTTTGCCGTTGCGTACACAATGGGCATCTCTGCACGCGTTATTGAAAAAAGCCTCTCTTCATTTTCGGGTGTTGCGGGAAGAATGGGATTTTTGAAGAAAAACGACACAGGGGCGGATGTTTTTGAGGATTATGCCCATCACCCAACGGAAATCGAGGCTTCTCTCTCCACGTTAAAGGGTAGATATGGGCGCGTAATGTGCGTTTTTCAGCCCCACACCTTTTCCCGCACGTTTCATCTTTACCCTCGGTTTATCAAGGCGCTTTCCTTGGCTGACGAGCTTATAATTGCCCCTACATTTTCCGCACGAGAGGAAAACGTTTTCGGCGTAAGCGAGGAAAATTTAGCCCTTGACTGTGATGGCGAATTTGTGGCAGATATTGAAAAAATCGCACACAGGGTCGCTAGTTCCACCTGTGGCTGTGTTGTTTTGATGGGTGCTGGGGATCTTAGTCAAAGGGTTAAAGCTATAATCCTTTGACTGAGGAAAGAAGCGTGACAAATGGCATTAAGCAGGGCTTTGCTTATTTTGCGTTGACGCTACCTATAAGTTTCTCCGCTACATTTTATGGTCATATAAAGTTGTACATTGACAAAAAAGGAGTGATGTGATAAAATAACCGAGAAAGGTGGGGTGAATATGAAAATTGTTGAGGGTATGAGCTATGATTGCGAGCGCGCTTTGTATGAGAGCTGTGACTTGCTTGTAAAGGGTTGTTCCTTTACAGGTGCGGCTGACGGAGAGAGCGCATTGAAGGAAAGCTCAAGCATTACCGCCACAGATTGCTATTTTAACCTGCGCTATCCCTTCTGGCACACTAAAAATATTAAAATTGAAAATTGTGAGCTGACCACCGCCTGCCGCGCGCCCATTTGGTACTGTGAGGGCGCAGAAATTAAGGACACTAAAATAGACGGCACTAAGGCTGTGCGCGAGAGCGAAAGCATCGCCCTTGATAGATGCCGCATTGTTTCCGACGAGTTCGGCTGGGACACTCGTGGATTTAAAATAAATGACTCTTATATTGAAGGCTTTTACATTTTTTCAAGAGCTAAAAATATAATTGCCAAGGGCCTTGAAATGAAGGGCAAATACTCCTTCCAATACATAGAAAACGCAGATTTTGATAACTGTGTATTTGACACAAAGGATGCATTTTGGCACGCAAAAAATGTAACTGTTAAAAATTCGGTAGTAAAGGGCGAATATCTTGGCTGGTATTCCGAAAATTTAACTCTTATAAACTGTGTTATCACAGGCACACAGCCACTTTGCTATTGTCGTGGCTTGACGCTTATAAATTGCGAAATGCACGAGTGCGATTTAGCATTTGAAAAAAGCTATGTAAACGCGGAAATCACCACTCCCGTCATCAGCATCAAAAACGTGTATAGCGGTAAAATCACTGTGCCCTGTGTCGGCGAAATTATTTGTGACAGGGACGAATATCAAGGTGTTATAGAAATAAAAGGGGGTGTTGCAATAAGCACAGACCAAAAACACACACCTCTATCCTCGAAATCTTTGTTTTTCCAATATTTTTAAAACAAAATAAGGTTGGGAACTTGCAAGCTTTGCAAGTTCCCTTCATTTTTGTGTCTGTTTTTTATCCGCGACCTCGCACGCCCCTAAGTTCCGTGCAAA
>JAZQWO010000012.1:0-4134 GCA_045632405.1 Eubacteriales bacterium | reverse complement strand
CTCTATCCTCGAAATCTTTGTTTTTCCAATATTTTTAAAACAAAATAAGGTTGGGAACTTGCAAGCTTTGCAAGTTCCCTTCATTTTTGTGTCTGTTTTTTATCCGCGACCTCGCACGCCCCTAAGTTCCGTGCAAATGTCTAAGCATTTGCAGGGATTGGGTCTTCCGTACCAAGTACGCCCCCACGTGAACCCAAAAAACGGTACGCCGAGGGCGTCGTACCCTACAGATCAGCTTGGGGAACCCCTTTTGTGTACGAGTTCACGGCTTCCCCAAGGGTTCCTTGAAAATGCTTTGCATTTTTAGGGGTTGGGTCAACACTCATTTCACTACCCCCAAAAAAGGGGCGTCGCTTAATGCGACAGCCCCTTTTCTTAGCTTGTTATACTCACCTTTGATTTTTGTCTTTTTCTTTCGTATTGCTTTTCTAGCTTGCAAATAGCTTCAATTGCCATTTTGCCTGCCTCCGCCGCAATGGGAAGTCCACCGGGGGGCTGCTGCCACTGTGTTGCGAGAAACACATTTTTGAACTCGTTCAATTGGTAATGCTTGCTTGTGGGTAGATAGCCTGGGGCAATTATAAAGCTCATATATGAGCCAATTTCCGAGTTGACATATCTTTTGTAGCTTGCAGGTGTCCACACATCTATGCACTTGAGCTTGCCCTTGAGCTCTGGAAAATGGTTGGTTATCAAGTCCTCGGTAATGCTTGATAGCTCCTGCTTTTTTGCTTGATATTTTTGAGGGTTGCACCTAAGCTTGATAAACTCCTTTGCCAAAGCTCCGTTAAGAAACACCATTGTTTGTATAATGCTTTTGCCCGTTGGAGCAAAGCTTTTTTCGTGGCTGAACTCACGAAGGGTCAAATGGCTTGTGTGGAGCTTTTTGTGAAATTCCTCGGGGATTTCAAAAATATAATCACCCTTGAATGGTAGGGTGTCCGTGTCACAGGAAAAGGCACAGTGATAGCTGGAAAACCTAAAAAGTCGGCTGTTTTTGTATAGCCTTGTCAAGGCTTTTGGCATAGCACAACCGATAATTGTGCCGAAGGTGATTTGTGGGTCGGTAGTCAAAACAAAGTAGTCACCGTGCTCCTGTGTTCCGTCTGCAAGGGTGATACAGGTGGCAAGGCTTCCTCTTGTTTCGATGTGCATAACCTCTGACGCAGGTAAGACAGTGCCGCCAAGGTCGGTAAATCGCCTTTCCATTCTTTTTGCCATTGATACAGAGCCACCACGCGGAATACCGCCGTTTTCACCACAGAAATGAGCGAAAACCGCGATTAATGCAAGGGAAGAAAAGGATTCCCCAATAAATGTGGAAAGAAAGCCTTGTATCAAGGGACTTTTGAAGCGGTTGGCTAACTCCCTTGTGGACATACGGTGGTATTTCATAATGACGGGCAGAGAGAGGAGCTTTTGAAAATTTGTGCTTTTTTCGTTGTGGTTAACGCCGCCGATGGAAGAAATGCCCTGAATTATCTTGATTGCCTTGATAAAGCTTTGTATTTCCTCCTTATCATCGGGGGAGTATTTGAGCATTTCCCCCTCGAGTCTGTTTATATCCTTGTAAAGAGAAATTGCTTTGCCGCCTTGCTCATAGGTGTAAAGAGTGTCGCCTTGATATACGTCAACATCACCGAGCGCGCCAAGCTCCACCCACATTTTGTAAGAAGCGGATGCGGGATTTGTGCCTGTCAGCCAATGGATGCAATTGTCTATGTGATACTCCCCCCGTTGCCACCCTGTCAGATTGCCACCAAGGACTTGATTTTTTTCGCATATGACCGCGTGATGACCGCTTAACTGTGCGTATATCCCTGCCGAAAGACCCGCAACACCTCCGCCAATGATTATAATTTTTGCCATATATAACCTCCAAAATATGCTTGGGAGTATTATTGACAAAAAATAGAGCTAAAAATCATCAAATGCGAGAAAATCCTCCACTATATCATAAATATGAATGGGATCGGGATTTTCCTTATTTAAGGCATCAACTAATGTGCAAACCTTGGTAAAATCAGGGCTAATGTCATCAATCAGAATATCATTACCGCAAATGCCGTAAACCACGTGGTCGCAACCCTCCAAGGTAATGACTTTTTCTGTAATTTGATACATAAAAATTACCTCATTTTTATTTTTTACCATTATACATTAATGTGAAGGCGCGCACACTTCCAAAACCCTGTAACCCTTGATACTGCTGGGGAAAATGCACGTTGGCACGTGATGAGATTAGGCTCCAATGGGACATTCCGAAAGGGTGTCCTTTTCGTATTGACAAAAATACATAAAGGAGCTATACTATAAGTGGCACAAAAACTAAACTCTCACGGTGAATTACAAGAATACAATACCAAAGACGGGAAATATGGAAATGGCAAAGGGTGGACTAAGGAAAAGAAAGATAGGCTTTTGATAGCATTAAGTTTCTTTTCAAGCAAGAGAAAACAAATTGAAAACAACACCGAAAATAAAGAATATACACCGCCCAAAGAGGTGTATGGCTTTGGAGATAAAAATTTATTAACAAGTCCGGACCATTTAGACCATATGAGGGAAATGGGGTTTAAAAACCCGAAAGAGTACCAAAGGGCAGCAATAGATTTTTGGAATAGTGGGGATGGCATTGTTTATTTTGGTGGTTTGCGAAAAAGATTTTACAAATACAATACCCAAAATAACAGAATGATAGTTGTATCGGATGATGGTATAATACACACATTTTATACAGTTGGAGAGAAAAAATTCAAAAAAATATCTGCGCAAGAGAGGTTGCAACAATGGAAAAAGTAAAATGCCCTATTTGTGATACCTTAATAGACGACAACCCATACGATACTGTGTGTCCGCATTGCCATTGGACATATACAGGTGTTGAATGTGTCTATGAAGAAAACGAAAAGGATGATTTTAATTTAATTTCAAGAGAAAAAGCCAAAATAAATTTGAAAAATGGCTTAGATAAATACGGAAAACCATTAACAAAATAAACTAAAGCACACCTAACCGTGTGCTTTTCTTATACATTACGCAAGGGTGACCTTGCTTTTTTTATGCCAAAAAGAAAGGATATAATATGAACGAAAAGGATTTTACCGAATTATGCAAAAAGACCGTTGCAGAGTATGCAAACAAGCATCTTGACAAGGCAGATAAAAAGGAAATAACAACAGATGATGTATATATCGTTTGGGAGTGTAAGGCTTTGCAGAACAACAAGGCTTTGCTAAGCACAACATTGTTTGACGGTATGTATTACGAGCTTACATACAACGGAGATAAAAAGGAACTCTATTTTGATGCTTACAAGAAATGGGAGAATGTTTGCATCAAGGTAGACTAAGAAAGGAGCATTGATGTGCCAACAAAATTGAATGATAAACAAGTGCTGGAGCTTGTCACATCACACGCCAATGGCACATCTATTTCAGCGCTTGCAAGACAGTACAAAATATCAAGAAACACGGTAAAGAGTTACCTTGACAATAGAGCAGATTTTGAGCAGAATTTGACCACTATAAAAAACGAAACCATTACACAATGGCTTGAAAGTCATAAAGGAGATTTAACAAGCATACTCGACCAAATTACAAAGCTATTGCCAAAGAAATTGAGCAAGGCAAGTGTTAAGGAACTTTTTGGTGGCTTGAAGATACTCACCGATTTAGGCGTGAATATCAATAAAGACGTTGACGGCGGAGAAAAGCAAGAAAAGGGCATAACCTTTATTTTCACCGACACGAGCGCAGAAGGGGGAAACGATGGCTAATGTAATCGTCCCGAAGATATTCAAAGAACTTTTTATTCCTAATCATACAGAACAGGAGAAAAAGAAATTTACTCCTCAATATAAAGCTGAAATAAGGCGCAGATTATTGCGAGGGGAAGAAATAAGCGATAGCGAAATAGGCGTAAAAACTTTCGTGCTTAAAGGCGGTAGAATTAGCGGAAAGACAGCTAATGACGAGCTTGCAACAATTCCGTTATTCTATGAGAAAGAGCCGGGCGACATTTGGTGTTGCCGAAGCGAGGATAACACAATCAGAAATAGCATTTTTCAAAGTGTTCAATCAACATTAAGAAAGCAAGGATATACTTTATCAAACAGGAGCGATACAGATTTCA
>JAZQWO010000011.1:0-12142 GCA_045632405.1 Eubacteriales bacterium | reverse complement strand
ATTGTTCTACTTTCTTATTAAACTTTTCTTCGGTAGGCATAAACATACAGTGTTTGTAAATCTCATATGTTTGTAAAATATCGTTCTTGTGAGTTAATTCTATTAGGTTCATTGCACGCACCTACAAATTCTTATTTATCGTTCTGTTTTATCGCCAGTTTCGCCTTTGTTTTACAAAGGCACAGGGCTAAGCCCATACCCCTTGTAGGGCGGGGGTTTACTCCCGCCGTCTTATTGACCTAAATTTTATGTAACGGCGAGAGCAAGCCCCCGCCCTACGATATCCCATTATATCACAAATCGGCAGTGAAAACAAGAGTGATATTCCGACTTCGTCGGAGTGATATTATCGCTGACGCGATAGTGATATTGAAGCCTTACGGCTTCAGTGATATTTTATTCGCATCCAAACTCGCGTAGCGAATACCACTCATCGCAAGATGAATATCACTGCGAAGCAATAGAACTCGCCGCAGGCGAATAAAACTGCCCAACTTCCTTATGAGAAGTTGGGCAAACGGAGCTTTTTTCTTTTATATCAGCATCATAGCGCCTATGAGGATTCCCAAAAATGCAAAGTTGAAAATGGAGAACTTTACAATGTAGCTCCTTGTGCCTGTGGGGTTTGCGTGGGAATATTCGCGCAATGTAATAAGGGACGCAAGGGATGAAATAAGTGTACCTACACCGCCAATATTAACGCCGAGGAGCAAATCGCGATAATTCTCTGTAAACTGTGAGAGCAAAATAGCGGACGGAACGTTGCTGATAAACTGGCAGGAAAGTGCGCTGAAAACAAGAGCGCTCTTGTCCATAAGACCCACAAAAAGACCTCGCACGCTATCAATTCTTGCCATATTGTTTGCGAAAATAAAGAAGAAAACAAAGGTCAAAAGAAGTGGATAATCAACGCGCTTCAGCGCCTCTCTGTCCATAATTAAAAGAGAGATGAAAATAATCGCCAAGCCTATGTAATAGTGTATAACTCTAAAAACGATTATGATGGAAAGGGCAAAGAGCAAAAGGTAAACAAGGGTGCGACCCACGGGCAGGGACACAGCCTCGTCACTGATTTCCAATTTCTCACCCTTGACAAAAATGATACAGCAAAGGGTGATTAAGAAAATTGACAAAAGGAATGGGGAAAGCATAATTCCCATAAATTCCATTGTAGGAATGTTAAAGTAGGTGTAAAGGTACAGGTTTTGCGGATTGCCAAATGGAGTGAGCATACCGCCTAGGTTAGCCGCAATATTTTGCATAATAAAGGTAAAAGCCATATACTTTTCCTTGCCTGTTTCCTTTAAAACAAAGAAGCCAAGGGGCAAAAAGGTAAGGAGCGCCATATCGTTGGCAATGAGCATTGAGCCGATAAAGGTGATGTACACCAATGCTAAAACAGATGCTCTTGCATTTTTGAAAAGCTGAACGACACGGCGGGCGAGAATATAGAAAAATCTCACGTTTTTAAGTGCGCAAACAACTGCCAAAACAGAGAACAGGCAACAGAGCGTTTTCATATCAAAATAGTCAAGATATGCTTTGTCAGGTGGCACAATAAAGCAGGTAACAAGGGCGGCAAAAAGGGCAATTACCATAACCGCATTTTTGCGCGCAAAGGGACAAACCACATCCTTGAAAATGTGTATAAGCCACGCTAACGGATGGCGCAGACTGTATTTGTGCTGATGTGCCGCTGCTCTCATTTTATCATTCTCCCTTGAATAAATTTCGGTTGCGCAAAATTGCGCCGTGCGCAATTATACTATTAATTTTGCACTTTGTCAAGTAGTGCTTGAATTATTTTTAAAAATATGGCATAATTAAAAAAACGGCTCAAGGAGAATTTTATGAAAAAGATTATTATAGCGGGTAGCTTAAATACAGATTTGGTGATAAATGCGCCATATGCGCCACGTGGGGGCGAGACCATTATGGGTAGCGGATTTATGGAAAATTCGGGCGGCAAGGGCGCAAACCAGGCAACGGCGGTTGCCAAGCTTGGCGGTCAAGCATATATGTGCGGCTGTGTTGGTGCGGATGGCTTTGGTGACACCCTTATAAATAATTTGAAAAGCGCAGGAGTCAACACTGATAGCGTGCGCAAAATAGAGTGCGTGCCAACGGGTGTTGCTGTAATAGTTGTAACTAATGGTGAAAACCGTATTATTATCGATAGCGGTGCAAACGGTTATCTTTCAAAGGATGATATAGACAGCGCTCTTCATGTGGCTGAGGCGGGAGATATATTCCTAACTCAGCTTGAAAACCCCATAGATATTGTTGGCTACGGACTTGAAAAAGCCAAGGAAAAGGGGCTTTTCACAGTGCTCAACCCTGCTCCTGCCAATGTTGACATTCTAAAATATGCCAAGTTCGTTGACATTATCACACCAAACGAAACAGAAAGCGAAATTTTGGGTGGCAAGGAGTCCTTGTTTGACCGCGGTATAAAAACTGTTATTACAACACTTGGCGCAGCAGGCTATGAAATTGCCACACGAGATGGCGCAAAAACCTACCCCTGCATTAAAATCACGCCTGTTGATACCACTGCCGCAGGAGATACAGCCACAGGTGGCTTGTGCGCTAAGCTGGCAGAGGGGGCAAGCATTGAGGATGCCATGGCATATGGCTCTCTTGCCGCATCTATTGCCTGCACACGCAAGGGTGCACAGATGTCTATACCTACTCGCGACGAGGTGGTTAACTATAAGTAATGCAAAATTCAAAATGCAAAATTCAAAATTAAAAAGGGAAAATTAAAAGGCTCCAAACGGAGCCTTTTAATTTTATTTATTTTCCATTTTCTGAGCCTGTTCCTCTGCCAACCGCTTTTTCCTGCGCCTGCGCACACCGAAGATGTACGGGCGGAAAAGAATGATGTTCAAAACAAGGAAGAAGCCTGCAAGAATACCGATGGTTATATAGGGATGCTGAGGTGCTAAATTAGCTATAAGCATAAGCGGAAAGCCGAAAACCATAGCGGGCACGTTTTGGTAAACCAGGTTATCTGACGCTGGGGTTTTGAATTCAGGGTCCTTTTCGCGGAGCAAAATAATACCTGTGCAGGCAGTACCTGTGAGCATGCCGTACATCATTAAAAATTGCTCCTCGGAATAACGGGAGAACAGCTTTCTTGCAACAAAGCGCAAATAGAAGTAAGTGACAAACGCGCCGGCAAGACCAAGTGTTAAAAGAACGAGCAAGTAAGACTTGAGAGCCTCAATTCTGATAGCCGCAACACCGGCAATAACCATGATATCAAAGCAGAAGCCGCCGATACGGTCCATTAAAAACGAGTTGATATACTGCTTTTTCACAATTTTTGCTCGGCGCAAATGGTTGATAACAACGCAGAAAAGCGTAGCCACCAAAACACCGAAAAGGAAGTTGAAGCCGTAAATTACGCTTGTAAGACTCGGGAAGAATTTTGCAAGCAAATACATAATGCCGTAAGAAACAACGTATGCCGCAAAAACAAAGGCAATCTGCACGGACATTTTGTCCATACTGCCGCTCATTGGAATTTCGTCAGCCTCTTGAATTTCCTCGGAAACAAGAGCTTCCGCCTCGTCCTCCTCGTGCACGGTGGTGTGACCCTTTTTGCGCAAAATGTTCAAGTGAATAACGCCGCCAATGCTGGCTGAAATAAAGCCGAATGCCGCAATTGTAAGACCAAAGCTCTTACCGCCTATAAATCCGTAGTCGGATTCATAAACACCGCCCCAGTTCAGTGCCTGTCCTGTACCTTGACCGTAGCCAAAGGGCAAAAGGATACCGGCATACTTTGCAACGGCAAAGGCACCAAGAGCAAACAAAATGGTAATGCCCATACCAAGCACGCCCTGCAAAAGATATGTAGAAACTGTGGCAACGCCCGTGTCAAAGATTTCCTTTGTTCGGCGCTTTGTCAGCTTCTTTTTTACAGGCTTGAAGGATGTGGCGATAAAGCCAAGGGCAAGCATATGATAGGTGATAATTTCAAGCACATTTTGTCCGTTGCCACCAAAGAAGCCCGCATTGAAAATATACTTGTCGGTTATTGCTGAATAAATAAGCGAGATGATAAGTAGTATAGCTCCGCCTAGAACTGACGTGGGTATGAGAGATACTCTTAAAAGAGGAACGGTCTTTTTGATAATATTTGCCGCCAAAAGACTAAGCAACAAAACGGCAATTAGGTTGACTGTTCCCCAAACACTATAATCCGAGAAATTCTCCATTTGAGCCTCCGTTTCTTACGTTGTCGAAATGATAATAAAGCTGAACATATTTAAGAGCGCAGAAATTGTTTTCCAAGCCCGTTATTTGATAAATGTCGTTACCTGTGTACAGATTTATCTTGTTTTTGCCAAGAACCGCCATTGAGGAAATAGATTCAATGGGGAAGGAATGCGCCTTTTCCTCATCTCTGTCCCGATAACGGATTTCAAGTCTGTCAGCAAACAAGCAAAGCTTGCCTGCCTTCAATAGCTTTTCCTTTTTCTTGTATGGAATAACCTTGAAAAGACGCACCATATCACTGTAAACGGGAGCATCTCCAAAGGATGATGGGTCAAGAGAGCGAACATAGTCTGACTGCGCATCGTACCATTCTGTCACAAATTTGTATGGGAACGCCTCGTCAACGCCCACAAGCTCGGTGGTCTCCGTATATCTTGCCGCCTTGCCACACCCTGTGCAGGTGATGATATCGCCCTTGCTTTGCCATTTTGAAAGGCCGCACACAGGGCAGTAGTACATTGCGCGCTCCAAGCCCTCTGCCTTTTTCTTGCTTTTATAAATGCTTTGTGCATTTCCCTCGTTTACATAAATGGCCTGGCAAATGCGCTCATATAGCTCCTCGTTGGAAAGGGGCAAATACTCCTCGGGCTCAATAACCGAGTGTACATAAGCACGCATTTTGCCCTTGCGTGTTTTGTCGCTCCAGCGTGGATGAACACCGTATCCGCCCTCAATGTGGAAAAGCGCAATTGGGAGCTTCAGCGCCTTGGCAAGCTGTGCCACTGTATCCTTGATATGCTCGGTTTTGCCACTGAAGGTTCTGTTTCCCTCAGGAAAAATAGCCACAGAGCCACCCTGCTTTGCCACACGCATACAATCCATTACTGCACGCACGTCAGTGGTGGATTTTTTGATAGGAATGGGGGCAACAAGATAGTTGATAAGCTTTGATGTAAAGCCATTCGAGAACAAGTCCTCGCTTGCCATATAGTAAAGCGGCTGCTTGAATGCCATACCCAAAAAGAACTGGTCAAAGGCGGTTTGATGGTTGGAAAGAACAAGGTAGTTGCGCTTGCCCTCGTCCTTAAATCTTTCCACCTTAATGCCGTATTTTATTTTAGTGAACGGACCCAGAGTGTATCGCAAAATGGACGTTACCACCTTGTGTCTCCACCGAACCCATTTTTTGTTTTTCTTCTTCATAGTTCACCTGATTGTGAAAAAATAGTTACCTTATTATACCATATTTAAAGCTCAAAATCAACCCTTTATTTCGCGTGCGCGCGCGAGGAATCTAACAGCATAGTGTAAAATTTTAGCAAAAAAGAAAAATTTCCTTGTTTTTGTGCTACTTGTGTGATATAATATCACGCGTAAAATAATTATAGGAGAAACGTTATGGATTTATTTGAAAACGTAATGCTCCTGTTCCAAGACGGCGGCTGGAAAATGCTGGTTATGTGGATAATCGGCGGTATTCTTATTTTCTTGGCCATCAAAAAGGAAATGGAGCCAACACTTCTTTTGCCTATGGGCTTTGGCGCAATTCTTATCAACCTGCCAGAGTCAGGTGCTAAGGGAGTTATCGACCATCTTTTCGACATCGGTATCGACTCTCACGAGCTTTTCCCATTGATACTCTTTATCGGTATCGGCGCAATGATCGACTTTGAGCCGTTGCTCACAAACCCTAAGCTTATGATTTTCGGTGCGGCAGCTCAGTTCGGTATCTTCTTTACCTTGAGTATGTCATCACTTTTCGGCTTCGAGCTGAAGGATGCGGCATCTATCGCTATTATTGGCGCGGCAGACGGCCCAACATCCATTTTCGTTGCCAACACGCTTGGCTCTAACTACACAGCGGCAATTATGGTGGCGGCTTATTCATATATGGCGCTTGTTCCCCTTGTTCAACCGCCTATTATCAAGCTCTGCACAACCCAAAAGGAACGCCTTATCAAGATGCAATATACAGGCAAAAAGGTATCTAAGCTTACAAAGATCCTTTTCCCAATCATAGTTACTGTTATTGTCGGCTTGGTTGCTCCCGACGCGGTTGCACTTATCGGATTTTTGATGTTCGGTAACCTTATTCGTGAGTGTGGCGTGCTTAACTCCCTTTCTGAAACTGCACAAAAGGTGCTTGCTAACCTTATCACAATCTTCCTCGGTATCACAATTGCTTCCAAGATGACTGCAAATGAGTTCTTGAGATTTGAAACACTTCTCATTATGGGTCTTGGCTTGGTTGCCTTCATTTTCGATACCTTTGGCGGTATTATGATAGCAAAGCTTATGAACCTTTTCTTGCCCAAGGACAAGAAAATCAATCCAATGATAGGTGCGGCAGGTATTTCCGCATTCCCAATGTCCGCCCGTGTTGTACATAAGCTTGGTCTTGAGGAGGATAGCTCCAACTTCCTTCTTATGCACTCCATCGGTGTTAACGTTTCAGGTCAGATTGCTTCCGTTATCGCAGGCGGTCTTATCCTTTCATTCTTTGCGTAAAAGGGGGATTGAGTTATGAAAAAAATATTAGCTATATTGTCCTTGGCGCTTGTTTTGTGCTCACTTTTCACACTTTGCGTGTGCGCAACAGAGGAAAAGGCAAACCCCTGTGAGGGCTGTGAAATCTGCAATCCAACAGAAAATAGCGCAGAGCAGGAAATGAAGCCAATGGAATTCAAAATTGACTTTGATGCATTTGTTAGCTCCCTCGGCTTGATGGGCAAGGGTATGATCGGTATCTTCGTTGTTACCCTTATCATTGTTGGCGTCGTTGCTATACTTAACTGGCATGGCAAGTCATTGGAAGACAGACGAAACAAAAAATAACAAAAAAGGCTCCAATCGGAGCCTTTTTTAGTTTAAAAATTGTTCATTACTTGATGTGGTTCAATGTTTTCTTTGCCATCTCGGAAATCTTTACAAAGCCAACGCCTGTAAGGGTGGTTTCAATTGTATCGTTAAGTGGCTTTGTCCATTGCTCGTCAATACCGTCAATGCCCTTTCTCATACCCATGATAGAGCCAACGGTAGCGCCGTTACAGTCAGTATCAAAGCCAATTTCAACAGCCATACATACAGCCTTGCTGAAGTCATCCTCGCACCAAAGAAGAGCATACGCAACAATCATAGCGTTAGAGATAGTGTGACACCAGTCGTGGCCGTTTTTCTCATCCCACTTGGAGTGGATGTAGCTATAGCATTCCTCTTTTGTTTTGCCTTGTCTGTACATATCAACCACTGACATAACAGACTCAAAAAGACGGCTTGTCTTTGGTATTTCACCAAGACCTGCAAGAATAATAGCCTCGGCATTTTCAGCAGTAGCTGCCGCCGCTATCATAGCGGATGCAAACATCTCACCGTAAATACCGTTTTTGATGTGGGAAATGCAAGCGTCATTATATGCCATTCTTGCAGCTTCCTCAGGCTTGCCTGGGTTGATGTAGCCGAAATAGTCACCGCGAATTTGCGCACCAATCCATTCTCTGTATGGGTTTTTATAAATAGCAGACTCAGGTGGGTAGTAGCCCATTAAGAAGTTGCGCAGAGCAACACGCTCAGCCGTGCAGTAGGACTCCTTTGGCTGGAGCTTCAACCAGGTGTCAGCCACGTGGTAAGGAACAAAATCTCTGCCAAAGCGGTCGATAATAATCTGACCCATTACGGTATAGTTGGTGTCGTCATCATATGGCATATAGGAAACGGTGTCAATCCAAGGCTTATTAACAATCCACGCGTTGTTTTTCTCCTCGATAAATTCCTTTCCAAGATCACTCTTTTTGATGTATCTGTTCATAGGGAAGTTATCAGAGCCCTTCAAAATTTTATGTAGATGATATGTGTGCATTCCCTCCACAGGCTTGCCAAGCATACAACCAACAACACGGCCCATCCAAGCGCCGTGGATTTTCTTTTGAAGCTCGCGCTTGCCAAGCTTCTTGCGTGGGAGCTTGTATTTTTCACGCAGAGCCTTGATGCCCTCAAGGTCGGACGGCTCGTTATACGCATAGCCCTCCTTGATTTTTGCGTTGCTTACAATATAGAATATAGCGTCAGCCACGCGCTCGCGCTCCTCACCCTCAGGAAGCTTTGAAGCAACCTCAAAAAGGTCCTTATATGCTTCAATGTCAAGACCCTCCTCGGTGCTTTGGCGGTATTCCGTCATCATTTCTCTTTGGTAGGATTCCCACCAGCCCATTGATGAATAGCTTTTCTTAATTTCCATAACTCTTCTCCTTATGAATAATTGTTGCAAACTAAATTGAATTTATATGTTGCAGAGGTAAAGCCGCACTCCACGTCAACCTCTAAATATATTTCTGCAAGATAACCGTCACGTGTGATAATTTTCAAGTCACAACTACCGTATTCAAGAGGCTTTTCCTCACCCTCAAGCGCTACTAATTTTTCACAAAAGAATTTGTCAAGCTCACCGTAAGCGCCTACAAAATCCGCAGCAGGCAAGGAAACAGTCATTGTCTGCTTTTTGCCCACACCGTCAAAGCGAGCATCTACCAAATAATAGGCAGGCACGGTTTTCAAAAGTGCATTTATATATCCGCGATATTCTGACCTTGACTGATATTCGTCATAGTTAATAGGTGTGGATGCTATTTTATCGGTTGCCGTTTTGCTTTCGTTGTTGACTTCAATGGTTTGTCCGTAGGAATTAAAGGTGGAAACAAGCTTTTCCGTGTGTCCGTCAACGGTTAATTCCTGCTTTTGCATATGCTCCTCGTCCTTTGAGCCAATGTGATAGTAGGTCATTGTGTAAAGACTGATGTCCAGCTTGTCACAATCCTTCAGTGCCAGAATAGCATCGTTCATTTTGCTTGTCTTGGTACATGAGGTGGCAGAGAGCAGAACAATAAAAATCAAGCATAAGCCTAAAATAAGGCTGAAAATTCTTTTCTTCATAATAATCTCCCGAATTTGATACTAATATTATACAATTAAACTAATCGAATGTCAATCACTTGCAAGAATTTCACAAAAATGATAAAATAATAAAAAAGGATGTAACCTCACAGTGGGAAAACCTGTCTTTATTAGTGAAGGGCAAGAAAGGATGGTGATATAGTGGACGACTTGCAAATAGTAGAAATGTATCTTGCACGGAATGAAAATGCAATAGCAGAAAGTCAAAGGAAATACGGTAGGTATTTAGAGTCCTTGACAAACAACATTCTTGGCTCAAACGAGGACAGTGAGGAATGTGTTAACGATACATACAAGCGCGCGTGGGACACTATACCGCCGAAGAAGCCCGAGCGCTTGGGAGCATATCTCGGCAAAATCGCAAGGAGCATTGCCATTAACCGCTACAATTTCAATAAGGCGGACAAGAGAAACGAAAACCTAAGGGTAACTCTTACAGAAATGGAATTCTTTTTGCCAAGCCCTGATTTCGCAGAGGATACTGCCAATGCTGTGGCTTTTTCAGAGGCAATCAACGCATTTTTGCGCGGAATTTCCGTGGAAAAGCGCAATATTTTTATCCAAAGATATTGGTACCATATGGAATTAAAGGATATTGCGCGTGAAAACGGAATGAAGGAATCAAGCGTTAAGGTTTGCCTGCTCCGATTAAGAAATGACTTGAAAAATCACTTGGAAAGAGAGGGCATTTTTGTATGAAGGAAAAAAACACACTTCATTTAATGAATATGATAGACGACGATTTAATTGAAGCTGCAAGACCGCAGGGAAAAAAGACAAGGAAAATCCCGTGGCTTCGCTATATTTCCATAGCGGCGTGCTTTTTGTTAATCGTGGTGGCAATTCCAATTGCCATATACAATGGCTTTGATAACCATACCGATGATCCCATTTTCAAACCGCCGTCAAACGGTGCTGAAAACGGTGATTATAGCAGATATTACGCTCTGTTAAAGACGTATTGGGACAAATATCCCTTATATGGAAACGGGACGAATGACGATGGCGCTATGCCCCCAAGCGCAGGAGGCTCACTGGAGGGTGATACAAATGAAGCGGCACCTGGCTACGTTGAGGTAACGGACAATCAGGTGGCAGGCGTTATAGAGGGAGATTTATTTAAGAGAACCGACAAATATATTTTCTATTTAGCGCACAATCAGCTCACCTATTTCTCCCTTGACTCTGACTCACAGACAATACATCATTGCTACACCTTGGTTGAAAGCGACAAGGCAATAAAAATACACCAAAGAGAGCTTTATTTGTCGGCGGACGGCAAGACTGCAACGGTAATTTTCAGCTATGACGGGTATGTGAAGGTGGTTTCTCTTGATGTCAGCGACCCGGCAAACGCACAGAAGCTTGGAGAATTTACAATATCGGGAAGACAAATCGATACAAGACTTTCGGGCGACAAGCTTTTGCTCAATACTCGCTTTGAAGGCACTCGAGATGCAAAGGAGGATGAGCTTTACAAATACATTCCGTATTATGATATGGGTAACGGCGCGGAATATGTTCCCGCAGGGTGTATTATAGCGCCTGACGAAATAAGCTCGCAAACATATAATACGGTGACAATGTTAGATATAAATGATTTTGCTCACTTAGGCACGCTTTCCTATCTTGATAATTTCCTTAATTTGGGCTGGTACGTTTCGGAAAACAGCATTTATATGTGGAATCCAATAAGTATTACCACTGATAAGGTGACAGACGGCTCTTCTGTAAAATGGATGCGCTATACAGGCGCGGAAATTGTAAGGATAGAATATAAAAACGGCATCCTTCTGGAAAAGGGCAGAGTGACGGTTAGCGGCAGAATACTTAACCAATATAGCCTGGACGAAAAGGACGGCGTATTGCGCGTTTTCGCCACCGTGAACGAAACTCACTATAAGCAAATTTTGAAAAATGACGGCAATGTATATAGCACAGAAACAGAGTGGATTCAGTCAGCCAGTCTTTACTGTGTGGACGTAGATACAATGAAAACCGTATCGTCAGTTGAGCGCTTCGCACCCAATGGCGAAACCGTTCAGAGTGTCAGATTTGAGGGCGATGACGCATATGTTTGTACTGCCATCATAGCAACTATGTGCGACCCTGTGTTCTATTTTGATCTTCGCGACATCAATAATATCACATACAAGGATACAGGCACAATAGACGGCTATTCTGCGTTCTTAAAGCCACTTGGCGGCGGTTATCTTTTGGGCTTCGGCACATCTGACGGCACGGATGCTAAGATAGAAATCTATAAGGAAACCGAAAACGGTGTGGAGATTGCGGGCACTCATATCATAGAACGTTCATTTCTTGGGACTAGTTATAAGAGCAAGTATGTTGACACTAAAAATCAATTGATTGGATTTTCCGCAGTAACGTGGGACAATAGTCAGCTTTTACACTATCTCCTAAAATACGAAATTGCAGATGATGGCAGCGTTATCATAGATGAAATCCACGTGCAGGAAATCCCAAGCCGCAATTCTGTGGGCGAGGTGCGCTCAACAGTGGTGGATGATTACATCTACATCCTGGCAACAGGACTTTACAGAAAGTACAAAATTTCATAACACCATAAAAAAGGGGCTGTCGCATTAAGCGACGCCCCTTTTTTTTTGGGGGGGTAGTGAAATGAGTGTTGACCCAATTCCTAAAAATGCGACGCATTTTCAAGGAACCCTTGGGGAGCCGTGAACTCGTACACAAAAGGGGTTCCCCAAGCTGCTCTGTAGGGTACGACGCCCTCGGCGTACCGTTTTTTGGGTTCACGTGGGGGCGTACTTGGTACGGAAGACCCAATCCCTGCAAATGCTTGGACATTTGCACGGAACTTAGGGGCGTGCGAGGTCGCGGATAAAAAACAGACACAAAAATGAAGGGAACTTGCAAAGCTTGCAAGTTCCCAACCTTATTTTGTTTTAAAAATATTGGAAAAACAAAGATTTCGAGGATAGAG
>JAZQWO010000010.1:0-2873 GCA_045632405.1 Eubacteriales bacterium | reverse complement strand
AACAACTGTTAAGAGTCTTTCATCCTCGTTTGGCAACTCCAAAAGGGACAAGAATTCCGCAAAGTAATATTCTACTCTTGCAATATTCATTTCGTCCATTACAGTTATGTAAATGTCCTTGGAATAGTTTGCCTCATACATTTTTTCAAGAAGCAGGGTTTCGTTAAATCTCTTTGTAAATTCGTTGTAGTAGCCGATTAGGTCCGTTCTTTCCTTCCACATTGGCTGTACGGGAATTACTGTTGATGTGTTGTCAATAAAGTCACCGAAGGCGTGCGCAAGTGATGTTTTACCTGTACCTGACATACCCTGTAAAATAAGTATTTTACTTACCGCCATACCTGCTATAAATCTGCGTATATCGGAAATATCGTAGTATAGCTTCAGCCTTGATGCCGCGTAGTTTCTAAAATTCTCACAGAACTGACGCAATGTTATATGCTCGTCATAGCTGGAGCGCTGAAGGCTCGCCCTTATTTCGTCAAGCCTGCAAAGCTTGCAAAAGCGAGAGCCACTTTCGTTTATTTCCTCGTCTGCTTCCTTCTTTGTAGGGGGTGCGCCCACTGCCGTCAAGCCTGTTGCCGCCACAGTTGTTGCGCCGCCGTTAACACTGACGCTTGAAACGTCAATTACCGTTGGCTTTTTCAAGCTCCTTTTGGTATCTGCCTTGATAGCAAGTGCCAACAATAACAGAAGAAAGGGCAAGAGCAAAAATATTATTGCTATGACAAACACAGTTTCCATTCGCATCTTGCCATCTAACAGCTCACCGAGATTAAAATCCCCCATCATAAGCGCGCCTATCAAAAGCGCAGTGGCTATTATGACCGCAAGAATACAAATGACATATAATGTCTTATTCTTTTTCTTCATATCTTATGTAGCTTACTCCTGTGCGTTTTCATTATCTGTTGGGACGTCCTTGTTGCTTTGCGCCTTCAGTGATGCCCGATATTCCTCTTTTGCCCTTTTCTTTATAGCCTTTTTGGTAATGCCCCATTGCTTTTTAAAGAACTTGACAAATGCGTCAAGCTGACGCTCCATTTCTGTAAATATAGCCTCGCTTGTAAAGTCCTCAGTGTCGCCAATCAAGCCGTGCTGTGAGCGAAGAGCGGTGAGCCTTGCCTCGCTTATTCTGTGCTTTTCTATAAGCTCCTCTGCCTCACCCTTCAAAGCATCCACCTCACCGTTAAGTGCGGTGATTTGCCCCTTGAGTCCTTCCACCTCTGCCTGCCACATAGCGCGGATGCTGTCCACAATCTGCGAGTTTTCCACTCTTGTTTTCTCGCGCTCTGCTTCTCTTTCCTGATCCTTTGCAGACATTATTCCGTTTAGCTCGTCAACTCGGCTGCTCCACTCACTGATAATGTGGCGCTTGTCCGCCTCGTTTTCCTTATTTATGTTTTCAAGCTCTGCGGAATGGTCAAGTGTCATCTTTTCCATTTCCTGCTTGAGCCTTGTTATTTCCTCGTTTAATTGTTCCTTTTCACGGCAGAGGGCATCAACACTGCTATTCAGCTCTGCAATTTCCGCCTTGGAAAGTGCAAGCGCCTCTCTGTCCCCCTGCAATAGCCTGTTTGTTTTTTCCAGCATAAGCATATATTCCTCGGCATTTCCACCGCTTTCGCGGATTCTGTGCCTCATGGCGCGTAGCTGGTCAAGAAGCTTGTCCTTTTCCTCCTCAAGCCGTCTTGCTTCCTCTAAATCATATTCCTTTTGTAGCTCGTCCTTCAAGGAAAGTCCGTGCTCATAGGTCAAAAATGATGCAAGCATCACAAGCTCGGCAACCTCGTCTGCCACGTCTAAGCGGAATGGGCTTTGCTCATTCACTCGCTCCTCAACGGTGTAGCCAGGCTTGTCATATGCGCTGATAAACTCGTAAAGCGCAAGAGCACCTCGGAAATTATGGTTCATTCTCAGCACGTTTGTTTTGGTAATAGGTGGCTTTAGCATAGATGCCTTGGAAACCTCCTGCATAAGAGGAGTTGCCAAAAATGCAAGCACAAGCTTTAGCTGATTGCCTATTCTTACAATAATATCGCGGGATTCACTTTGCTTCTTTAAATATATATCGTCCTTCCTCTCCTCCTGCATTTTGATTTCAAAGGAGATGGAGCGCTTGGTCATAACCACGGTCTTGTTCATTTCAAGAGAGCCGTTATATGTATGCTCAAGCTCAAGGATTTTGTTGTAACGCAGAGTAATAAAGTCACGCAAATAGCACAAAAGCATATAAAGGAAGCGGTTTTCATAAACGGCAAAGTCGCTAAGCCTCTCAACGGTATAAAGACGGTCGGGAATCACGTCCTGTCCCTCCTCATATCGTGTTATGAGATTGCTATGGCGAGCCAAATGCTCAGCGGAGTCCTTAGATACGTTCTTCACCTTCTCAATATCTATAACCTCGCCGTTTGATCTTATGAACTGACGCTCCTCGCGGATAGCCTTTTCCACGTGAACAAGACCCTCTTCAATAGCCTCTACCCAGTCCTTGTCCACAGTGCAAACCTTTTTGATAACAGTTATACTGTCGCCCTGTGCATTTGCCTTTGCTACGGCATCGCGCTGATTCATACACTCCCTGAAATCGCCTGTGCTACGGCGATAATCAATCAACGCCCGATAGTAAATGTCTAAATAATTCATGCGTTACTAATCCTTTGTTTTTTGTTTTCAACCCCGTTACCGCACAGGCGGTAACGGGATTAAGTTGTCATTTTGCAAATTTAATTTTGCATTTTGCATTTATATAGTGCGTTGCAAGCGAGCCATAAAGGACTTGCACTGCACCATTCTGTCCTGTCCAAACAGGTTGTCAAGGAAGGCACAAAGCCCCTCTGCCTCATTTTTGATGTAAATAGGATTTTGCATCT
>JAZQWO010000009.1:0-2046 GCA_045632405.1 Eubacteriales bacterium | reverse complement strand
CAATCCTGTGGGTAGCGAATTTGAGGGCACAAGCAAGGTGCTTTTAGCGCCTATGGATGCCTTGATTCACAATTACTTCGGTGTTAAGGTTTCTGGCATTACCGAGGAGCATACAGCAAGCGGTGTTGTTTTCTGCGCTTACGTTTTAGACGGTGGTACTGTTTACTATCTTGACGGCGGCAAGACAGACACAACTGTTACTCGCAAGAGCTACACAGACATCAAAGCATTAGATAACGCAAAGGCAGAATAACTACAAAAATCAGTGAGGCGCGCCTCACTGATTTTTTCTTACTTTTCAATGTAAATAATGCTGTTTCTGTCCATCCAAACAGACAATTGTCCGTTTTCCAGGCGAGCGGTTAAATGCTCGCGCATTGTGTTGTTGGCATCTACCACAAAAATTTTTGCTCCGTCCAAATCTGCGCCGTGCAAATCCACCGTTACCTTTTTGCCCATCTTTGAGTCGTCCTCGGCATAGTAAACAACCATAGCGCGGCTTGATTTACCGTCAGTTGCGGCAGAAATGTAAATATCGGGGTCGTCGGATTCATATGAAACGCTATTTCCAAGATCGTAAAGATTTGCGTATATAAAGAATGGGTAATAGCCCTTCAAGGGACGGAAGGTGTAGAAATCCCACATACCGTTCATTGCGCAGGGGCGCGCGTCGTAGTACATAAGCATGTCAATTGTGGGGTTTGCCTGTGCCTGACACATACAAGCGGCAACAAATGCAGCACCCTTGATGGAAATCATTTGCTCAATGCTGTAAAGAAACTCGTCCCCCCAGCCCTTAACATAGTTCCACTCGTTCAAAATACTTTCAAAATTCTCGTAGCCGTATCTTTTTGCAATTTCGTAAATACGTGTGCCCTTGTCTGACATTTTGCGTGGCTCTGTGCCGTACCAATGCCAGGAAAGGAAGTCAAGAGCTATTCCTCTGCCCTTTACTCTTTCGAAAAATCTTTCCAGCCAGTCCTCATTCCAAGCAATAGCAGGGCCGCCTATCTTCAAGTGTGGGAAGCGCTTTTTCAAATGCATTGAGGCGGTTACATAAAACTCCGCAAACTCTGCCTCAGTGCCGCCCCAGCAGCGCTTATTTGTGCTTTCGTCAGGGTCCAGGTCAGGCTCGTTCCAGATTTCCCAATATTCAATATCGTAGTTGAAGCCGTCTGCCCAGCCCTCTGTATAGTGGGCTATGATATGCTCGCAGATTTCCGCCCATTTTTGATTGTCCTTTGGTGGCAATGTGCCATACTTTTTAACCCAATGCTCTATTTTAGAGCCAAGGCGGTAAAACGGCTTTGCGCCAAATTCAAAAATTTGTGAAATGTAGTTGTCTGTCAAGGTAAAATCGTAGCTATTAGGGTCATTCACATCCGCATCAAAATTAGGGAAAATGGAATTAACGTCAATGGTGTGCTCTCCGCCGTATTGAGAGTGATATGCCGCATCGTGTACACGGGCATAAGGAATGCGCGCCGCCTTGTAGGTGTCTTGGTTGCCACGGCACTGATCTCCGCGAGAAACGTGCGGGCCGTTGTTCACTGCGTGCATTATCTTAATCTTGCCATTTATTTTTCCAAAATCTATTGATATGCTCATAATTCACCTCGTAAAATATGCATATATTTAATTTTACTATCAAATCCACTATTTGTCAACGAAGTTATTCAATTTTTAAATAAAAACAAAAAACTATTGACAAACAGAAAAAAATTGTGTATAATTGTAAAGCAAACAAAGTTAGAGCGGTTTGCGTCCATTGGAAAATGGATTACTTGTGGGAGTACTCAAGAGGCTGTAAGAGGCGTCCCTGCTAAGGATGTAGGCCGGGTTTCCGGTGCGGAAGTTCGAATCTTCTCTCCCACGCCAAAAAATGACAGGTTTTATACCTGTCATTTTTTTATCCATTGCGAAAGCAATGGTATATCATCACGCCTTGGCGTGCATATCATCGCCAACGGCGCATATCATCAACCGCAGGTTGCATTTTCTTTCGCAATGATGATATACAATTTCTGCGAAATTGGTGATATTCAA
>JAZQWO010000008.1:0-72668 GCA_045632405.1 Eubacteriales bacterium | reverse complement strand
CGTAATGCCATATATCAATGCCCGTCTTGTAGATACAAGAACGAGCGACCTTTCAACGGAGAAATTCGAGCGTGAATTTTCAGAGGGCGCAGTGCGTGATGTAAACGGTAATTTGTGTATCGAAACCTATGCCTCACATGTGCCTGACGGCTCACTTTGTCAGCTTGCCGTAATGTGTCCGTCAAGTCATATTTGGCGTGAGGCACTTGCAGAAATTATCAGAAAAATGTCAAAGGAATGTCACGTTGACGGCGTTTATCTTGATCAGGTCAGCGCCTCCGATGCGAATTTATGTTGCGCTCCCCATCACAATCACGAGGGTGGCGGCGGCTCCTGGTGGGTACGCTCCTACAAGAATATAATGTCACGCCTCAAGGAAGAATGCAACGATAATTGCATTTTCACAAGTGAGTGTAATGCCGAGCCTTACGCCGATCAGTTTGACGGATTCTTGACATGGGCGTGGGTCGCAACAAATTACGTGCCGTTCTTCTCAAAGATTTATGCAGGTCACGTAGTTATGTTTGGCAGAAGCACTAACGGATATAAAAAAGCAGACAAGGAATATTTCCGCTTCCACGTGGGTCAAAGCGTTATGTTCGGTCAGCAGATCGGTTGGATAAATGCCGATATTATTGACGATGAGGAAAAAATGGTGTATTTATCTCGTATGTGCCAAATGAGATATGAATTTAAGGACTATTTCAATTACGGAAAAATGCTTCGCCCGCCGAAGACAAAGGATTTTATCCCGACCTTTGTTACAGACAGCGCAATCAGCTTTTCCGACGTCAATGAAGCGCCGCTTATCCTTTCATCCTGTTGGGAAAATGACGGAAGCATCGCTATGCTTATCACTAATTGCGACAAAAAGGAATACACCTTATCGTATGATGCCCCATTTGATAGCTATGATGAAATCAGATACTATGGACAAGGTAAGGTATCACCTGTTGCAAATTCAAAAATCAATATTACAATCAGTCCTGAAAGCGCCATTGCAATTATAAAGAAAGCTAAGGAATAGAAAAATGGAAATAAAACGTCTAAAAAAAGAAAATTACGATGAACTGATTTCACTTTTAAACCTTGTTTTCTCAAAGCAGAATAAATGCGTAATGGATTTTGAAAGAGAGCTACCCAATATGTGCATAAGGGATGAAATGCATATGAGAAAGCACGTTGGACTTTTTATCGATAGCAGGCTTGTTTCGGTTGTGGGAGTTTATCCCTTGCCCACAAGAGTTTTGGATAAAGAAATTAATTTTTGCACCGTTGGAAACGTTGCAACGCATCCCGATTATGAGGGACGCGGCTATATGAATACTTTGTTTAACCAGGCTATGGAAATCGTAAAGGAAGAAAAATACGATATTTGTCGGCTTGGTGGCGACAGAGCAAGATATCTGCGCTTTGGATTTGAGCTTTGCGGCAGAAATTATTCGTATTACATAACTCCAAAAAATGTAAAAAAATCCTTGCTTTCAGGCTACGGTCAAAACACAACGGTTACCGAGATCTTGCCAATGGATGATAATGCCATTACCTTTGCAAGAAACGTATATCATCAGAACAAGGTAAGCACGTTAAGAAATTGTAACGACGTAATGTACAGGGTGATGACGGCTTGGAAATGCACACCGTATTTAGTATCCAAAAATGATACGCCCATCGGTTATTTTGCCTTGGCGTCCGATAAAAAGGAAGTTTCGGAAGCGTATGCAGTTAACAAGGAAGCATACTTAGATACAGTTGTCGCAATTTCAAAGTACCTAAATGATGATTTTTCAATAGCCTTGCCCCAACACGATATAGATCTAATAAGAGAAATGGACAAGTGCGCTGAATATATGAGCATACAAATTCCATCAAATTTTAACGTAGTTAACTTTGAAAAGGTAATTGATGCTTATATCAAATTGAAAGCGAGCTATACTTGCTTGGCGCAGGGAAGCGTTGCTATTTCCATAAAGGATTATGGGAAAATTAAGATTTTTGCAAATGAAAATGATTGCGGATGCGTCAAATTTGACGGCGAGTGCGATTTTGAGCTATCAAAGCCTGATGCAACAAGATTTATTTTTGGAATGCATCCATCCGTTTCCGTAATCGAGCCGAATTTGTTTGCAGAAGCCAATTTCCCGTTGCCTCTTTCTTGGAATACACAAAACCGAGTATGATTATACAGACAAAAATCCCGATGACTCCGTTAAGGAAACTCATCGGGATTTTTTATGTAGAATAAAAATAAGAACGCTGTATCTTTGAGAATCGTATCAGAATATATAACTGCCTTTTTCAACAACCTGCGCTTTGCCGTCTATAATAATCGTAGTCCTTACGGGCGTTGTGATCTCATATCTTATCTTTCTGTCCTTATGATACCATTTAGAGGATACTATACCTCTTGGTGTGTCGATAGAAGCACTTAAATGGTCTAACTTGTCAGTAGGATGAGGATTGATTACGATCTCCTCAAATCCGGGCTTTTCCTCAACTGTTTGGATACCGCAGGCAACACCGTAAACCCAGTCAGCCACACTTCCCAATCCGTAGTGATTAAAGGAATTCATATCCTTTGACCAAAATTCACCTTTATCATTCATTCCGTCCCAATGCTCCCAGATCGTGGTAGCGCCTTGCTTAACGGAATATAACCAAGACGGAAATTCCTCTTGAAGAAGCAAATCATATGCAAGCTCCGTATAGCCGTTTTGGGATAATGCGTGTAATAGATAAGGAGTGCCGACAAATCCTGTTTTGAGCTTCTTTCCGTTTTCTGTAATCATACGCGCCAGCTTATCCGCAACCGCCTTTTTATCTAATGCAAAATCGAAGTAAAGAGCAATTACACATTCGGTTTGCGTATTGAATTCAGTAAATGTTTTTCTGCCCTTTTCCAAGATCTTGCTATGTAGCTTTTCGTATCTTGACACATTTTTACCCAGCACCTTGCCCGCCTTGATTACAAGGCTGACAGAGTAGGCATAAAAAATCGTAGCAATTATATCGGTATTACTGGAACCTTTATAGCTGCCTGCCGGGGCATCAAGTCCAAGCCAATCTCCAAAGTGCCAACAGCCGTACCAAAGATACTTTTCCTTTGTAAGTTTTCCAATCTCATCTACATATGCACACATAGACTTGAATTGTCTTGCAAGAATTTTTTTGTTGGCATAGGTTAAATAGATTTGCCAAGGGCAAACGGTTGAAGCATCACTCCATACAGCGGTAGAGCTTCCCGGTCTGTCGTGTACCTGAGGAATGCAGAAGGGAACTAACCCTTCGCGCTTTTGTTCAAGACGAAGATCTTCGAGCCACTTGTCAAAGAATTTTTCTACGTTATAGTTGTATGATGCGGTTCTTATAAATATCTGTGCGTCACCTGTCCAGCCAAGTCTTTCATCTCTTTGAGGACAGTCGGTAGGAACATCGAGGAAGTTGCCCTTTTGTCCCCAAATAATATTTGAAAACAGCTGATTGAGCAGAGGACTTGAAGAATTAAGATAGCCCGTTTTCTTCAAATCGGAATGAAGCACAATTGCCTTTATGCTGTCTTTTGTAACTTCACAAGGGAACTGATCCACACGAATATATCTGAAGCCCCAGAAGCATAGCTTTGGCTTGTATATCTGATGTCCGTCGGAGCATATATAGTCAAATTTTGCTTTTGCGCTACGGTAATTTTCTGTGTAGAAATTGCCGTCCCTGTCAAGCACCTCGGCAACGGATAAGGAAACCGCATCGCCTTTTTCAGCATTAAGATCAATTTCGAAATATCCCGTCATATTTTGACCGAAATCAATAACCGTTTCACCCTTTGGAGTTTTAAAGATACTTTGAGGATAAATGATTTCCTGCTCTTTGACGGTCTCGCCCTGCTGCTTGACTATCTTAAATTCACTGTAATTCTGTACCTTTACGGGAATAAATTTTTCCTCATATGTTGCGTCATAGCTTTCACCGTCGTAAATATCGGAAAATGTAATTTTACTAAGGGCGCATTCCCAGCTTTCATCAGAGTAGACGTATTCCTTGGTATTGTCACAATATATGATCTCGATTTCACAAATCAAAGCGGGATAAACGTCGGGAAGCTCTTTTCTTGTTCTCTGATTGATTCTGCCGTTGAACCAACCGGAAGAGAGAGTTGCTCTTATTTCATTTTCATTATTTATCATATGAGTAATATCATACGTCTGCATCTGGGTGCGTTTATAGTATGTCCAGCCCGGCGCTAAAATAAAATCACCGATTCTTGCTCCGTTAAGCTCAGCGTAATAACAGCCGAGAGACGTGATTTTCAAGGTCGCTTTCTTTATTTCCTTAGAAGCCGTAAATTTCTTTTTAAATACGGGACAGGTGTAGTCCTCCTTAGTAGGATATGAAATCCATAATGAATTTTTTAACATAGGTACGCTCCTTGTTTGATATCTAATGCTATTTTACCATAAAATACAAAAAATCAATGATTTTATTAAATCCTTTATAGGCAGTCCCACATGCGGGAGAATAGATTTGCGAAGCGAAAGGAATCACAACAAAATATTTTAATCTTCATTTTGACTCTCCAATGAGTTTTTTTATATTTTATCACACATCCTTCGGTATGTCAATTGACCGAGCGAATGATTAAATTGTTTCTTCTAAAGATACAAGAACTTGCACAATTGAATTTTAATGTATCGATGCAAAATATGTTTTGTGTATAGAAATCATATTAAAATTGAATAAAGTATTGAGATTTGCTTGTTTTTGTGATATATTATGTACTAAGTTCTTTTTCAATTATGAAAAGAGGTTAATTACAAATACATGATCGGCAATATGAAATTATTAGATGAGGAAATGAATATGTATCTGATTCCCGAAGTGAAATCATCAAAGAAATGCACGCCATTTAATATTAACGGTGTAAAATTCGAGTATAATGACATAGACACAAGGGTTAAAAATCTTTGTGATAAGCTTCCAAAGGGTGAAACAACAGTTGTTATTTCAGTTGATAGTAGTATAAGCTCAAGCTATGAAATGAAGCTTTCCAAGGATGTTGTTGAAATTACGGGTAAGGACCAAGCCGGAGCGTTCTATGGAGTTCAAACATTAAGACAAATCCTTAAAAATCAAGAGTGTGACCTTTGCGAAATTTTTGATTCTCCCGACTTTAAGGACAGAGGCTTCTATCTTGACATTACAAGAGGCAGGATACCTAAGCTTGAAACCTTGAAGGAACTCGTTGACACTCTGTCATATTACAAAATCAATATGCTTCAGCTTTATGTAGAGCATACATATCCGTTCAAGGAGTATGATGGAATTTATCAAAAAACAGGCTACATCTCCCCCGAGGAATTAAGGGAGCTGGATGCTTACTGTG
This sequence comes from Eubacteriales bacterium, assembly GCA_045632405.1. Taxonomy (GTDB): domain Bacteria; phylum Bacillota; class Clostridia; order Oscillospirales; family CAG-272; genus RGIG2000. The sequence goes on along the minus strand of JAZQWO010000008.1, from coordinate 67,291 downwards.
TTGAAAACTTTATCGAGTTCGTTCCGTCGCTTTCACTTTTTGGGCATCTTTACGAGCTTTTGACTGACGAAAGATATAAACACCTATGTGAGCTTGAAAATTACAAGGATAAAGCGATTTATTGGCGTGAAAGAATGAGACACCACACAATCGACCCATTAAATCCTGAAAGCTTTGAGCTTATAAAGAGTTTAATTGACCAATATGTTCCTAACTTTACGAGCGACAAATTTAATATATGCTGCGATGAAACCTTTGACCTTGGTGCAGGCAAAAATGCGGGGAAGGATAAGGGAAGGCTTTATGTTGATTTTGTAAGAAAAATTGTTGATTATGTAAAATCAAAGGGCAAGACTCCTATGATGTGGGGCGATGTTATAATTAAGCATGCAGACCTGATCGACGACATTGGCGATGGAATTATATATTTAAGCTGGGGATATAGCAAGGACGAAAAACCCGATGCTGTAAACAAGGTAAGAGATGCGGGCAAGCATCAATACGTTTGTCCGGGTCTTAATAACTGGGCAAGTCTTATTGAATTGCCGCAGATCTCCGTGCCGAACATAACGAAAATGACAAAATACGGCTACGATGCCGGAGCAATAGGTGTGCTTAATACATGTTGGGGAGATTATGGACATCCATCATCAATTTACGCATGCCTATACGGAATGATTTTTGGCGGTGCAAAATCGTGGAATGTTAATTGCGAATACAATAATTTTGATGAAGCTATGGATTTGCTTTGCTACGGTAAAGAGGGAGCCACATCAAAAATGAAAGCAATAGCCGGTACTCTTGTCCACTGTATGTGGTATGAGCTTGTATGCGATTACAACAGCGAAAAGGTGGGCAGTGATACGATGACTCTTTGGGAGCCTTTTGAACCGTGCGAGCTTAAAAATTGCTTCTTTGCCCTTGAAAAAATAATTCCTCTCCTTAACTCCGAGACTTGGGAAAACGAAAAGGTTAGAGAAAATCTGGTTTGCATATCGCAGGGAATTCAACTTATGGCATCAATGCTTATGTCTAAGAAAGCCGGTGAAAAATTCAGCTCAGATATTAATGTCGCAGAGGCTTGGATAAAGGAATTTTCTCGACTATACCTTGCTGACAGCAAGCAGGGAGAGCTTGACGAAATCGTTAAGATAGTTTATCACTTAGCAAATAAATATTTAAAATGAGGAAAATACAAAAAATTCTTGATAAGTACGATAGCTAAAAATATGGTTTTTCTGCGAAATGGCACTGTGGCGTGTGCTTGTATTTATACAATAGGAAAAGCAAGGCTGGATTTTCAGCCTTGCTTGATTTTATTTTCTATTGTAATACGGGAGCTTGTGATAAAGTTAGAGTGACCCGTACTTTTAGGAAGGTTCACTACGTGAACTATTTCTGCCGAGCCTTTTCCTTGCAAGCAGAGAACGGATTTCGTCAGAAATGCGAACCCAATTCAAAATGCGATTGCATTTTAAGATGGGTCGATGAGCGTACGGCGTCGCAGCAAAGCAAAAAGGACACTCCTGTGAGTGTCCTTTTTTACTTTGCTGGTGAACTGTAGTATTAAAGTGTCGAACTAAGGATGTTGGATTCAATAATTTTCAAAATATATGCTGTATTTATATTAGGTATAGACAAATATTTCAAAAAGGGTTATAATTAAAGAAAATGAAAATAGGAGGACTGCTATGAAAGATAAAATCAAGAAAATCGTTTCTATGATTGTTCAAGATTTGCGTCAACATAATCAAGGAGCTATTGTTGACGTAATAAAAAAATCCGAATTTTCTATAGATTGGTTAGACCATGATAATTGGAACGGTGGTATAGACTATTATAAATTGGTATTTCATATGAAATATAGTGAATTTACTAAAATTGTTGAATCAAAAGAATTATATGAAAAAACAATAGACGATTCATTGAATTCCTTTTATAATGATGAAAGGGAGATAATTTCTAAAGTTGAAATAGTCGCACGAATTGATCAGTTTGTTGATTGGGCTGCTGTAACTACAAAGGAAAATAAAGATTCAGTAATAAAACTAATAAGTGAAGAAAAGGATTTTTTAATAAAATCTGGAACAGGAGTTATTCAAATTAGAGATGCGAAAACTAATAGTCAATACAAGGAAAAGCATCAGTATCTAAATAGTATTTTAAAGTTATTAGGATTGGAACCAGTACATTCATTTAATGATTTGTGGGATTGGTACAATTATTACAATTTAAACGAGTTGAAATCATATCAAAGTCGTCGAGAATATATAAAGGATTTATATAAACCATTAATGGATGTTATACAAAATTCTGAAGAATCTAAACTGGAATTAATCAATTATGACCCTACGGGTTGGGAAAAAATTGACGATAGTATAGCACGGATGAAAGAGATTTTATCAAAAGCAAATGAGACCGCCGACTATCAGTCAGTAGGAATGTATGGGCGCGAACTGTTGATTACACTAGCGCAAACAGTATTTGAAAAAGAAAAGCATCCTTCCCCTGATGGGGTTGATATTGGTAGTGCGGATTCAAAAAGAATGCTTGAAGCCTACATTCATTATTGTTTGAAAAAGCGAAGCAAGGAACGAGAAATCAAATTCGCAAAAGCAGCTATTGATTTTTCTAACGAATTAACCCACAATAGAACAGCTACTGCTATGGATGCAGAACTTTGCTATAACGCAGTATTGTCGACAGTACACATTATTCGCGTGCTGAACAAATATAATGAATGATATGTCAAGGAATATAAAATCTATGAAAAGGAAAAGAATATGAAAAACAAATGCGAAGAAATAAGTTTAGTTTTAATCGATACTTCTGCTTTTACAAGAGCAAATAGTGATTTTTTAGGATTGAATAATTCATTATTGCCGTCTTTATTTGAGGCTATTAAGGAAAAAGGGATTAAATTGTTATCGCATCCAATATTAGATAAAGAAATTCAAAAACACATAGAAGATTCAAGCATATATAAAGAATATCAATCTTTGGTGAAAAATTTGAACAAGTGCGATCGTGTTTTAAAATTAGCAGGGTGTTACGATGAAGAATTAATCAAAAAAATTAGTGAATTTGACATCAAAAAGAAAACTATTGATACATACGAAAAGATATACAAAGAGTCAATTGTTCTAAGTTACCCTGATCCTGAAAAAATTTTTGAACAATACTTTTCTTCAAATGCACCATTTTCTTCCACAGGAAATAAAAAAGCTGAATTTCCAGATGCTTTTATTTTGCAATCTGTAAAAGAATATATGGAAAATAACTATTGCGAAAATTTGCTCGTGATTAGTAGTGATAGTGATTGGAAAAACGCAATGTGTGATGAGGAGAGAGTTGTGTTTGTAGATTCCATATCTGAAGCTTTGGTAACTATAAATGGAATAAAATGTGTCATTTCAGATGAAACAATAGACATCATATTTAAAGCTGTATATGATGATATGATAGCAGAAGCAACCGGTTATGCTGAATGGGAGTGTTATGACATCGAAGAATATGAATTTTCTGACGATCTTGAGATAGAAGATGTCAAAGTCATAGAAATTAGCGATATTATAACACCATTGAAAATCACCAGAGATTCTTTGTTTTTTAAAACAACAGCTACCATAGAAGCATCAGGACATGGAATTTTCTTTGATGAGGATAATTCAATATGGGATCGAGAAGATGAAATATATTTATATAAAACATACTCTGAAATAACATTCGAGAAGGCATATGCAGAAGTAGAATGTGAAATACAAATTGAATATGACATTTCTGATCCACAAGGATCACCACAAGTGAAAAAGTTCAAATTTAACAACAGGTTTTGTATTAATTTAGAACCAAGCGACCCTGAATTTAATATAGTGGAATCATATGAAGAGGACAGGGATTTGCTAGAAGATTTATGTTGAGTGAATAAAATATTGAAAACTTTCGATTAGTTATAAATTAGAGCCTGATGTAAAGTTAGGCTCTAATTTTTTACTTTCTATTTCAGTATATACACTATCTCTCATATTTCCCTTCCGCCCGAGTCTATTTTAGCACAGGTGTCGCAGATGTAAACAGAGAAAAAATATTGCTTAATACCTTAAATGCAAGGGAAAATGAGCAATATTTTTTCTTTTATCTGTTGACATCTGTTTTTGTATTTTTAAGGAATAGGCATATAAACTCCACCTGTGCTTTTTTGACTCTGCCGAAAGGTAAAAATCAAATATGAAAGGTAGGTAAAGTCCTATGAAAAAGCAAAAGAAAAATGAAAAATAAATGGAATTCAAGAAATATTATCTTTCTGAATTTCAACTCTATGATGGAGAGGTATTCATTACCTTCAATATCGTAGCCATCGACACAAACAAAAACGAGATAACCGTTGCTATTAGCAATAGAGGTAGAATAAGCGTTACAACTTATGACCTCTTAACTGATAGTAACGGTTTTTTGTATTTTGAATATGGCATTGATTACGAAAAAATCAATATTGACGATTTTGAATGAGAGGTAGCTTTATGAATTTAATCAAAACAAGCTACGGTTGGCTTGACATAACAACCGGTATTGAATATGCAACAGAAACAGAATATTACGAAAACAAGGAGATTAAAGAAAATGATTAGTATTGTAGTTGGCTCATGGGGCTCATACACAGAATGTAATGAAAGAGCTTTAGGCTCAAAATGGCTTGATTTATCAGCATTTAATGATTGGGAAGAAATTGAAGAAGAGCTTAAAAATCAAGGATTTATCTTAGATGGCATTGATGAAGAATTATTTATTCAAGATGTTGAGGGCATTCCTTCAAATTGTGCGAATTGGGACTATATGCATCCACAAAGGTTATTCGAAACCCTATATAACTCAGGTATCCTATACGATACATATAAATATGACGTATTTGAAGCTTATCTTGACGTTAGAAGCTTTAGCGACTGGGAAGACCTTGTAAACAATTACGGTGAACATTGGGATGACGATATTATCCTTTATCCGAAAATGGACTTTGAAGATTTGGCATACCATATGATACACGAGGTTTGCTGCTATGAAATTCCAAGCTATATTGAAAACTATATCGACTATGAAGCATACGGTAGAGATTTAAGATTTGACGGCTTTGAGGAATACTCAAATGGAATAATCGAGATAAGGAGATAGCGACATGGCATATAAGCTACTTAGAAAAACACGAAATAGTGAAAGTTATGAAATAATGAGCTATTGTCCTACAAGAGAAATGGCTCTTAAAATTATTGAACTGTATAAAAAGCGTAAGATCATTAGACTTGGTGAAAAACGAAGCTTAATGAAAACTGCTCTATGGCAAATAGTACCCATAACAAAATATGAAGCTGTAATGGCTGAAAAAGACGTTCCTTTCTGACTAATGGTCGGAAGGGCTTTTTTGATTTATACGGAAAATAAAGGAGAATTGAAATGATAAGATTAGAAACTAAAAATAAAGAGCAAGAGCTACTAAAAGCATATTTAGAAGCTAACGCAAGTAAGGAATTAGCAGATAAAATAAACAACGGTGTAAAAATAGTCAAGGATGGCAAAACCTTAATAAATAAAAAGACACTTGATACCTTTATGAGCTATGCAACAGAAGAAGCAAGAAAGCAGGCTGAACAAGGAGCAAAATGTGCTATGGTTGAAGATAACGTTGTATTTGGTTGGCTTATTCACTATTTCCAAGAGGATGAAATAATAGGTACACTCTACAATGAGGATGGCACGGAATACGAAGCGACAGTTAAAAAGCCAGAAGCAAAAGCAGAACCTAAGCCCAAATCAAACATAGGCGAGGTTATCTCTATGTTCGAGGGAATGGAAGATATGTTTGCTACTAAAAATCCGCTAGAAAACCTAAAATCAAATATCATTACTTTCCCAAGTGGTGATTATCTGTATATAGGCTATGACAACGGAATTATCTATGCCGGCACTATGACTAATAACGGAATATTAAGACAATACAAATTTGAGTATGAGCACGATTTAAGCGTAGATAAAAATCTCCAGGACATCTATGAGTATATACTCGAAAAAGAGCCCAAATACGCCTCTAAACCGCCTGTAATGAACATTGATAAGGAAACAGGAGAGGTGCTTGAGCAATACGAATTTGATATTGAAATAGCAGCTAAGCTATACGAAATATTCGGTAATGATTTGGAGGGATGCTAAATGTTAATTGAGAAAATTAAGCCAATGCCTAAGTACATAGAAAAAGAAATAAAAAAGCTTGATAAAAAGCTCAATTCAAAGCCCGTTGGCAATACAAGATATTACGCATACTTAACTAAGAATGATGGTGAGCTTGTAAAGATAACAGTAGCAGTTAGACACTATCACACAAAATGGATGTGTAAGCAAGTGGCAATACATGGTGTTCACTCAGATAAATGCTTTGTAAAGGATATGGCATATTTCTACATAGGTGGATATGTAACCAGTTGGTACGATAAGGGGATAACCAAATACCCAAAATGGTACGAGGATACAGAATGGGGCTGGGCAGAAGATAAATACTTTAATCCTTATGCTCCAATAGTGAATAAATCCTTTATTGACAAATTCAGTGAGTATAAATATAGCGCATATGAGCTATATCAAGGAACAGACATAATTGAGTATTTAAGAATATATGAGAGCAATCCTCAAACAGAATATTTACTGAAATTAGGACTTAGCAGCTTAGTTAAAAGTAAGCAAATCCTTGACATAGTGGCTAAAAATAAAGCCTTTAGGAAATTCCTTAGTAGAAATGCGGAAAACATAAGGGGTAACGGTTATTACATAACTACAATTATTCAAGCGTTTAAAAAGAATAAGCCATTAAAAGAAATTCAAGTATACGAGGAAGCGAAGAAAGGGCTTAACGATAATTCGTATAGGCCCATAAAGGAGTTATTCAAGGATTGCCTTAATAAATACTTTGATTATGTAAGTAAGCAAGGCGTTAGCAATAGATTATACCTTGACTACTTAAAGGCTTGTAATTATCTTAATATAGATATGAGCATAGACAAAAATAGATTTCCTCATGATTTTAAGAAATGGCACAATATACGTATTGATGAGTACCATTCAAAGAAAGCAGAAGAGGACGAAAAAGCAAGACAAGAGCTTTACGATAAATTTAAGCTAATAGCAGAAAAATATACGCCTTTACAACAAAATGGTAAGGGCGTATTTTTATGTATTATTGCTAAGAGTCCACAAGACTTGATAAGAGAAGGCGAAACTTTACACCATTGTGTAGGCAGAATGAATTACGACCAAAAGGTAATACGAGAGGAAACGTTGATATTCTTTATACGAAGCAAGGATAATCCCAACACTCCACTCGTTACAGTAGAATATTCAATAAAGACTAAAAGAATACTACAATGCTATGCCGAGCATAACCAAAAGCCAAGCGAGGACATAGAAAACTATGTTTACAAGAAATGGCTACCATACGCAAATAGGCAATTAAAGAAGATAGCATAAAGGAGAAAAACAATGAAGAATTATTTCAGAATAACCGCATATCATAAAGGGCTCAATATTTCAATGATTATGGACTCATACGGCAAATTTAACGAGCTATGGGAATTTAGTGCATACCTTGTAGCCAAAGGATTTTCTATACTCGAAGTCCACAGAGCCAACAAATTCACAGACGGCAATTTCACAAAAGCAAGCCAAGATAACTACCATGTAATCTTAAGAGCTGCTCAATATGGAATGCCGGATATTGAAACGAAGGGCAGTAAGACAATAACCATAGCGAATAGATATTACTCTATAAACAACTAAAAAACTTCAAAGTCGCCTGAAAAGACGGCTTTTTGTTTTGCTTTTAATGTATTGGTAATTGCAAAAAAGTATTTTTTAAAAATATAATTCCTATATCGGCAAAAAATAAATTGGAATTGTCGAAAACATATTGATATTTTGCCGATAAAGTGTTATACTATATACAAGATGAAATTTAGAGGTGTAAATATGAGTTATATATCTGTTGCCGAAATGGCAAAAAAATGGAATATGTCAGAGCGTAGTGTTAGAAACTACTGTGCTGAAGGAAGAGTTGAGGGAGCAATCCTTGTTGGCAAGACATGGACAATACCAGAGGATGCAAAAAAGCCTGAAAGAAAAAACAAGCAAGCAGAAACAAAAAGAACACTACTTAATGTTCTTAAATCTGAAAAGCAAGCTAAAATGACAGGCGGAATATATCACAAGGTGCAAATCGAGCTAACCTATAACTCTAACCATATTGAGGGAAGCCGTTTGACACATGACCAAACAAGATATATCTATGAAACTAATACAATAGGCGTTAGCGATACATCTGTTAATGTTGATGATGTAGTAGAAACAGCAAATCACTTTAGATGTATTGATTTGATTATTGATAAAGCCAATGGGGCTATAACCGAATCACTCATAAAGGAGCTACACCGAATCCTCAAAAACGGAACATCGGATAGCAGAATATCTTGGTTTGCCGTTGGCGATTACAAGAAAGTTCCAAACGAGGTAGGCGGTAAGGATACAACACCACCAGAAAAGGTAGCTGCAGAAATGAAAAAGCTCCTTGAAGAGTATAACAAGAGCGAAAACAAGACACTTGAAGAAATAATAGATTTCCATTATCAGTTTGAGTGCATTCACCCATTCCAAGACGGGAATGGCAGAGTTGGTAGATTACTACTGTTCAAGGAATGCTTGAAACATAATATTGTGCCATTTGTAATTGATGAAACCCTAAAAATGTTCTACTACCGAGGACTTACCGAATGGAAACGTGAAAAAGGCTATCTCATTGATACATGCCTCACCGCCCAAGACAAATTCAAAGCTTGGCTTGACTACTTTAGAGTGGAATATTGAATTTATAATAGGAGAAATAAAAAATGTTTTTGTTTGAAACGGGAACTAATATATCGGAATTGTTTGAAAAAAATCATAATTTAATTAATGCTAAATTGGAAGAATACGACTATAGGCAACTAAAAGAGTTTTCTGATGAAGATGTGGAGAACATATCAAAATTAGGATGCGTAGAACAAGTTATTATTGATTTTGATAACCCATCCTATTCAACTCAATTAGGCAAAATGCAAGTCTATAATATGTATAGGTTTTCTCCTCATGACAAAGAGTATATTACTGTTGATTCAATTGATGTTATCGTTAAAATACTAATACCGCAAGGAGATGATATAACAAAATATTCCACAAATTGCAGAACAGTTTTTATATCTAGCAACGACACTTCTATGAATATAATTAGAGAACCTAATGGATATCATTATTTAACATTTAAGATGCAGTTTCAACACTCCGAAATGGCAAGGATGGAAGCAAAGGAGCAATCTGAACGTGTTAAAAAATCGTATAATGAACACATATACTGTGCAAAATCGCGTTATATTACTGTACAAAAAGAAATTAATGAGTTTAATGCATCTTTATATGAATACACAAAAAAACAGATTAAAATCAAAATTAACAAGGATTCTGTATTAGATATGTTTTCTCAAGCCATAGGAGTCGATATAACTCCAAAAAACGAACGCGAAAAAGGAGAAAAAATTTTAATTACCCCCAAAAAAGCAAGTTTAGATTTACCAGAAAAACATAAGTATGAGGGATATTATATTGATAAATCTAACTATCAAGTTATTCTCAATACAATTAGAGAGCATTTGATTGCAACAGAAATATTGCCTAAACCAGTGCAAAAACTAGCTGATGAAGAATTAATTAGAGATACAATTCTTTGGGCTCTTAATGCAAATTACATAGTAGCGACGGGTGAATCTTTTAGAGCTGCTGGGAAAACAGATATTTGTGTCAATTTCAAAGATAAATCAGCTTTTATAGCAGAGTGTAAAGTTTGGCATAAGGCTTCTACTTTTACAGATGCACTGAATCAAGTTTATAGTTATGCTACATGGAGAGATTGTAAAATTGCTATATTAATTTTTAATCTCAATAATAAAGATTTTGGACAACTTTTGAAAAAAGTAGAAGAATCTATAAAATCAAACGAGCACTATGTTTCAGCTGTTTCTAAGGCTGAAAACGAGTGGGAGTGCAAATTTAAAAGCAAGGCGGATAGCAATTCAAATATTACAGTAAATGTTTTAGTTGCTGATTATTATTTAAGGAAAGAGTAATTGAGTATATTGGAGGAAAAGGTGACAGGAAATAATCCATTTGAGAAGTCTCTAGTTTATGCTGAAAAATTTGATGATGCAACCTTAAAAAAAGATTTGGAAGCACTAAAAAACTTGATCTTGGAAGTAGAAGGCACATTGAATGATAATGACATTTTTTATCAAGCGCATATGTATTACTCCTTGGCTACAGCAACAGATACAATTTCAGTTTTAGAAAAGGACTCTAATCAGGAAAACGCACTGAAAAAGCAATTGTATTACTACAGAAAGGCTTTGAAATTAATACAAACAGATGAATTCAACGAGCCTGCTTTGATGCAATATACAAGAGCTTTGCAAGCTTGCATTGTGACAAATTACGGAAACACCTTAAGCAGGTGTGGGCGCAGAATTGCTGCCATACAACAATACATATCTGCACAGGGCTATTATCCTTTCTTTGCAATGGGAATGGGTAATTTGGGTGTATGTTATATGGAGTATGCATTTCTCCTAAGAGATAACCAAGCATACGAAAGAGATTGCCTAAATTATCATGCATATAATTTGTTAAACGACGCAATAAAAAGCAATGATCCGAACATTCATGAAGAAGCAAAAATGTATTTTATAAGTGCAATTTCACATTTTCGTGTTGATTATAGAGAATATTTATCAAAGCCTATAGAACTAAAGAAAACTCCTGTCATGACTAAAAAAGAGTTTATCTATAGAAAGTGGTGCTTAGATAATAGACTATATTTGTCTCCGCTAAATGATTTGCTAGCAAAAGAGATGTCTTATGCAGAAGATATTACCAATATTGACAATTTGGTTGCATCCCTTGATGAAGGATTGCCAATTGCTTTTGGAATGTTCAATCAATCAAAGCAAGAATATATTTCGGCAAGATTTTTATATTATGAGTCATTGCAACAATCAAGCAACCAACATTTTTCTGATAATAGAACTCATCTTACAGAAACTTTAGATTACGCACAGTTTTCACTAAGAATAGAAAAATTAAAGATGTCTTTTAAAACTCTATACGGGATATTAGACAAGATTGCTTATTTTATGAATGCCTATTACGATTTAGGTATAAAGAAAAAGATGTATCGTTTCGTAATATTTGGAATCCAAAAAAATACGGTGAAAATAAAAAGGCTTTAGATATAGAAAGCAATTTTGCTCTTGCATCCTTGTATTGGATTTATCAAGATTTTGATGATAGCTATGGACAAGATTCAAACCCAGAGTTGAAAAGGCTACGAGAAATAAGAAATTATTTGGAGCACAAATATACCATAGTAACTTGGGATTTTGCCATAAACAATAATGAAAAAAAGGCACCTGCTTTATACATTGATGAAAGCGAGCTTTCAGAAAAAACAATGGAGCTTTTTCATGTTGTTAGAGAAGCTATTATTTGTTTGTCGTTAAGTGTTAATCTTGAAGAAATAGAGCGACAACAGAAATTAGGTGATAAAACCATTTTAAAAATGCCCGTAGGAAAATATGAAGATGATTGGAAAATTTAATTGATTTAAAAAGTCAAAAGAAAGATGATGGTGAAAGGAGAACCCAAACTAATAGATTTTATATGAAAAAATTAACAGAGGTAACAAGACAAAATCTTTATGAAATTATTACATCAGGATTTTATGTTAAAGAATTGATAGATCCTACAGTGGATTGTGATTTTGATTTAGGAAAAAAGAAATTCAAAATATATATGTATCGTTATGGAAGATTGTCAGAAATTGATTTTTTAGGCCGTCTATATGATTTGAGTAATCTGCCTTCCTATGATCGTAGATATGCTAGTGCGTTGGGGGATATTCATCAGCATACTGTAAGCAACAATGATTGGGAAGAAGATTGGGTTTTCAATGACGATAGATTCAAATTGGGTTCAGGCAATGAAGATGAACCACTTTTGAAATTTATTTGTAAAATGTTAGATCCAGTAGTCCTAAGGAATGATTCTCCTTATCTTGAATATGTAAAGAAGTTTAACGAGATATTAAACATTGATGGCTATGAGCTTTATACAGAGGAAAATGTTTCAGGAAGAGAAATTTATAATTTTCGTGAAACTAATTGTATTGAAATAAAAACACCTAAAGGAAAGAACTCCTACAATTTGTCATTTATAGGAGAGGGCTCATATGCAAATGTTTTTAAGTATAAAGATGAGTTTTATAATAGGTTCTTTGTTTTAAAAAGAGCTAAAAAAGAGTTGGATAGCAAGGAACTTAAGAGATTTAAACTTGAATTTGAGGAAATGAACAGGTTAAAGTCTCCGTATGTTGTTGAGGTTTATTCTTATGACGATGAAACTCATGAATACATAATGGAATATATGGACTGTTCGTTAAAGAAATTTATTGACAAAAACAATTCAGAAATTACTAAGCAGCAACGCTATAACATTATTATGCAGTTGTTCCGCGCATACAATTATATTCATTCAAAGGGTGTTTTTCATAGAGATATCAGTCCTAATAATGTTTTATTGCGTAAATATGATGATACAGTAGTTGCAAAAATTGCTGACTTTGGACTGGTGAAGGTTGAAGAAAGCGACTTGACTTCAACTGACACAGATGTTAAGGGGAGTTTTAATGATCCAGCATTAAAAGTGGATGGTTTTAAAAATTACAATTTGCTACACGAAATATATGCATTTACTTTGTTATGCGTGTACATCTGTACTGGAAAAACTAATTTTTCAACGGTAAGAGAAACAAAATTGATAGAATTTATGAAAAAAGGAACACATGCAGATACAGCACAAAGATTTCAAAATTTGGAAGAGATGAAAAATGCAATTGTTGAATATTTCAAGGGAAAATAATGCAAATTTTACATATTGAATAAACAATTGCGTGATGGAGAAAAAGAGATTTATGAGAGTTAATATACAATTTAACAATTACATAGCAACTTTCAATTTGGTGAATAGCAACAATACTACTGTATTAGCAAGAATCACAAATTGGCCTGTTGTTAATGATCAAATTAGAGGCTATTATACTTTTAATAACGGGTGGATTCCAACGTCTACCTCCAAAAAATTTAAAAAACTTGCTTTAATTGTTGAATCTCCTCACAAAGATGAATTTGATTTGGTTTTCAATCCCATCGCTCCGTTGAATGGGGCGTCAGGAAAAAAATTTTCCAAATTCATAACGAATCGCTTGAATAAATGGTTTCCAAACGGGTTGAATAACTATGATATTGAAATAAAAATTATTAATCCAATACAATATCAAGCAAGCCTATATCATTTTTTGAATGGTATGATTCCTTATAACAATCAAGGCAATTATTCATATACAAGTATTAACAAGCAGTTGAGAGACTTTGTGTGGAGGTTTCTTTTCAATCAATGTAATTTAAAAACAAACTTTACAAATAGGATGAAACGATATAATTGTCATTATGTGATCAATTGCTGTACAGGCAAGTCGTACTATAAGACGATAGGAACATTAAAACCTACTCTATCCCAAAAGAATCTTACAGTGTTAAAGAGTATAGTTAGAAATGAATTATGTAAAAATGGTATCATAAATAAAAACAATTATATAGAGGATGCTCATCCCATCAATTGGAGATGAAAATAAAAAACCTATCCAAGCGGATAGGTTTTTTATGGTGGGCATCTGAGGAGTCGAACCTCAAGGGGGCTTACCTCTATATTATACGCACCTCGTCTAACCTACTAACTTTAAGCTCTGCTACAATGCCCAGCACACCCCGTAGGTAAAATCCCCAGAATGCCGATTAAATTTACAAAAATCATTTTTAAATCTCCTGTTTTTATATTTATTTTCAAATATCTGCCGAGACTAATGGTAATTGTGAATGTTAAGTTGTATAGTAGGCTATATAAAGCACAGATGTTGGTCTTCGTCTAATTATATCACAAATCAAGAGAAAAAATTAAATGTGTACAAAAAATAGTTTTAAAGCGAACAATATTCATATAAGTATAATTCAAATAATCGAAGAATACTTTATCGTCAAAATGATTCTATCAAAGAAATGCTGTTTCTATACTCTTGTCTAAGCTCGGAATGATTACGCATATGCTGAATCATTCCTTTATCAAATGTAAGAATTTTATCACTCGGTTTAAGAGTTGCCAAAATCAATGCATCATTGATGTCATTTTTATAGAAAGCACCTCCACTTGATAAAGTGTTGTTAATTATGGAATAAATATATTCTTCTATTGCCGAATTGGTAAATACTTTTTTTAATGAATTTGACAATCCGTTCAATAATTCTCGCAAATGTTTATCGTTTATGCTTTTGCCATATTTAATACCTCTTTTATGAACAAATTTTGCGGGGGTATCTTCTTTATCTATTTTATTTTGATAAGTATCCATCTCTTTTTGCCAGTCAACATGATATTCTTGCATTATTTTTGGAATATCAATTTTTTCTCCAACAGGAATTTCATCGCACTTTTTTAAAACATGTTTGCATAGAGGTGTGGAAAGAGAGATAAATAGTTTTAAACAATTATAGAATTCTTTTCTGATAAAATTTTCCGCATCATCGGTTTGATATGCATCAAAATATACTTTTTTAAAGATATCTGATATTAAAGGTCTGATAGAATCTTTAAATATTAATGCGAAAAAATCATAAATGTGAGCAGGAACATTATAGGGGTCAATGTTGCATTCGAAAATCGTTTCGCAAAAAAGAACAATTAAAAATATAACAGCACCAAGACTAGATTCTCTATTTGATTTTATAAGTATTAGGGTGTTCCAAACGGTATCTAGATTTTTTTGTTTAACCATTCTCAACTTTTTTACAATATCTTTGTCAAAAGGTATAATTTGGTCGTTTACTGATATATGATGTTCTTGCATAAACGAACAAACCCTTCGAATAATTTTAGCATTATTTCTATATTTTGAAATAAATTCAGCAAAAGAAACGCTTGATATTTTTATACACTCTGTAGAGTTTATTTTAGAAAAAAACTTTTTACTATCTATGATAGGAGAAGGTGATAGATTGCTTATATAGTAAAAGGTATTAGTATCAAGAAGTAGCATATATTCTCCTTTGCTGCGTTATAATAAGTCGAAATTTTTAAATATAATTGTGTTTGTGTATTATAACATACAATGCTTGATTGTTCAAGATATAAAATTCTTAGGCACTCGCTTTCTGTAACAGACTTGAATAAAATTTCAATATGTAGTAAAATAATTTTAGAAAATCAAAACAAATCGTTTTTGGTCGAGAAACTTGTGAATTTTAATGATAGAATTAAGTCAGTAAAACGGAGTGCACGACTGTTTACAAAAATGAAAGGAGCTTATTATGGAAAATAATGAACTTATAACCAATGCTTTGCGTTATATCAATGGCGAATGCAAAAATAGTGAGCTTACCATTGAGGACATCGCTGTAAACGCAGGCTTTTGTACTGACTATTTTAATCGTATATTTTTAAATCACACAGGTTTTAATGTAATGGAATATGTTCGTTTTACAAGGCTTAGTTATGCTGCGACAGAATTAAGACGCACAGATAAATCTATACTTGATATAGGCTTGAAATATGGCTATGACTCACACGACGGATTTACTCGTGCTTTTAAAAAACAATATGGAAAAACACCAAGTGAATATCGTGAGGAAATGAAAAATATTCCTGTTACATTTGCAGATTATAATATGAATGCAACATCAGGAAACAGAGTTGCTCACGCACTAAGTGAGTTTAAGCAAATCCCGTCTGATATTGTAATTGATTATCTGCTGAAGCTCGATGCTAAAAAATTCGGCTATGATGCTTTATCTATCAAATGGAATGGCACATCTATTTTAACCGATTGCGATTTTGAAGAAAATGGTTGTTTCATCGGTGCAGATATGTTTTTTGAAGAAAAGCCTTATTTATACTTGCATGTAAGACACAAGGAAGATATTGCAAGATATGTAAAAACACTAGCAAAGCTAAAACCAAGTGTTGTACAGTTATAAGTTGAGGAAGAAATAAGTGAGCAAGAAATAAAAGATTGCTTAAATGGCATAAAATACAACGACCTTAACTCTTTGCCACAAGCTATGTATTTTGGCGAACCATTTGAAATTTCAGAGTCAGAATACACAATGCGCTTCATTGATGAAAACGATATGAGCAAGGCTCTTGCTTGGGCTGATGAAATGAATGTTGAAAAAGGTTGGACTTGGGGACTTAATCATATATTAAAGTTGCCTCGTGAAAGTCATCCGGATGACCAACCTATCGGTATGTTCTGTAATGGCAAGCTAATAGGTGTGTCAAGAGTTTCGCTAATGGAAGCTCACGGATTTAAGATTAATAATTGTATTGTTACTGCAATATTGCCTAAATATAAAACAGACAAATTACACGAATTGTTTTATAAATTTTCCCTTAACGAAATGATAAAGCAAGGCTGTATTCCATATGAGGATATGCAATTTGGCGAACAAGCAAAAAACAATGGCAATTTTACAGCAACCGATATTGGTTATGAAATTGTTAAATATACAAGAATAATCGAGTTTTAAACTCAAACCTCCTAAAAAGCGAGTGCTGATTTTTCGGCACTCGCTTTTGCTTTGGTTGTGTGGGGAGGAGATGAATTTCCTTGTGTTTTAGTAAGAATTGTGGTAAAATTAAATAAATCATAACATTTTTCAAAAATACCCAACCTTTTTTCATTCCACTGCGTCTTAAAGGTGAGTACTCAAAAAACGGTCGAAGGGAGATGACTGCGAGTGTATAAAAATCAAACAGACGAAACGCTGGTGCTTCTTACTCTGTCAGGGGAGCAAAAGGCTTATGAAGTGTTGGTAACCCGTTATCAAACTTCTGTAATAGCTTCTGCAAATAGCGTTGTGCGGAATCAATTTATGGCAGAGGATTCTGCACAGGACGCATTTGTTACCGCTTGGATGAAGCTGAACACTCTTTCTGAGCCGAGTAAATTCGGTTCTTGGGTGTGCAGAATTGCAAAAAATTGTGCATTAAGTACCGTAAGACGCTACCGCGGTATTGTGCCTCTTGACCAACTCGAAAACTATGAAATTATGAATACCGAAAGCATAAGTCCCGAGGAAGAATACGTTATCAAGGAAGAAAAGGGTGAGGTAAGAGATAGCCTTGAAAGACTTCCTCAAAAGGTTAAAAGAATAATACAGCTATATTATTTTGAGGGACTTTCCGTATTTGAAATTGCAAAGCAAATGGGTATTAGCGAGGGCACGGTAAAATGGCAATTGAATGACGGAAGAAAAAGAATGAGAAAGGAATTGTGTGCTATGAATGAAAAATGGAATGATACATTAGTAGAAAAGGTAATGAAAAAGGTTGAAGAGCTTAAGCTCTGGAGACTAAAAAATAGCAAGGACGGATTTGAGGTTGTATATAAGGATGTTTTAAAGGAAGTTGAAAATTTGCCTGAAAGCAACGGAAAATATCATGCGCTTGCAGACGTTTTGCATAGCGGTTGGTGGTGGATCCCCGGTGCAAAGAGCGACGAGCTTTTTGAAAGAATAAAGGAAGCAGCATTAAAGGGTAAAAATGAAGAGGTAATGGAATTTATCTTAGCAAGAGAAAAATCTCAAATATACGGAAATGTAAGAGAAAAACTGATTCTTGAAAAGAATATACCTTTGCTTGAAAAGTACGGATTTAAGAAATCCTTGGCAACCGAATACTTTTTGCTTGGCTATTATTACTACGAAAGCGGAATGAATGAAAAGGGCGAAGAGGCAATTACAAAGGCAAGGTCGCTCTTATCTCCCATGGATGAAAAATATTACCTTTCTTTTTGCGTGAAAGATATGTTTGACAAAAAAGAAAATGAGTTAAAGGACAAGGACGGTAAGAACTACGGTATCGGTACTACCGTTGAAAAGTACAGATATATAGACGGTGTGCTTCGTTTTTGGAACAATGATGCCATAGGAGAGGGATATATACATTCCTTTGATGAAAAAGCTAATGATATTTACAGAAATGCATCGTTTTGCGACGGATACTTTTTTGGAAATTTAGAGCTTGGAGAAACGTACGTGGGTTCTGATAAAACAACTCTTACCTTTATAAGCGAGGGTGAAACGGTACAAACCCCCGCAGGCGTTTTTGATAATTGTAAGGTGTACAAAACAAAGCATTTTACAAAGAGTGGCGAAAGAACCTACACGAATTATTATAAAGAAGGCGTTGGAATAATAAAATGCATTTCTCAAGTGGGCGGATTGACGGAAGAAAGGATTTTGAAATCATACAGAATAAAAGGCGGAGACGGTCTTATTCCTTTGGCAAAGGGAAATACTTGGGAATATACAACAAACTACAATCCCGAATATCTCGACATAAAAATTGAGTATAGCGTAGAGTATTCGGATGCAGATACTGTAATTTTAAAGCTTAATACAGAAACTTTAAGAAGTGGATACGACAAAAATTCCTTTGTCGATATGATACAGGCTGTAAGAAACGAATATTATTACGAGCAAAACGGAAAAGAACGATTAAATGATGTTTCAGAATATATTATCCGTGCCAAAGAGCTTGCAAAAACTGAAATAGAAAAGGTACACGCAAGAATGTCAGGTTCGTGTGCTGACAGAATTTATAACGGAAAATACGGAGACATCTTTACGGGACACTGGAATTTCTTTGAAAGGGAAACTGTCACAAAAGAAAAGGGAAGCTTTAAATTGTCCGGAGATTACAGATGGAGCTTCGAGTGGAAGAATACAGACTCCTCAAATGCGGGAACAGCTATTCTATTTAACGATATTTACGGCATTTTAGATACGGCAACGGGCTGCGTTTGGAATGATGAATGGCAAAAGTGCGCTTCACCGACTGTGGAGTATATGCTATGGGATTCTTATCCTGTAAAGACAAGTATTAAATGCGAGGACGGTGGAACGGTTGAAACGAAATCGGGAGTATTTGAAAGCTGTCTTAAAATATCTCTTGATATATCGGGACTTGGAGGAGGAATGTCCTATCGCGAGGGACACAAGGAGTATTATTTTGCCGAAGGAATCGGTATAGTAAGAATGGTTAACGAATATTGTAACGGAGCATTGAATGCGGTATACGATTTGGTTTCGTACAAAGGAACAGGCGAGGGTTATATGCCTTTTGCAAACGGCCTTGAAAGAACATACGAGGCAACAAACCTAACTGACGGTTATGTAGCGGGAGCAAAATACGTTTACGTTGAAAACGAAAACGGAGAAATAGTTGTATTTTCTGATAGAACCGGTATAAGAAACAAACAATCTCCAATTACATCTTACTCTGAAATTTTGAATGAGTTTAAAGAAAACAATGAGTGCAACAGCATAGAAGAAGCTCACGAAATGTATGCACTTAATACCTTTAATTTGATGGTACATACAATATGTCGCCCTGCTCATCATAGAAACAACGCTCCTCGCTCCATAGGAGTGTGTAAATTCAACATGGAAATGATGGAGAATTTTGGAGGCGGCACTGTGCCCGACGCTTGGATTTGTGCTTATGCTTGGACTTCTCTTGTTAGAAGTGCGGCGCACTTTGGTAACGGTGAAACCGAAGAGGGCTTTAAATATCTTGATATTGCCTTTGATTTCTATGAAAAATGGAAGAATATAAAAACAGGCGTGGAGCTTGACACGGGAAATATATCCATTTTCGGTGGAATTAAGCTGATAAAGGGCAAAGAGTGCGTTGTTTTGCCGAACAAAGAAAAAGCACCTATTGAGTATGGGTACAGAATGGACGGAAAATGCAATGCTCCGTATTATGCATTGTCTGCCGACTACGGTTGGGAATGGTTTAATTATGTAAGAGGAAATGAGTCATATTACTCCTATATTGATAAATCAAAGGAGCTAATGAAATAATATTTCGCCAAGGAGCCACAGGACAAAATTCTGTGGCTTCTTGCTTTAAGCAATACGGACGGCATGGTATAATAAAGGCAAAACATGAAATATAAATCTAAATGTTTTTTATTTTTGTAACTCCTTAAAAATAACTATCTGACAGTTAGGCGTGTGCTTGTATATATACAAGTCGCCTCGCTTCGCTCGGCGAATACAAGCACACGCCTAACAAAACTGAACTGAAAAAACAAAAGGAACAAAACTCAAAGGCAAAGAAAAAGCCTAAATTGAGTTAAAACAAAATACGAAGGCGAGCGAAGTGGGGTTTCGCGCTGATCCGCTTGCGAAAACACCCACTTTCTCGCTAACGCCTTATTCGTAAATTTTGTATATTTTTAAGCTCCACGAAAGTGGAGTTTTCTTTTTGCTGCTCTTTGCGAAATTCCCACTTTCAGCTCTACGCAAGTAGGGCTTTATTTTTTTGCATATTTTCAAGAAAATTTTTAACGTTCAAATTACCTTTTACAGTTAAAGCGTAAAATGTTTTTAGAACCTGAAAAATACTTTCAAGTTCTAAGTGTAAAATATTTTTAATCCGTGCAAAAACTGCATAGTTTAAAAGTTAAAATATCGTTAGAATAATTATAAATTTTTTCTAATAACCGATGAATTTGGACATTAGGTTGTTAAAATTTTCTTAAACAGGTCAAAAACTGACCCTCTTTAAGCATTAAAATCTTAATTATGTCATTAGGTGTCATAATTAAAATGTAAAATAGCATTGAAAATATTTCAACCGTGAAGTAGTTCTTCATGGTTGGTTGTTAAAATTATTTTAAAAGTACCGATAATCTCGGTAGTTTAGTTGCTAAAATTTTTAATTGTGAAATAAACCTTCACCATTAGATTTTAAAATTAGCAAAAACCTTTCGATGCGGAAGTTAACCTTTCGGATTAAGTTTTAGAATTAAAATACAGGTTGTGTACTACTCAACTTGAAAAATACATTACAAATACGGAAAAGCGTACCACATCAGTTGCTGGTAATAGATATTTCAGTAATGTACAATAAATCTATCGTAATCAATAAGCAATAAATCGTAAATGCTTTGCTCTAAAAAAGAAGTGGTTTGTTGGTGTAAAATGTGATTACGATAGATTTCAGTCAAGGTTTAGTAAGACTCGGAATAAAAACTTTGTGAGTAAGAAACAAAACTGTGTGAGCCAGTTGGTGGTAATAGCTTTTTGCATTTGCTACAATAATTTTAGATATAAGAATTATGCCTGATTTTTAAAAAATTTCATATCGCTCTTTTAGCAAAAATTTTGCTTATTCATTAATTAAAAAACTCTTAAGGAAAGGAGGTACAATGTCGAAGAAAAAAGAAAAGCAATACACGGTTGTGTCTATCGGTAAGCCGAGTATTGAAAATTTAACCGATACAGAAGCAAGGGTGTTTTACAACTCGTTGCTCTCTTGCATTTTGCAAAAGCAAATAAATAACAAAAAAGAAAGCGAGGAAAATTAACGACAAAAAGAAAAGGAGAAAAACTTATGAACAACATCATTGAAGGCGTTAAGGTGTATTATGACGGAAGTCATTTTATCGCCATCTTGCCCGGATATTTTAAGGGTAAGAAAAAAGGAAAAAACAAGGAATATCTTGTAGAGGTTGACGGAAAGGTTGTTGACCTTAAGGAAGCATACAATAAGGCAAACGAATCTAACAAAGGCAAAAAGAAGAAGGAGCGTGCCAAAGCCGTTTCTAATGAAATGGAAGGCTTTTTCGCAAATGAGGCTGAGCTTGAAAAATTTATAGCTGAGCAAGAAGCACGTACCTTTAGAAATTTTGTGTGCAGAAGAAAAAGGCTATACCGAAAGGTTAACCTGTTGTTTGCAAACTATTTTTGCACAGTTACTTATGATAGTGAAAAGATAACCCCAGAAGAGTTCAAAAAGAAGCTTATGCAAACTCTCAATAATTTGTCAACCCGTAAAGGTTGGAAATATGTAGGTGCTTGGGAAGAGGGAGCAGAAAACGGAAGATTACATTTTCACGCTCTTTTAAGAATCCCCGAAGGCGAAATGATAGGTGAGCTTGTAGAAAAAAGCGATTACGATACAAGACATCATAAAAGGCAAAAGGCTATGCAAAATACATATTTTTTGGAACGCTTTGGAAGAAACGATTTTTCAGCCATAAATCAGCATTTGCTCAATAATGCAGTTATGTATATGGTCAAATATCTTGAAAAGTCAGGCAGAAGAATTAACTTTGCAAGGAATGTACACGAAACCTTTACTGTTGATATATTAGTGGATGACATAGCTTGTCCTTACGGATATAGCGATGGAAAAGAAGAATTTGAGGGCAAGGTTATTATGTTTGATAATTTCCTTTGTCTTAAAAACGGTGAAGTGCTTGGCACAGTTAGTCCAGAGATAATTCAAAAATTGGAAAATTACGAGTAGTTTTCTATCTTCCGCCGGTCGAGTGTAAACGAAACCGCCCCATCTGTCAAGGGGAAAAATTATTGCAGAAAATTGTTAATGGAATAAAGGGCAACGCAATAATTTTGTCCTATTTCCCGTTGACATCCGTGACGGCTTCGTTTTTTCTCACTCTCGTCGAAAGACAGAAAAAATATTTAAGAAAGGAGGAAACTCAGTGAAAACAGCTGTTGTATATGCTCGTTATTCCAGTGAAAAGCAAACGGAACAATCTATTGAAGGACAACTTCGTGTGTGCCAAGAATTTGCAGCTAAGAACGATATTAAAATAGTTGATACGTATATCGACAGAGCTACAACTGGTACAAACGACAATCGTACTGCATTTCAAAAGATGCTCTCTGACTCGGAAAAGAATCCAATATGGGACATCGTTCTCGTATACGCTCTTGACCGTTTTGGCAGAAACACTATTGATATTGCAGTAAACAAGCAGAAATTACAGAAAAATAATGTAATTCTAATCTCTGCTACTCAAAGAACATCTGTAAACATAGATGGCTCTAAAAATCTTGATGGCATTATCCTTGAAAGCGTACTGACAGGCTTAGCCGAGTATTATTCGGTTGAACTTAGCCAAAAAGTTAAGCGTGGACGAAGAGAAAGCCGTGAAAAAGGCAACTATACGGGAGGCAGAGTGCCATACGGATACAGAGTTGAAAACAAAAAGCTTGTTATTGATGAGGAAAGAGCCGAGGTTGTAAGGCTAATATTTGACCTTTACATATCCGGTAAATACGTTAGGGAAATCTTAGAAGAGCTTAACGAAAGAGGTATTGTATATAACGGAAAACCGATATATCAAACAACCCTATTTAAAATCTTAAAGCTCAAAAAGTACACAGGAGTGTACGAATTAGACGGTAAAGTCTATACTAAAATCTATCCTCAGATAATACCAAAGGAACAATTTGAAAGGGTACAAAAAATGATGGCTAAGAACAAAAAGGGTGCTCCCAGCCGTAATGTAGAATTCATGCTAAAGGACAAGGTTTATTGTGGTTTATGCGGTATGAGAATTAACGGAGATAGCGGAACATCCCATACAGGAGCAAAGAAATATTATTACACCTGCTCAAACAAAAAGAGATTTAGAAAATGAGACAAGGCAAGCATTAAAAAGGAAGAGCTTGAAAAAATCGTTATTGATGAAACAGTAAAGCTTTTAAGTGACCCTGAAAACATTTCTAAAATTGCAGATGAGATTATAGCTTTACATAGTCAAATAACAAGGGAGCAAAGTGTGCTTCACTTGTTACAGGATGAACGAGCAAAAATTCAAACTACACTAAATAATGTTATGCGAGCTATTGAGGAAGGCATTTTAACGCCTACCACAAAAGCAAGAATGAACGAGCTTGAAAATTCACTTGCTGATATCAACATCAAAATATCGGCTGAAGAAGCCAAGCTTGAAAGAACATTAAAGAAAAGTGATGTTGAGGGTTACATAATAGATGCTCTAAATTCAGATGCTAAAACACTAATTGAAATCTTAGTAGAAAAAGTAACGCTCTACGAGGATAAAATAGAAATCAGCTTTAGATACTCTAAAAACACAAATCCCGATGAAACCTTAACAGAGGTTCATCGGGACTTTCTATTATATGGCACTAAAATTAAAATAACCCAAAGAAGCTTTACTGCAATCTTTGAGTTAAATAAGTGATTATCACCTATAAAAAGTAAAACCAGTCGAAAGGTTCGACTGGTAATACTATGGTGACCCGTACGGGAATCGAACCCATGATTCAGCCTTGAGAGGGCTACGTCTTAGCCGCTTGACCAACGGGCCATTTGCTTTTTGCTTAGACATTATAGCATATGTTTTTCCATTTTGCAAGAGTTTTTTTTACATTTTTGCAAAAATATTTATTTTCTTTGCTTATTGAAAAGGAGGTGACAATATGATACAATAAAATAAAGTGATTTTTGAGGTGAAATTATGAAGCAGATTTTTAATCCTTATATGCCAATAAATGAATATGTTCCTGACGGGGAGCCACACGTTTTTGGGGACAGGGTGTACGTTTACGGCTCTCACGACAAGGAAAACGGAGAAGCCTTTTGTATGCTGGACTACGTGTGCTATTCCGCCCCTGTTGACGACCTGCGCGACTGGAGATACGAGGGCGTTATTTATGAGGCGAAGAATGAGCCGAACTATGAAAGATTCCCATATATGTTCGCCCCCGATGTGGTGCGCGGGAATGACGGAAAATATTATCTTTACTATTCCTCAGCGCGCCATTATCCTGACTGCTCATATGTTATGAGCGTTGCAGTTTGCGACACTCCCTCGGGCAAATTTGAGTTTTTGGGCTATGTCAAGAACCCTGACGGCACACCAATGACCGATGGTGTTATTTTCGACCCCGGTCTTATAAATGACAATGGAACAATCCGCCTATACTACGGTATGCAATGGGATTTTGAGGAAAAAATGGACTACGAGAGTGCCATCAAGCAGCAGATGGGAATGTTCCGCAAAACAAGAGAAGAGGTAATCAACGGCGGTGACGGTGTTATGGGCGCATATACTGTTGAGCTTTGTGACGATATGCTCACAGTAAAGCATAAGCCATACCGCATTTTGCCGCGCCACGTCAAGGGCACTGACTTTGAGGAGCATCCGTTCTTTGAGGCATCCTCTATGCGCAAAATTGACAACAAATATTACTTTGTATATTCCTCGTTCAACGGGCACGAGCTTTGCTATGCCACAAGTGACTACCCTGACAGGGACTTTACATACCGCGGAGTTATTGTGTCAAACGGTGACATAGGAATTAACGGAAGAACAGAAGCTCAAAAGCTGATGCGCACAGGCAATAACCACGGTGGAATCGAGAAAATAAACGGAGAGTGGTACATTTTCTACCACCGTCATACCACAAAAACCGAGCTTTCCCGTCAAGGCTGTGCCGAGAAGATAGAAATTTTGCCAAACGGCGAAATTCCACAGGTGGAAATCACCTCTTGTGGCTTAAATGGTGGACCCCTTGTGGCTAAAGGCACTTATCCAGCGGTGATTTGCTGCAATCTGACAAACGGAAAAATGCCAAGAGGACAGTGCACAGATATGACACTTCCTCACATTATATGCAAAAATGAGGAGCGCTTTATTTCCGAAATTGAAAACGGCACATTGATAGGCTACAAATACTTTTTTGTGGAGGGAGTGTCTGATTTTTCGGTGAAATACCGCACCTGTGGTGGCTTGCCAAGTGGCAAAATTTCCGTTTATCTTGGTGACGTGTTGGTAGGTGAGTGCAAAATTGAGCCAAGCGAGGGCTGGACAACTGCAAGTACTGTGCTTAATGTGCCTGTGGGAACATATCCCTTGTACCTTAAATATGAGGGAGCTGACTGCATTGATTTGATTGAATTTAGTTTTGGAGGTAGGGAATGAAAATACCGTACATCTCATCCGAGTGGAGAGAGCTATTCAGACCGAGTGCAACCGGCAACTACATAAACGACCACTGTATTGTCAAGGACAACGAAGGGAAATACCACCTTTTCGGCATTACAAGCTTTTTGGGAGGCGCACCAAATGAGCGTTATTTCGCACACGGGGTAGGAAATTCCTTAAGCGATATCTTTGAGGAAAAGGGAAAAGCAATAGACAGGGGCACGCTTGCCTGGGCACCTTGCGTAATTCCTCGGGAAGAGAATTTTTATATGTTCTACGGACCCTCACCAACAAGCCTTGCTGTTTCCATTGATATGTATGAATGGTGCAACTATCCTGTTAAGCTAAACGGGGAGCCGCCATTGGCAGCTCACAGAGACCATTTTGTCTTAAAGCTTGATGAAAATAAATATCTTATGTACATAGTTGGCACGAAAAACAAAAAAGGATGCGTGTCTCTGTTTACTTCATCCAATCTTTTGGAGTGGGATTTTTGCGGCTATGCCTTGACATCGGGAAATGATGCACCCTTAGCTCCTGCCTGGGGTGCTATGGAATCTCCCTTTGTTGTAAAAATGGATGAGCTTTACTATCTTTTTGTAACATATACGGATTGCTGCCAAGAAAACTATAATAACACTCTTGTGTTTGCTTCAAAGGACCCGTATAGCTTTGGTGAATACAACGGGGAAAAGGGCGGTGCTATTCCTGTTGCAAAGCTTTTTGCCCACGCCCCAGAGGTTTTAGAGGATGAAAACGGATGGCACATAACAACCTGCGGCTGGAACGGCTACGATGCTGTTCCCAATCCGGGAGCTGTGTCTATTGCAAGCCTGGAATGGCGTGAAAAATAATATTGACTTTTTTAAAATATTATGTTACAATGTTTTAAACGCGAAGAAAAAGAGGAGTAGCATATCAAATATGCCCCCAAGAGAGCTGTCGGTCGGTGTGAGACAGTGGGTGACGGTATGTGAAGTAGCTTTGGAGCGGTGATGGCGAAATAGCAGTAGCCACCGACGGTTAACTCCCGTTAGAGAGTAAGAGTGCGCATATTTTATGCGAATTCAGGTGGTACCACGCATTTTTGCGCCCTGGCATTTTGTCGGGGCGCTTTTTTGTTTGCCGCGTTAGCTTTGAAAATATTATAAGGAGAAAATAAATGAAAGAGTTAAACAAAACCTACTCCCCAACGGAGTTTGAGGAAAGAATTTACAAGGATTGGTGTGACAAGAAGTATTTCACTCCTGTTATCGACCACTCCAAGCCACACTATTCCATAGTTATTCCACCGCCAAATATTACAGGTCAGCTCCATATGGGTCACGCCCTTGACAACACCCTTCAGGACATTCTCATTCGTTATAAGAGAATGAACGGCTATTCCACCCTGTGGCTCCCAGGCACAGACCACGCATCTATTGCAACTGAGGCAAAGATTGTTGAGGCTATGCGCAAGGAGGGCATCACCAAGGACGATATCGGCAGAGACGGATTCCTTGAGCGTGCTTGGGCTTGGAAGGAGCAATACGGCGGAAGAATCATTTCTCAGCTCAAAAAGCTTGGCTCATCCTGTGACTGGTCACGTGAGCGCTTTACAATGGACGAGGGCTGCTCTGAGGCTGTAAAAGAGGTGTTTGTTCATCTTTATAACAAGGGCAAGATTTACCGCGGTGAAAGAATTATCAACTGGTGTCCTCACTGCTTGACATCTATTTCCGACGCTGAGGTTGAATACGAGGATCAGGCAGGCCATTTCTGGCACATCAAGTACCCATTCAAGGACGGCTCCGGTTACCTTGAATTTGCTACCACACGTCCTGAAACTATGCTGGGTGATACTGCCGTTGCCGTTAACCCTAACGACGAAAGATACAAGGATATGATAGGCAAGACTCTTATCATTCCGCTTGTTGGCAGAGAAATCCCTGTTGTTGCAGACGATTATGTTGAAATGGACTTCGGTACAGGCGTTGTTAAAATCACCCCTGCTCACGACCCTAACGACTTTGAGGTTGGTAAGCGCCATAACCTTCCAATTATCAACGTGATGACACCTGACGCAAAGATTACAGAGGACTACCCTGCATATGCAGGCATGGACCGCTACGAGGCAAGAAAGGCTATTGTTCGCGACCTTGACGAGCAGGGCTATCTTATCAAGGTAGAGGACTACTCACACAATGTTGGTACCTGCTACCGTTGCGGCACAACCGTTGAGCCACGCGTTTCGCTTCAGTGGTTCGTTAAGATGGAGGAGCTTGCACAGCCTGCTATCAAGGCGGTTAAAACAGGCGAAATCAAGTTCGTCCCCGAAAGATTTGAAAAGAACTATTTCTATTGGATGGAAAACATCCGTGACTGGTGTATCTTCCGTCAGCTTTGGTGGGGTCACAGAATCCCTGCCTTCTACTGTGACGACTGTGATGAGCTTGTAGTTACAAAGGAAAGCTCAGCGGTATGTCCTAAGTGTGGCAAGCCAATGCGCCAGGACCCTGACACGCTTG
This sequence comes from Eubacteriales bacterium, assembly GCA_045632405.1. Classification (GTDB taxonomy): domain Bacteria; phylum Bacillota; class Clostridia; order Oscillospirales; family CAG-272; genus RGIG2000. Next base: position 38,788 of record JAZQWO010000008.1, on the reverse strand, counting down.
ACACTTGGTTTTCTTCTGCCCTTTGGCCATTCTCAACTCTCGGTTGGCCTAACAAGACAGAGGATCTTAAATATTTCTACCCAACAAACACACTTGTAACAGGCTATGACATTATTACCTTCTGGGTATCAAGAATGATTTTCTCAGGCCTTGAGTATATGGGCGAAAAGCCATTTGACACAGTCCTCATTCACGGCCTTGTTCGTGACGCACAGGGACGCAAAATGTCCAAATCCTTGGGCAACGGCATTGACCCGCTTTTGATTATCGAAAAGTACGGTGCAGACGCGCTCCGCTTTGCTTTGGCAACAGGTAACTCCCCAGGAAATGATATGCGTTTCTCTGATGAAAAGATTGAAAGCGCACGTAACTTTGCAAACAAGCTTTGGAATGCGGCTCGCTTCGTTATGATGAACCTTGATATCGAAAAGGTTGAAATGCCATCTGCCCACAAGCTTGGTATTCAGGACAAGTGGGTTCTTAGTCAGCTCAACGGCTTGATTAAGCGCGTACGCGACAACCTCGACTCATACGAGCTTGGTATCGCTCTTGGTGAGATTTATAGCTTTATCTGGGACGTATTCTGCGACTGGTACATTGAGCTTTCCAAGACCACACTTTCAAATAAGGGAACTGAGGCTAACCTTGTTTCACAAAACGTAATCGTTTACGTTTTGGAAGCGCTTTTGAAGCTTCTCCACCCATTTATGCCGTTTATCACAGAGGAAATTTATCTCTCACTTCCTCACTTTGAAAATAGCGAAAGCATTATGATCTCTACCTACCCACAGGTAAATGAGGAATATAATTTTGGTAGAGACTCCGAAACTATGGAAAGAGTTATCGAGGCAATTCGCGCTATTCGTCAGAGAAGAACAGAAATGAACGTGCCACCGTCAAGAAAAGCAAAGCTCTTCATTTCCACAAAGCATGAGGATAGCTTTAATGCTACCACGGCCGAGTTCTTTAAGAAGCTTGCTTCCGCATCTGAGGTTGAGGTTGTTTCCGAATATACAGGCGAAAACGCGGTGCAGATTATTACACCAAGCGCAACCGTATATATTCCAATGGCTGAAATGGTTGACACCGAAAAGGAAAAGGCTCGTCTTAACGAGGAATTGAAGAAGGTTGACCAGGAAATTGACCGTCTTGTGAAGAAGCTTTCCAACGCTGAGTTTGTAAACAAGGCTCCCGAAAAGGTAGTAGCAGGCGAAAAGGCAAAGCTTGAAAAGTACGAAAGCCAAAAGGCTGGTATTTTGGACGCAATTAACGCATTATAAACTAAAAGGAACAGGCGATTTAGCCTGTTCCTTTTTTTGTATAAGAAGGGGCGCCACTCAAGGCGCCCTCTTTTTATTCTTTAAAAATGATTTTGTCGAAAAAAAGAGAATTTTATTTAAAGACTATACTATCATAAATTTTCTTAAATTGAATATTCATATACAAAAGGAGAGTGATAGCTTGCAGGACAGAAAAATGGGACTCAGCGCCCAAGAGGTGGAAAAATCAAGGCAAGAGCACGGAGCAAATAAGCTTTGCGAATATAAAAGAAAAAGCTTTTTGCGTTGCTTTTTTGCCAACCTTGGCGACCCGATTATCAAGGTGTTGTTTTTAGCACTTTTTATGAATATTGTATTTATGTTTCCTAATATAAATTGGTTTGAAAGTGGCGGAATTCTTTGCTCAATTGTAATTGCCACTCTTGTGTCAACCATATCGGAGCATAGCAGTGAAAATGCCTTTGAAAGACTACGCAGTCAAGGTCAAAGCCGAACCGCTGTTGTAAAAAGACAGGACGGAGTGTGCGAAATTGACAGTGAGGATGTGGTTGTCGGCGACATTTACATAGTGAGCGCAGGGCAAAGCGTAGTGGCGGACGGCATTATTTTAGATGGCGAAATTTATCTTGATGAAAGTGCATTGACGGGGGAGAGCAAGGAAGCGCACAAAAAGGCGGGAGATAAAATATTTAAGGGTAGCTTGGCCTTAGGCGGGGAGTGCCGCGTGCTTGTTGAGTGCGTGGGGGAAAGCACCTACTACGGAAGAGTAGCTAAGGAATTAAGGCAGGAAACGCGCCCAAGCCCCTTGAAAAAGCGCCTCAGCCACCTGGCAAAGAGCATTAGCCGTCTTGGCTATTGCTTGGCGGGGCTTATCGGCCTTGCATATCTTTTTAACGTGTTTTTTATTGATGTTGGATTTGAATGGAGCAAAACCGCAGCACTTTTAACTGATTGGCGATTCCTTGTGTCAAAGCTGTTGAGCGCCCTTTGCTTGGCGATTTCCATTGTGGTTGTGGCAGTGCCTGAGGGACTCCCTATGATGATAACAGTGGTGCTATCGTCCAATATGAAAAGAATGATGAAGGACAATGTGCTCGTGCGCCGACTTGTAGGCATTGAAACCTCAGGAAACATCAATCTGCTTTTCACGGACAAAACAGGCACACTGACGGAAGGAAAGCTGAGAGTAAAGGAAATACACAGTGCAGACGGTGAGGAGTTTGGGAGTCAGCTATCACTGAAAAAAAGAGAGAAATTTGCAAAATACGTGACCCTGTGTGCGCATTTTTGCAATAGCGCCGCACTAAACGGCAAAAAAGCCATAGGAAGTGACGCAACGGACAGGTGCTTAAAGGAATATTTCCCCACATTTAGCGAAAAGGTGACGGTAAAGAATAAAACTCCCTTTGACAGCACTAAAAAATATAGCTCTGTACAAGTGGTGTATGAAAGCAAGGAGCTATATTTGTTCAAGGGCGCACCTGAAAAGCTGATAGATGCATCCTTGTGTATGCTTGATAAAAACGGTGAGGAAGTGCCCTTGGCTAACTCCGATATAGAAAGGCTGTATCAGCGGTTGAACAGTCTTACAAAAAAGTCATACAGAGTTGTGGCTCTTGCTTATAAGCGAGGGGATGGCGCGCTTGAGGGTCTTGTCCTTGTGGCTCTTGTGGCAATACGCGACAAGATAAGAAAGGAAGTACCAAGGGCGATAAGTGAGGTGCAGGGGGCAGGCGTTGGCGTTGTTATGATAACAGGGGACAACAGGGACACAGCAGAGGCAATTGCTAAGGAATGCGGAATAATCTCACCCTATACGGAAAGACATCTTGTGCTAACGGGCGGTATGCTTGAAAAAATGAGTGACAGGGAGCTGTCCTCAGCTCTTCCCAAAATAGCGGTAATTGCCCGCGCCTTGCCGTCGGATAAAAGCAGGCTTGTGCGTGTGGCACAGGAATGTGGCTACGTTGTGGGTATGACAGGCGACGGCATTAACGATGCGCCGTCATTGAAAAGCGCAGATGTAGGCTTTGGCATGGGGGCTGGCACTGAGGTTGCCAAGGAAGCCTCAGACATTGTGATAGGCGACAACAACTTTGTGTCAATAGTCAAAGCCATTTTATATGGCAGAACTATATTTGAGTCTATTCGCAAATTTATTGTATTTCAGTTAACAATGAACTTCGGTGCAGTTGGCATTTCCTTTATAGGACCATTTATCGGCATAGATAACCCTGTTACAATCACACAAATGCTATGGGTCAACATTATAATGGACACACTGGGGGCGCTTGCCTTTGCAAATGAGCCGTATCTTGCGGAATATATGCGGCAAAAGCCCAAGCCCATAAGCGAGGAAATAATATCAAGGCAAATGGTGGAGCAGATAGGCTGCACCGCTATATACATACTGTCGCTTTGTGTGTGGTTTTTAAAAAGTGACACCCTGTGTATGATTTTGACAAGAGCAGACGACCAATATATACTTAGCGCATTCTTTGCAATGTTCATATTTACAGGAGTCTTTACTTGCTTTGCCGCAAGAACTGCAAGGCTCAATATTTTTGCAAATATAAGAAAAAACAAGTCCTTTTTGGCAATAATGCTATTGATTTCCATTATGCAAATGGCTTTCATCTATTTTGGTGGCGACACCTTCAGAACTGTGCCTCTTTGCATAGGCGACCTTTTGCGAGTGATTTTAATATCATTTTCAGTTATAATTTTCGATTTTGTCAGAAAGGTAGTATTTAAGCTATTTATCAGGTGTAGGGAGAAAAGAAATGAGAGCGAATAAATATATGTACGAGGGCGCGCTGATAAGCACCCGCGAAAACAGAGAATATACAGCCACCCTAAAAGGGCTTGAGCGGGCAAGACAGGAGGGGAAAATCCTTGAGGGAGTGGTTAAAATGTGTGATAGCGCCACTCTTTCAATGCATATAGACCTTGGTGAGGTAGAGGGCATTATAGAAAAGGAAGAAAGTGTTTACGGAGTACCCGTCAAGGACATAGCCATTATAACAAGAGTGGGAAAACCAGTTGCCTTTAAGGTTATTGGATTTGACAGGGGCGAGGATGGCAAAACAAGAGCGCTTCTCTCACGCCGATTGGCGCAGAAGGATTGCGTAGAGCAATATTTGCGTGACTTAGTGCCGGGGGACATAATCCCTGCTAAAATAACACATTTTGAGCCCTTTGGCGCATTTGTTGACGTGGGGTGCGGGGTTTCCTCGCTCTTGTCTGTTGACTCCGTTTCCGTGTCAAGAATTTCAAGCCCTGCGGACAGGTTTTATCTGCGTCAGGTGCTCCCTGTGGTTGTAAAAACCGTGGACTATGAAAGTGGAAGAATTTATGTTTCCACAAAAGAGCTTTTTGGCACTTGGGAGGAAAACGCGCGGGATTTTCAGGTGGGGCAAACGGTATCAGGCATTGTGCGCAGTGTGGAAAGCTATGGCATTTTCGTGGAGCTTGCTCCCAACCTTGCAGGTCTTGCGGAAATTAAAGAAAACGTTTGTGCAGGCGACCTTTGCAGCGTTTACATCAAAAGCATAATGAAAGAAAAAATGAAGATAAAATTGGTAATTATCGACACGTATAGCGGTGACGGCAGACAAAGCACCCAAGCGGACTTCTTTATCGACACAGAAAATACCAAGCACATAGACTATTGGCGCTATTCACCCGAATGCTGCGAAAGAGTTGTTGAAACAATTTTTGACGCATAAAAGTACATTGCTTTTTTTACAAGCTTGCGCATTTACTTGTGAAATAAGAAAAGCTTTTTTTGAGAATTGATATTTATTATAAAAAAACCACCAGCTTGGCTGGTGGTTTGTTTTTGTTTATTTTTCAACAACGAAGACAGGACACTCGGAAACGTTAACAGTAACTTTACCGTTTTTGTTTTCAAGATCTGTCCACTTGCCCTTGTATCTTTCAAAGCCGAATTCAACAACGCTGTATTCGCCCTCGCCAACAGGCAAGATATAGCCTGGTACCTTTGTACCGTCTGATGTTACGCACCAAACAGCATACTTAGCCTTACCCTCGTCGTCAACATACTTGAAGATACGAACATTTGCATTTGTGGATTCAATTTCACCTGCAAATGTGGTGTCCTTGAGCATTTCCTTCAAGGTATAGATATAATAGAAGGAATCCTTCTTATTACCCTGAATTACATTGTTAGGAGTAACCTCAATTGGGAAACGAACAAGACCTGAAGAGCCGTATTTACCAACCGCTGTTTCCTCAGGGCCGCAGTCACGTGACATATACATAGCTGCACGGTCAACGCCGATAGAGGAGAGGAGCAAGTATTCACGAACAAGCCACATAGCCTGCACCTGTCTGCCTGTGTATTCCGCATATGCGTGTGCAGATGTTGATGTTTTGTAGGATTGGTTAGTGTCCCAGCCGAACTCTGTGAGCCAAATTTCCATATGTGGATGATATCTGTCGCGCCACTCTCTGATTCTATCAAAGTTAGCACAGATGTTACCCTCCTCAGGGCTAACACCAACGAAGATATTACCTGTCTGGTCGCCACGGTCAATGATATTTACGTCAACAAGCTCGGCAACGCCCTTTTCGTCAAGCTTCTTACCGCAGTAGCAGTGAGCATTGATAACGTCAAATGGGAGCTTGCCGTCTTTTCTGTTGTACTTGCACCAGAATTCAACAGCCTTCAAGCGAGCATATGAAAGACCTGCACCGCCTGACATAGACATCAAGAAGTTAGGGTCAGCCTGCTTAACACCGCAGTTCTTGTACTTGCCCTCGTGTCCGTCATAGCACATGCTAAGGAAGGAAGCCATTTCAAATGGGGTGAAATATTGCTCTCTACCAAGCCATGTTCCGTCAGGCTCGTTGAGTGGCTCAACTGCGTCAAGCACACCCATACCGATTTTAACCTCTTGACCTTCGCCAACCTTAATAACGGATGGGTCTATATTCTTGTTTGAGCCGTATCTTGCAACGTACTGGAAGAGCATACATGCATAGCTTAAGAAGTTTTCAGGATCCCAAGAGTTAGGGGAGAGGTCCTTAGGAGTTCTGCGGCTATGTGTAGAAACGGTAGGACATACGTTAATGCCGAATTTCTTCATTCTTGTGTAGTACTCGTCAAAGTCCCACATCATATTTGTGCTTGGTGCGGTAGAAAGGGATGTGTTTTCTCCCTGTGGGGTTGATGTCCAAAGCCATGGGTGATATTCACGGATGTAGGTAACGGCACGGCAAATATCGTCAGCGTCGTTAACAAACGCGTTCATACCAACGAACTTATCAAGCTTCTTGAATACCTGTGGAGCTCTTTCGGGAACGTCATTTACAACATCCTCAACCTTGTAGCCGTAAACGATAATTTCGGAAGGCGCTTGGTTTGTGTTGAATGAGAAGTTGATGAACTGTGTCTTATGGCTTGTTTCAAAGCCTGTCCATTTTCTAACCTCAGGAGCCAACTGCTCGTCATACTCCCACTTGAAAGGAGTACCCATCTTTACATTAACCTTACGAACACCGTAATCGTGCTTATCCTTTTCAGGCTTGTGCTCGTCGTAGTTATTGAAGAAGTACATATTTGTTATCTGATAAATCGCACCCAAATCAACGGTGAAGCAAAGGTCGCTCTCGCCAATCCACCAGTGGTCGTGTCTTTGGTGAATCTGTGGCTCTGCGCCTATCACTCCGTACAATGGATCTCCGTCATTATCAAACTCGCAGAAGAAGTTTTCAACTCTTTCTACACCAAAATCGTTGATAATCATATCGGGCGTAATTCTGATTTTTTCTGGCTTGTTCATTTTGTTTTTCTCCTTAGAAGTATTATGCTAAAAAATTATTCGCTGAAAATAAGTACAGGTACCTCGCTAACATTTACAGAAACCTTGCCGTCTGTCACTGTGAGCTGGCTGGAAACACCGTCAGTATCAAGGTTAGCAAACTCTGTCATTGTAGCGGATGTGCCGTCTATATTAAGAACATAATCGTTAACTCTTACGTCATCCATTGTTGGGCACCATACTGCGTAGCAGGATTTGCCCTTTCCGTTTTCGAAGCGGTAAATCCATACGTTTTCGTTACCTGAGTCGATAACCTCTGCAAAATACATATCTCCCATTGTGTTTTTGAGAGTGTAAATGTAGTAGTAGGAATCCTTGTATTCACCGTTGGAGGCGATAACACCGCTTGTGCCGTACTTACCAACTGTTGTGTCCTCAGGGCCACCGTCTGGAGCCATATACATAGCGCAACGGTCAACGCCTGCTGCTGCAAACATAAAGTATGCACGAACAAGCCACATAGCCTGAAGCTCTCTCGCGGTGAAGTCCGCATATGGGTGACACGCGTTTTCTGTCTGATAGCTTGTGTTAGTGTCCCAACCGAACTCTGTCAACCAAACCTCAATGTCGGGATAATATTTGTCTCTCCACTCGCAAAGACCAACAACATATTCGGTAATTCTGCCAATTTCAGGGCAAACACCAACGTAAACCTGATAGCCATTATATTTAACAAGCTTTTTGCAATAGGTGTGAACGTTAAATGCGTCAAGACCAAGTGTGCCGTCAGCACGGTTGTGCTTGAGCCAGAAGGACATAGCCTGAATGTATCTTGTGCCAACACCGGCTAAGCCAGCCATTGACATCTTAACATTTGAGCCTGCATTGATAACACCAACTCCGCTGCCTGTTGGGGAAAGGACAGTGCCACAGTGACCGTCATATGAGGTGGATGTAAGAGCCGCAAGCTCGTATGGAGCAAAGCCGTCGTTACCCTCACCGTTTGGCTCATTACCCGCCTCAATCCAAGTGATAGCATCTAAGCCACATCTCTTCTGAAGGCTGAGAACCTTAACCAAATCTCTTGCTGATTCAATATCGTCATAGTGACCGAATCTAACAGCTGCCTGGAACAAAAATTCACCGTACATAACGTAAGTTTCAGGCTTCATATAATCAGTAACACTGTTTACAGGGAAGTCCGTAGCACGGAACATATAGCAGGGAACTGAATCGATGCCGGCTTTGTTCAAGGACCTGTAAAAGCTATCATAGTCCTGAGACATATATGTTGAAAATGTTGTGCCGGGTGAGCTTGGCCATGCGGTGCGGTCGAAGCACCAAAGCCAGTTAACGTAGTCTCTAAAATAGTTTGCGCAGCCAAGAGTAGTCTTCTTGTCGCTTTGGTTGCCGTTGATGCCAAGGAAATAATCAAATGTTTTGTAGTTGTGCTTTTCGGTGTTGACAGCGTCATATTTGCCTGTTCTGTATCCGTAAAGCATAAGCTCACTGGATGCCTGTCCGTTGTTGAACTTAACATTGATATATCTTGTCTTGAGCTTGAAGTCAACCTGCGCCCAGCTCATGGTCTCACAGGTATATGAGATTGTGTTGTCATATTTGAAGGGCTCGCCTGTTTCAAATGTGATAGAGTCGCCCGCGTGCTCAAAGAATACATAAATGCACTCAATATAATGCTCAGCGCCTAAATCAATAGTAACCTCATATATATGCTCATCGTCAGCGGCGGTGATGTCGCCGTTTCCGTCAGCATCATAACGGGGAACAATAGATTTTGGGAAAAACAGGTTTTGCTTGTCGTTCATAGGGTCGCCAAGCAAGCTTTGCTCGTCGAACATGGCGGAGAAGTCCTTCAAGGAAGTGCCTACATATGTCATAGTTGCATAGTCAACCTTCAAAAGGCCTGTAACCTGCGGAGGAAGAACGTCCTCATTTTTGTCATCGTCGTCGCCCGGCTTACTGCCTTCGGTAGATGGGGCGGTGCTTGATACGGGGTCGCTATTACCCGTAGAGTTGGTTGAGCTTGAGCTGTCGGGTGTGTCATCACCACAAGCTACAATAAGGTAGCAAAGGGAAAGAACAAGAACCAGAGTCAGCAAAAGACCAATTATGCTTTTTTTCATGGATTTGCCTCCTATATAAATATATAGCTAAAACAATTATACTATAAGAGTAGTGAAATGTCAATAAAAAAAGGCATAAAACTGCACATTAGTTTGAATAATTTACACAAAACGGTTAGTGGTTGACAATTTGATGCGAAAATTGTATAATTAAGGTGTACAGAAACAAAATATTTTAAGAAAAAGGATGAAATTATGAAGCTTAGCATTATTGTGTGTGTGTACGACACACCGGTGGAAAAATTGGACAAATGTCTTGACAGTGTGTACACATCAACACTAGGAAAAGAAAAGGGCTTTGAGGTTGTTTTGGTGGACGACGGCTCGCACCTTGACTACACCGAAATTTTGAAAAAGTACCACCCAGTGTACGTTAAAACTGAAAATAGAGGCCATTTTGCTGCTCGCACCTATGGCTTGATGCTTGCCAAGGGAGAGTATGTGGCGTACCTTGACTCCGATGATACGGTTACATTTAATTATCACCGTCCAATGCTCGAAAAGGCTATTGCAAGCGGCGCGGACATCGTTATTAACGATTGGGCATTTAAGACAGAATCGGGTTGTGCATATTGCAAGAGCGACTCAACCATATCAAGCGACCTTGACATAACTGATGATGAGATATTGAGGCAATATACCAAGCATTGCGGAAAGCAGCACTCATATTTCGTTTTGTGGAACAAAATTTTCAAAAGAGAGCTTTTGCTGCGAGCCAAGGCGGAGATAGAAAAAACAGATGCAATTATGAAAAGAATCACCTTTTCTGAGGATATGCTGATTACGTTTTTTGCCTTCAAGCTTGCAAAAAAATTGACAAATATCCACACAGGGTACTATCTTTACAATGTTCACGCAGGTCAAACGGTGACGGTTGACAGCGCAGAAAAGATAAAGAGCCAAATTGATATGATTTGCGACAATTTTGATATTATGCTTGAAAATATCGGGGATAATAAATATGTTGACGAGATAAAGGCAAGCATTATTGAGTGGAAAAATATGATGTCGCGCACTCACTATTCATATGCTTGTGCCGAGGGTAAGGCGGAGCTTTGCGAGTATGTAAAGGAAAGATACGGAATTGAAAAGCCAAGGAAGTCCACCGCTGCCGACTCCCGTGATTACATAGCCTCAGGCTTGCTTGGTAAAAACTTTGAGGGCATTGACACAATTTTGCGTTGGATTTGCAAAAAAGGCGGAGACGTGTCTGTTAAATACAACAAAAAAGACGAGTATGTGAAAAAATCCCTTGAGTATTTGCAGAAAAACGGCTTTGCTAATATTATCTGTCAAGAGCCGTACCAAATAGTTGTACCAAAGAGAGAAATCAGCTTGAAGTCAAGAATATTCCACAATAAGCTGGTTTCACTGTTAGCCTTTGCCCTGTTTCCCAAGGGCTCTAAAATCCGCAAGCGACTAAAAAACAAGCTGTGAGCATTTTTTAAACTAAATGTAAACATTGTTGTATCACTTTACCAAACTAAATTTTTTGCCGATTTGCTATTGATTTTTTACATTTGATATGATAATATAATACGTGGCAATTTTTAAACTTAAGATTTAAGGAGAAAAATGATGAAAAAAAGCAAAATTTTCTTGTCATTGCTATTGGTTCTTGCATTAGCCTTGACATCTGTTGCTCTTTTGGTGTCATGCGGAGATGAGCAAACACCTGAAAGCACAGAAAGCACCGGTTCACCAAGCAGTGACTCAAGCACTGTTCCTTCAACCGGCAGCTCCACTACTGACTCTTCTACAGCTGACAGCAAGCCATCACAGGGTGATGACGATACTAAGAAGAATAACTACACTATTCAGGTGGTTGACAAAAACACAGGCAAGCCTATTTCTGATGTTAGTGTGTTCATTCAAGAAAATGAGGATTACAGCGGAACTATGTACGCAAGAGGCAAGACCGATGCAAACGGTATTGTTACACTTGCTTGCGAGGCTAAGTACGCAAAGTATATCTACGTAGAGGGCTTCCCAAAGGGCTATGTTTACGATGACTTCTATCCTCTTGGCGCAACAGGCGTTAAGATTGAGGTTGGCACAGCATTGATTCCTAACACAGGCAGCTTGGCAAACAAGGCGCTCGCTCTTGGCGACGTTATGTATGACTTTGAGCTTACAACCGTTGGCGGCGAAACAGTTAAATTGTCTGAGCTTTTTGCAAGCGGCAAAAAGGCAGTTATGCTTAACTTCTGGTACACCACTTGTACATACTGCATTGAGGAGTTCCCATACATCCAAAGTGCATATGAGCAGTACAAGGACGATATCGAAATTATCGGTATCAACGCATTCCCAACTGACAATGAAAAGAAGATAAACACATTCCTTTCCGACTTTGCAAAGCCTGGCTACTACACAGAGGAGGGCTGTGAGCTTACATTCCCAATGGCTGTTGACACTCTCAGCATCCAAGACGCATTTGGCTTTACAGTTAACCCATGTACAGTTATCATTGACCGCTACGGCGTTATCTCAATGATTCAGGTTGGCGGTGTTATGGGCGAAAGATATTTCACAAATGCCCTTGCACACTATACAGCAGATAACTATGAGCAGGAGCTTTATGCTTCTATCTACGACCTTTCTCCTATGATTAAGCCTGACATTGAAATGTCACCTGAGAGCGAAATCAAGGATGCGGTTGTTTCAGGCGATGCCAATATCTCATTCCGTCCCGAAACAGAGGGCGAGGATGCAGAGTATGCTTGGCCATTTATCGTAGTTGATAAGGATGGCGAGGCTTGCATTGGCTCTACCAATATGGACATTGACAGCTCTTATGCTATTCTTTATGTTGACGTTGAGCTCAAGGCAGGTCAGGGCATTATGTTTGACTACTTTGCATCAACTGAGAGAATAAATGACGTTCTTTACGTTTTGGTTGACGGAAGAGACATTTACACAATTTCAGGCAGACCTCTTGAAAATGATGATGGCTCTTATGCACAGGATCCTTGGCAGGCTTGCTGCCCTTGGGTTGCAACAGAGGACGGTGTATACGAGATTGCCTTCTGCTACGTTAAGGACGAAAGCGATAAGGAAGGCGAGGATAGAGTATATCTTGACAACTTCAGAGTTGTTGACGAAAAGGATGTTAGCGTTGAAACCTACATTCCAAGATATGCGGCAACCGACCTTCAGACAGACAACACATACGCAAATTATGTTGACATCGTTTTGAATGAAAAGGATGGCTACTACCACGTTGGCACAGAGGACGGTCCAATTCTTTTGGCAGGTCTTATCGGTGTTAACACACAGTTCTACAACAAGCTCCCTGAGGAAGAGAGAACAACCGTTACAATTAAGCTCACAAGCGACGGCGAGTTTATTATGAACGGCAAGGATGTTTACAGTGCCTTCATTATGTATTGTAACTACGCATCCAACGCTAGACTTTACGGTCACTGCCCTGTAACTCCTGAGCTCCGCACATACCTTGAGGAGTACGTAAGACAGAATGACTTTATCACAGATGAAAATACTTGGCTCCAGCTTTGCTCATATTACAGTGTATACGGCACAGACGAGCAGCTTGAGGACCCAATCAAGGGTCTTGCAACCTTCTCCGCTTACGATACGCTTGTAACACAGCCGGGCGAGGCAGGCTTTAAGAACTCAGTTACCTATACGCAAATTATTATGCCAAGAGGCTTCCTCTATAAGTTTGTACCAACCGAATCCGGTGTTTACCGTATTACATCCAAGTCCTCACAGGAGGTTGACGGATGGGTATTTACAGGTAACTTCCAGGAGTGGGTTGCACAAAACGGCGGTGACAGAATTCTTTATATCGACTCTACAATGGGCGCAAATGAGAGATATTGCCCTGAGCTTTTGATTGACCCTGATGGAGACGGCGTTTACGAAAGAGATTTCAAGAACGTTTCCATGGTTGGCTATTTCGAGGCAGGCGTAGAGTACTACATTGATATTGCATACTATGATGTTTATGCAACAGGCACATTCACATTCGACGTTAAATATGTTGCAGAAAGCTTTGATGTATTTGTTGAGGCATCTCCTGGAGTATTTACCTACGAGGAGGGTGTTGGCGATATCATCGCAGGCGGTATTGACGTTAAGCTTTGCGAGGACAAGAATGACCCAAGATACGGCTACTATTGTCACCTTTTGCCAAACGGTGAGCTTGGTTCAATAGTTTATGCTGACTTCCACTTTACAACAAACATTTTCAGCACTCAGTCAATCAAGGCTCTTATTGAAGAGGGCGCGTTCAATATGAAGATGACCGCTATTGACCGCGAGGCTTACGTTTACTTCAAGAACTACTACGAGAAGGACGGTATCGCCGCACTTGAAAAGCTTTGGGGCGATGAGTTTGAGGCAAATTGGGAAATTTATCAGATGGACGATATCATTGACGGTATTTATCACGGTCACGGTCCTGATTACACAGAAAAGATGCGTGCTTATCTTGACAAGCTTGATGACGGTACAGACGGTACATCAAGTGACATCGTTTACCCTGAGCGTCAGGGATGCGTTCCTGTTGATGCAGAGCTTGCAGTAATGCTTCAGGCACTTATGGACAAGTTCACATTTGCAGGTGTTGACCACTCCTGGACAAAGCTTTGCTATTACTACAAGACTCTTGAGGGCGAAAAGTCCTCAGCTGAAAAGCTCTCTGAGCTTGAGGCTATGATTGAAAACGCAAATATAGATAATGAGGACATCAAGGCAGAGATTAACTCTATTTACGAGGAGCTTATAGCTAATCTTGAAAGCTGGACAACCGAGACTGTAAGAAAGAACTTAATTGACTCCGCTTCAAGAAGAATATATGCTCTTATCGAGGCAGACGAGTAAAATATGCGATTGTGCGGCAGGGTTGCCTTGCCGCATATTGCTTTTTGGGGGGATAATTATGAAAAAAATGACAAAGCTTTTGGCTATGCTTTGCGTAGCCTTGGCGGTTGTACTTTTGGCGTGCGCCTGTGGCGAGCCTGAAACACCGCCCTCAACACAAAGCTCAAATGATACAACATCGAGCACCGCACCAAGCACAACTCAAAGTAGCACATCAGGTGATACGCAGGACAAGGACCCTGAGCTTATTGACTATACAATCAAAGCCGTTGACGCATTTGGCAACGACCTTGAGGTTTCTGTTATTGTAGAAATGTTCAAGGACGGTGAAAGCCTTGGTGAAAAGCCAATCCGCCGTGGCTCAGCGGTTTACAAGCTTGAGCCTGGTGAATACACCTTTGAGCTAAAGCCAATGGAGGGCGAATTCTATTACAACAAGAACGAGTGCAAGCTGGACGAAGAGGTAACAGAAAAAACAATTACACTTTATGACTATGCAAACAACGATAACAAGCAGGAAATCTGGATTTACGATGAGAGCTTGCTTGACCACGTTGGCTACGATGCAGTAGAGGCAACTGAGGGTGGCTCTTATGTAACTATTGACCGTCCTGAAATGTCCTACTTCATTTTCACTCCAACACGTGGCGGTATTTATAAGTTTAGCTACGAATCCTCTAAATCCGTAACCATCGGTTATTTCGGCTCTCCTCACAACGTTCTTCAGGCGTGCCCTGTTGAGGTTGTGAACGGCAGCTTTGAAATTGAGGTCAAGAACGAGGGCGTTAACATCGGCAACGACGGTGGAACAACACAGATAGTTATCGGTATTCGCTCCTTTACCGTTAAGGGCTGCGTTTTGAAGATTGAAAGAGTTGGAGATGCCAAGGCTGACTTGCCATTTACCGATGTAGCGGTTGACAAGAGCGCTATAAAGCAGGATAACTACTTGAATAGCGAATTTGTTGATTTTGATGTTACTGACAGCAGCTTGAGTGTTGTTTTCAACGAAAACGACGGCTTCTACCACCTGAATACAGTTGACGGTCCTATCATTTTCGTAAGAATTAACAACGCGCTAATTAAGAGCACCACAGAGGAAGAAACAATATACGCATATCTGCCTTCCTTTATTACAATGAGTGAAACAGACCGCCTTTGCAAGTATTTCTATGACAAGGACGGAAATGTTATTCTGAAGGAAAGCTATAACGATTTGTTCTATGGATATGAAGCACTTTGCGGTACAAACGGCATGTATCCGTTGAACGAGCAGCTGGCTACCGTTATCAAGAATATAGGTGAGCATAAGGGATGGTTTGATCTTGACGGTGCACTTCACATTTTCGGTGAAAATGCAGGCTCTGTTGTTAAGGAAAACGCATGGCTCTTTGCTTGCACATATGAAGTGAGAAATGCAAAGGGAACAAGCGAAACACCCGCCCCTGTGTCTGTAAATACAGCTGATGCACCTAAAAACTATGCTGTCTTGGCAAAGGATGGCGAGGCTGTTGTGTTAAGAACAATAGCTGATGCAACTCTTACAATTTCTAATGCCGACGGTATTAAGGTTGTTGCCAATAACGGAACAGAATATGTGGCTGATGCAAACGGAAAAATCACCGTTGTTATTACCGCAAATCAGAATTTCACAGTAACATATGACGGTGAGGCTGCAGAGCGCGCTATCCACTTCACCTTCGTTGAATATTTTGGATAATTTAAAAACTAATTGTAAAAAATGTTGCGAGAGGCTTGCCCTCGCAACATTTTTTTAATTTTGTCTTGAAATAATAAAGAAAAAATGATATAATACTTCTGCTAAAAAATTTAAAAACTAAATATGGAGGTTTTTTTATGAAGAGAATAGCAACAGTTGCCTTAATTCTTTTGGTTGTTCTTTCCTTGGGTATCTTGATGGTATCCTGCGGTGATAACACTCCTGATTCATCAAATCAGAGCTCAACCAATGAATCAACAGGCACATCAAGCTCTACAAGCGATTCAAATTCAACAGATTCATCTACACCGGGTGACAACACTGATGTGGAGAATCCTAACCTTGTGAAGGTTACAGTTCTTGACCAGAATGGCAAGGGCATCAAGGGTGCGGCAGTGCAGATTTGCCAGGGTGAAACCTGCTTTGCAAAGCCAATCGTAACAGGCAAGGATGGTACAGGCTCAAGAGAGTTCACTCTCGGTGAGGGCACACTCAAGGCTAAAATCCTTGAAATTGACGGGAATGAGGACTTTATCGCATCAACAGAGTACGTTTACTTTAACGGTGACTCAAGAGAGCTTACCATCAAGGTAAGAAAGATTGTTGTTAACGTATTTGACCAGGACGATAAGGCTGTTGAGGCTGCAGTTGTTCAGCTTTATCAGGGCGAGAGCGCACTTGATGACGTTATTGTAACAGATGCTGACGGTATTGCTTATGCATTTGTTATGTTGAACGGCGGTGAGATTGGCGCTAAAGTAACAGAGGTGTTGAGCGGCGGCGGTTATGAGCCTGCTGACGAGGTAACATACTTTGGTACAGGTATTTATGAGGGCAACGTAGTTGTCAGCAAGAATCAGTCATACACTGTAAAGTTCACCACAATGATGGGCGGCAATGTTGTTGGCGCAAAGGTTGAGCTTTACGACGTTTTGAAGAATAGAAAGCAGCAAACCGCATATACCGACGCTAACGGTATTGCAAGATTTGAGGATGTTGATCCCGGTGACTATTATGTTAAGGTTTTTGTTGAAAGCCCTGCATACACCATTATCACCGAGTCAACAGACGGCAAGTATATGTTTGGCAAGTCCACATCTATCAACATCGAGGCTGTGGAATTTACATACATTGAATACACATTGAACGCTCCTGCCGATATGGGCGAGGTTTCCATCTCTGTATATGACAAGTATTTCCAGTATGTAGACGTATATCCTTCCTTCGAAAATGGCACAGCTAAGTTCGAGATGGAAAACGGCGACTACGTAGTTATTATCACAAGCTATGATGAGGGTGTTTACTACGAGCCTGTGTTCTTCAGCAAGTACGATAGCGCGGTTGGTGAGATCGTGAAGAAGAACGGTGTTGCCGGCTCAAGCCGTGAATTCCCAATTTACATAGGCGGCGGTGAATTTATCACTGTCGGTGCTGGCGAAACTGTATGGTATGCTATTCCTTTTGCACAGGGCAAGGAGGTTGCGTTTACCAGCTACGGAGCAGAATATTCAGTTCTTTTTGACGGTCACGATGCTCCTTTCACAGTAAGTGGTGAATTTTCAATGAAAATTAGCGGAGAGTCCAAGGTTGTTCTGTTTACTGTTACAGCATCCGCTGAGGGCGCTGACGGTATGATTTCTGCAACTGCTCCAGGTAGCCTTAATGATCCGTTTGATATTAACGGCTTCATAAATGGCGACAAGATAGTGGTTGATGCTACAATTGAAAAGGTATATTACAGCTATACAGCTACTGAAAACGGCACAATCGTTGTTACACTTCCAAGCGACCTTTACGAGGTTGTTTTTGAAGGCTGTGAGGTAAAGAGAATTTACAACGAAGACGGAACTGTTACAGTTATGCTTTACGTTACGGTTGAAGAGGTGGTTGTGTTCTCCTTTGAAGCATATAACGAAAGCTATGATTTGGTTGACGCATCTGACATTGAGCTTGGCTTCTCATTTGGCGAGGTTAAGACTGATTATGTTGCATATGTATATGCAGATTTCGATGCAGCAAGCGGCGTTGTTGTTATCCTTTACAGATATGACAATGACACATGGCAGTACGTAGAGGTGGCAAGAGCTACAACTGATGCTGAAGGTATGTGCGTATTTGCTGATATTGCTTATGAAAACGGTTATATGTTAAGAGTTGAAGCTCCTGAAAACTATGAGCTTTCCGAGGATACATATTTCGGTGCGGAAACTGAAACATATATTTATCTTGCACACGAAAGAGATGGATCAAGCGATTATCCGTTCCAGGTTGATAACGAAACAGGCGAGGGCACAGCTTCCGTTACAGAAAACGGCACAACCTGGCTTGAGGTTTATGTTTATCCATCCTATGACGGTACAGTATGGCAGATCGTATTCGATAGCGCAAATGTACAGTTTACCGTTTACTCTGCTGATACAAACGGAGACGGTGTGGTTGACGCAAATGATACACCACACGGCACATCTGCTATCGTAAACGGACAGGCAGTATATACCTTCTATGAGAATAATAAGGATTACAAGCTGGCAATTACTGCTATAAACGGTGAGGCAGCAGAGTTTACTTATGCATACACAGAGAAGACGGCTCCTGCAGGCTCAACAGTTGACTCCGCTAAGGAGTTCGAGGAGAGCGCAGGCGACGTTGGTGCAATCGAGGCAGGTCAGACAATCTATTTCAGATACGCAGGCACAGCCGCTAAGCTCACAGTTACACTTCTCGGTGAGAATGTAACTCTTAACAGCATTGTATTTGATATGATGGGCGAATATGAAATGACAGTGGCAGAGGGTAACACATTTGTTATCGACAACACACAGGATGACTGGATATACTTCGCAGTTACTGCTGATGCAGACACCACATATGAACTCATAATTACAGTGGAATAATAAGAACGGGGTGTTGCAATAAGCACAGACCAAAAACAGACACACCTTTCCTTAAAATATTTGTTTTTCTGTTATTTTGAAAATAAAATAAGGTTGGGAACTTGCAAATTTTGCAAGTTCCCTTCATTTTTGTGTCTGTTTTTTATCCGCGACCTCGCACTCTACCGTACTAAGTACGCCGACGTGTACGAGTTCACGGCTTCTGCACTCATTTCACTACCCCCTAAAAAAGGGGGCGTCGCTTAATGCGACAGCCCCTTGTTATAATTGCAAAAAGAACAGGCAACGGTTGCCTGTTCTTTTGTGATTATTTTGCCCTTTGAGTGTCTATAATCGACTTTAATTCCTCGTAAGTCATTTCCTCAAACTTGGTAGCGATAATAACGCCTTCCTCGTCAAGAATAATGGTGATAGGGTAGGAGTCTCCGCCGCCTAAGAGCTTAAAGTAATAGTCGTCGGAATATTTGTCCTCAGGGTCAATGGCGTTGTCCTTGGTAAAGACAATGTCAGAGTCCTTGTAATGCTCCATCACATAATCCTTAGCAGGTGGGTTGCCGTCCAAGAAATCTCTTGAGGTGTGCACCGCAACAACGGTTACACTGTCCTTGTATTCGGTGGCGATTCTATCGAAGTAAGGAAGCTCTGCCTTACATCCGCCACACCAAGTGCCCCAGAAGTTGATAATGGTGATTTTGCCCTTGTTGCTTGCAGGATTGAATTTCTCTCCTGTCAAGCCGTTTTCGTCAAAGACCTCCATTTCGTAGCCGTAGCAGGTGTTGCCAACCTTGTTGCCCACAGGTGGAGCCTCGGGATTGTCGGGCTGCTCAACTGGTGGTGGGGGCACGACTGTGTTATCGGGCACGTCGATGAAGTTGTAGTAAATCAAAGCAAATGCCAAGAGGGCACACATCAAAGAGCCAACAACTATTTTAATTATGTTGTTGCGCTTTTTTGTTTTCTCGCGCATTTCCTTGTTTTGTGTAGCAATCGCCTCGGCATTTGCACGTTCTTCCTCTGTGGAGTCGTCAGTAACCACAGGCACGTCAATTTCGTCAGGTGGCAAAAAGATTTTTGAGCCCTTGAAGGAAATTGCATTTGTGGGGCATACATCAATACATTCACCGCAGTTGATACATTCAAAGTCATTAACACGGCGAATGTCCATTTTGCATTTGCTCACACAAAGACCGCAGTCAGTGCATTTCTGCTTTTCCAGCTTGATGCCGAAAACAGAGAAGTGGTTGAACAAGCCGTAAAGCGCGCCGAGAGGACACAGGAAACGGCAGAACATTCTGAAAATGAAAATAGAGCCAAGAACAATGAGAACAAGTAGCACGAATTTCCAGGTGAACAAAGGACCTAAGCGGGAAAGCTCGTTGGCGTTTGCCTCGTTTGACAAAAGACCAAGGGCGCCCTCCATAGTGCCTGCTGGACAAATGTACTTGCAAAATGCGGGAACAGCCTTGTCCTTGAGCGCGTAGAACAAGGGAACCATAATAACAAGAAATGCAAGAATTATGTACTTGAAGAATGAAAGAATTCTTGTAACCTTGCTTTTCTTTAGCTTAGGAGTTTTGATTTTGTAAAGAAGCTCCTGTATAAAGCCGAAGGGACAGATAAAGCCGCAAATCAGTCTGCCAAGGAGCAAGCCGTAAAGCAGCAGAATGCCGATAACATAGAATGGTGCGCGGTGTTGACTTGAGCCAAGAGCATTTTGAAGTGAGCCGAGAGGGCAAGCACCCACAGCACCCGGGCAGGAATAGCAGTTAAGACCGGGAGCACAAATATTTTTTGATGCACCCTTGTAGATTTTGCCTGTGAAAAAGCCCTTAATGTTTGCATTGAACAAAAGAGCAGAGTAAAGCTGAATCAGCCTTCTCTTAGTTGGAACGAGGCGCTTTAGCCAATTTAATACCTTTTTCATCTCTTACCCCAATCCTATACACTCGGTACAAATGTTGATAGCCTTTGTGAGCACGTCTGCCATGCTGCCATTCACAATTCCAAGAATGATAAACAAAACGGCAACTGCACCAACTCCGCATTTAACAATGAGAGAGCAAATTTTGTGGCATTTGCAGGGCTTTGAAATAGCCTCGCAGGTGTCGTTCAGCTCGCAGGTGAGCTTGACAAATGTGCAATCCTTGGCTGCGTTAATCTTGTCGGCAACGTCCTTGTTGTTCTTTATGTCATCCTTTACAAGAGCCAAATCCTTCTTTGTGGTTATCTTGCAAATTATAGCGGTAACAATAAGATATGCAAATGGCAAGGTGAAGTAGCGGAGAATTGTCAGAGTGCCACCTATAACCTGTCCGTTTACATACGCATCGGATGCATCAAAGCTTGTCAAAACCACCACAAAGGATGTTATAGATGCTGCAAGCACCAAAACGATACTGATAATTGTCAAAACAAAGCGAAGAACAAAGTGCTTTTCAATTTTTTGGGTAACGGGAGAGGTCAGCATATTTTTCTTCAAAAATCTGCGAAGCACTGCCCCATCCTTTACCTGACCCTTGATTTTTTCAGGCTCGAGAGGGAAAACAATGTCAACCACTATGCTGCCAAGTATGGCGGCTATGGTGATATAAACAAAAACGGAAATTTTTGAAAAATGCGCACTTATGCTTTCCCTTGTAAAGGGGGATGCGCCACTGTTGTATATGCGGACACACATAATGATAAACAGTGCGGCAACAAGCGCCAAAAGAACGCTTAGCACAATGCCGTAAATTAAATGAACCCATTTGTGGGTGTTTTTAGTCATAAGCATACAACCTTTCTGAAAATATACACAATTATTTTATCATAGATTATTTGAAAAGTCAATATTGGGATTGAGAGAAAGGGGACTTTGAGTCCTCCGAGGCGGATTTTTACGAGGATTTTGCAAAAATATCGACACAGGGTGGGGCAAAATCTGCGATTTGAGGGGAAAATAAGCCGCATTTTGCGCCTTGCTTGCTAAAACGTGAAGCAACGGTGAAATCTACGTTACAAAAAAGTAACAAAATAGAATTTGCGTGCGTATGTGAGATATTTTCTGCAATTGCCTAATATGCTTTCGAGCCTTGTGGCATATAGGGTTATTGGCATTTTTCATTTCACTGTGGTAAAACGCGAACAAGGTAAAATGGTGAATTTCTTTTGACTCTCGACACACGAAGACACAAAAAAATACTTGAAATTTATATATTATTGTGATAAAATAAATCACGTATGTTTATCATTATAATTTATACACGCAATATATAAAGAAAGGCAAAAGAAAAAATGAAAAGAAAATCACCTGCAAGAATAGTAACTCTGGCACTGTCAGTTTTGTTGCTATTTGCCATGTTAATTTCTGTATGTAGCTCTGCATTGGGCATCAACGCCACAAGCGGCACATACATTAACCAGTATGGCGGAAAATTCAAGGATAATATTGAGCAGTTCTTTAACGGCTCTGTGGTGCAAAAGCTCCCAAGCACAGTTAAGAACACTGATATTATCTCAATTATTATCGACACGGAGCTTCCTTCTATTATGGATGCGTACGGCACAAGCAACAAGACAATGTCTATGCTTGAGTATGCGTCATCCGACACTGCAAAGGAGCTTTACAGTAAGTTAAGCGATGAGAAGGCAGCCTTGATGAAGAGCCTGAAGGACAAGGGCATCAGCTTCAAGACAGGCGCGAATTACAGCACCATCTTCTCAGGCTTTGAGCTTTTGATAACTGCTTGCGACTTTGATGCTGTTTGTGACACAATCGGCAAAAAGGCAACCATTATGGTTGGTGAGGTTTACAAGCCTGCCAAGGCTCAGCTCGTTGAAAACGACGTTAACTTCTACGAGAGCACAGGTATCTTCGATAGCTCCAAGTTCAAATATCAGGGCGAGGGTATGGTTATCGCTGTTCTTGACACAGGTCTTGACTATACACACACAGCATTCCTTGATAAAAACTTCACCGCTGACAGAAAGAAGCTTGGCTTGACCAAGGAAATGGTGGCAGGTCTTCTTACCGCTAGCGATACACGTGCAGAGTTCTATATGCCGGGCGTTACTGCTGACGACCTTTATGTGAGCGACAAGGTTCCGTTTGCCTTTGACTATGCAGACGGTGACTCTGACGTTTATTCTCTCCATAACAACCACGGTACACACGTATCAGGTGTTATTGCGGGTAATGATGACGTTATCACAGGTGTTGCTCCTCAGGCACAGATTGTTTCTATGAAGACATTCTCCGACGTTGAGGAAAGCGCTCGTACATCCTGGATTTTGTCCGCCCTTGAGGACTGTGTTCTTCTCGGTGTTAACGTTATCAATATGTCCTTGGGTACTGCTTGTGGCTTCAGCCGTGAGATGGACAAGGAAACAATCAACGGTAACGTATATCAGAAAATCAGAGATGCAGGCATCTCATTGGTAGTTGCGGCATCTAACAGCTACAACTCCGCATACGGCTCTGACAAGAACGGTAACTTGGGTCTTACATCTAACCCTGATACATCAACTGTTGGCTCACCTTCCACATACGAGGGCGCTATGTCAGTTGCTTCCATCAACGGTAAAAAGACTCCTTACATATTATTTAACGACTCTATCATCTACTTCGTTGAGGCTACAAACGCATCCAGCAAGGAAAAGGACTTCTTTGCCGAGCTTTTGGCAGACAAGCTTCCTGCAAATTCCAACGAAGCCGTTGACCTTGAATACGTTGTAGTTCCAGGTGCGGGACGTCCTGCTGACTATTACGGCATTGACGTTAAGGGCAAAATCGCTCTCGTTCGCCGTGGCTCTACCACCTTTGAGGAAAAGGCACAGGCTGCAACAAATGCAGGCGCTGCCGCTATTATCATTTACAACAACGTATCCGGTGACATCAAGATGAACGCAGGTACTATCACAATTCCTATCTGTTCTATTTCACAGGACGACGGTGAATTGTTGGCTGCTCAGAAAAAGGGCACAATCAAGGTTAGCAGAGCGCAGACATCAGGTCCTTTCATTTCTGACTTCTCATCCTGGGGTCCTGCTCCAAACCTTGGCATCAAGCCTGAAATCACTGCTCACGGCGGTAACATTTTGTCCGCTGTAACAGGTGGTGGCTATGACCGCTTGAGCGGTACATCAATGGCTTGTCCTAATATGGCGGGCTTTATCGCTCTTATGCGTCAGTACGTTGAGAACGAATATGACTCAATCAAGAATATGCCGGAGAGCACTCCTGCTGAAAGAACTGCTAAGTCCAAGGCAATAAACGCACTTGTTAACTGTCTTACAATGTCAACAGCTGACATTATGTATAACACAAACGGCTTGCCATATGCGGTAAGAAAGCAGGGCGCAGGTCTTGCAAACCTTGTTAGTGCTTCCACAACCAAGGCTTACATTCAGACATATAGCAGAGAAGACGGCTCCGTTATGGACAAGTCCAAGATTGAGCTTGGTGATGACAAGAACAAGACAGGTGTATATACACTCAAGTTTGCAATCAACAACTTTGGCTCTTCCTCTATTACATACAAGCTCTCTGCAACAGTTATGACAGAGGGTGTCAGCGACACTGAAACAGTTCGCGGTGAAACAACAGTTACAGAAGAGGGTTATATGCTCTCAGGCGCTAAGTTCGAGGTTGTTCGTGTAAACGGCGGCACTAAGAACGGCAACAGCGTAACAGTTAGCGGCGGCAAGGTTGCGGTTGTTGAGGCGAAAATCACACTTTCAGACGCTGACAAGAAGTACCTTGACCAGTCCTTCGAAAACGGTATGTACGTTGAAGGCTTTGTTGTTCTCGACGCAGAGAAGGCAACAGACGTTGACTTGAACGTTCCTTACCTTGCATTCTACGGCGACTGGACAAAGTCCCCACTTTTCGATACAGATTACTTTGAAACAAACAAGGATGAGCTTGACAACGGTATCTCCCAGGAAGATAAGGTAATGGCAGATGCTTATGCTACACGTCCAATCGGCGGTCTTTACTCCGACTACGTTAGCTACCTTGGCTCATACTACTTCCAGCAAAATCCAAAGGATAAGGTTATTGCGGCAAACAGAGATTTCATTGCCCTTTCCTATTCCGACGAAACAATTCACTCATTCCGCTTCATTTGGGCAGGTCTTTTGAGAAATGCCGCTAAGATGGTTATCACCATTACAAATGATGCAACAGGCGAGGTTATCTTCCAGAAGGAAGAGTATGACATCCGTAAGTCCTACGGTGACGGTGGTTCAATTTACCCTGCAAACGTAGAGGTTGAATTTGATACACAGGATTATGACCTTCCAAACAACGCACAGCTGTCCGTTAAGGTTGAGGGCTTCCTTGACTACGGTGATGGCGGTGCAGACACAAACCTCAAGAATACATTTGAATTCCCAATCGTTATCGACTACGAGGCTCCAATCATTACCGACTGTGAGTTCTACACAGAGTACGATAAGGATTTGAAGAAGGACAGACTATACGCAAGAGTTGGTGTTTACGATAACCACTATGCAATGGCATTGAACTTCGGTTATGTAAGACAGGCAACAGCAGAGGAATTTGAAAAGGACGGATACGAGAATTTGATGGAGTCCTTTGCAAGCTACCTCACTCCTGTTTACTCCACCTTCAACGGCACAACATATGTTGAGTACGAGCTTACAGATTACATCTATGAGCTGAAGGCTAAGTCCGCTAATAAGAACACATTTGTTGTTACCTGCTATGACTATGCACTCAACATGGCAACATACGAAATCGGCTTGCCTGATGATTACGTTGACTTCTACTTTGAGGAGTCAAGCGCTGAAACAACATATTTGAGCATCAACCAGGTATATCAGCTCAAGCCAATCCTTTATCCAAATGCAACAACAGACCCTGAAAACAATGACAATCCTTGGGGCGAGCTCATCGAGTACCGTTCCACCAACTCCCGCGTTGTTAAGGTTGTAAATGACAAGCTTATAGCTGTGGGACCCGGTGTTACTTGGATTCAGGCAAAGGACCCATCGGGCAAATCCACGCAGTTCCACGTAACTGTACTTGGTGCAGAGGCTAAAAATGACCCTGTGCTTTCCAAGTATTACAAGGAATACGATAAGCCGGTAGCTGACGTGTTTGACGTTATCGGTTATAAGACACTCAAGGCGTTCTACTATTTGAACAGCGACGAGCGTGATATCGGTGCAACAGGGGACTTGAAGCTCTTCAGCGGCGGATTTAACCTGAAGATGTTCCCATCTGAGTCAGTTGAGCTGAAGACAAAGTTCACTCCGTATTTTGACACAGCAGTTATAGTTTATGAGTCTAACAACAAGAATATTGTTGAAATAAGCGACACGGGCGTTATTACCGCTAAGGCAGAGGGCTTCTCCTCAGTTACGGTAAGAGTGCTCTTGGACGGCAACAGGACATATTTCTCCGAGACAATTGAGGTGGAGGTTAAGAACCCATGGATAAGAACAGGTCCGTCATTGACCCACTACTTCGGTAACGGCGGCACAGTTACAGTTCCATCTGACCTTAACTTCACAGACATCGGTCAGTTCGCATTCTCCAACTTCGACTATGTTGATAAGGTAGAGGGCGTTGACGAAATTTCCGATGAGGATCCAAACAATACAAAGGTACAGTACCTCGGTGAAAACACAATTACTAAGGTTATCTTGCCTGTTGGTATTGAAAAGATTGGTCCATACGCCTTTGCAGGCCTTACAGCCCTTGAAGAGGTTGTTATTCCTTATACAGTAGAGGCTATTGAGTATGGCGCGTTCTACGGCTGTACAAGCCTTACAACAGTATCCTACATTGATGAAAACGGCAAGACAATCTCGGGCGAGGGTCTGAAGAACGTTAAGCTCATCAATATGGGCGCATTCCAGGATTGTGACTTGCGTGGCGAGCTCTTGCTCGACAATGCACGCGCAATCGGTGACTATGCATTTGCAAACAACAAGAACCTCGGTTCAGTTACAATTCCAAAAACACTTCAGTCCGTTGGCGGCTACGCATTCTACGGTAACATCAGAATGACAAGCGTAACAGTTCACGCAGAGCTTGTTAAGTACGGTCCTTATGTATTTGCAGGCTGTACAGCGCTTCGCTCAATGGTTACTCTTGACGAAAGCGGTGAGCCAATTGCAACCATCAACTCAGCGGTTATTCCTGAGGGTGCATTCTATGGCTGCTCCAAGCTCACAAGTGTAACAATCGGTCCTGACGTTAACGTTATTGCAGAGTATGCATTTGGTGGCTCAGGCGTACAGAAGTTTAATATTAATGAAGCTAACAAGGCATTCAAGGTTCAAAATGCAGAGTACGTTATTTCTGCGGACGGCAGCAAGTTTATCTTGCTTGCGCCTTCAGTTAGCGGCGAATTCATTTTGAACGACAGCAATATCACATCTATTGCAGTCGGTGCATTTGCAGACAACAGACGTATCACAAAGGTTGTGATGCCAAGCGTTACCAAGGTTGGCAAGTACGCCTTTGCAGAGTGTACAAGACTCACAGACATTGTGCTGGGCACTCTTACAGAAATTGGAGAGTACTCCTTCTTTAAAACCGCAATCAAGGATCATCCGTCCTTCGACGCGATTAAGGTTATCGGTGCATACGCATTCTCAGGCACAAAGCTCACAAGCGTTTCAATTCCTGACGGTGTGACAGTTGCCGAGGGTGCATTCTGTGAATGTGAGCGACTTGAGTCCATAACAATCGGCAACGATGTTACACTTGGACTTGGCGCATTTATGTACAACAACAGAATTAACGGACGTTGGCAGATGCTTTACTATGTAAAGAACACCAAGCGTCATTACTACTACGATTATATTTCCCCACTCAAGTCACTTACAATCGGCAACAACGTTGTTATTGGCAACTCCGCATTTATGGGTGCTGCCGACCTTGAAGCAGTGACCATGGGTGAAAATATTGTTATCGGTGACCAGGCGTTCTACAATGCTTGCTCACTAAAGGCTATCCTTGATAAGGACGGCAACAATGTTGGCTTTGCAGGGGTTGTTTCAATTGGCGAGCTTGCCTTCACAGGTGACGAGCAGTTTGTGTTCAGCGATGCAGAGGCACAGAACATTATGATTTCCGGTGAATCCTATGTGTTCCACTACTACGGAGCAGCATTTGAGACAATTGATTTGTCAAGCCTTGTTAACGGCAAGGATAACTCAAATATCGGCAAGGGTGCATTCGCATACTGTACAGCACTCAAGACAGTAATTCTCGGTGACGAAATCACTGTTATTCCTGAGCTTGGCTTCTACGGCTGTGGCGCACTTGCAAGCATCAATCTTGAAAAGGTAATTGAGGTTGGCTCTAATGCCTTTGCAAACGCAACCTCACTCAAGTCAGTTGACTTGTCAAGCGCAGAGCTTGTTCGCGATTATGCATTTACCCTGAGCGGTCTTGAAAAGGTAATTCTTTCCGAAAACGGAACAGATATGGGTGAGGGTGCCTTTGCATACTGCCGCACCTTGAACGACGTTTCAAATCTTGATAAGGCTGAGAATATTGACTCCTATGTATTTGCATATACTAACCTTACTGATATAGATGTAACATCTGCAATTAACCTTGGCGACCACGTATTTATCAAGGAAGATATTACAAAAATCAAGGTAACTCTTGGAAGCGCTCTTACATACGTTGGAGATAACCCATTTGCAATGTGCTTGGTTGACTCCTTCTATCGTGACGAGGTATATAGCTTCAACGGTAAGGACTATGTGGTTAAATCCTACACCTTTGATATCAGCGACACAGTGAAGATTGTTGACGGCTCACTCTATTGCAAGGTAGCAAACGGCTATGAGCTTATTACATACGCAGGCTCAAGCGCAGGCGTTGTTACAGTTATGGAGGGCACAGTTCGTATCAGCTCCTATGCCTTTGCAGGCACAGATGTTGAAACTGTTCAGCTCCCACATTCACTCAATGCAATCGGTCACAAGGCGTTCTTCTCCTGTGACAAGCTCAATACAGTGATATTCAAGAGCTATGAGGCTCCAATCCTTGAGGAGCAGCTCGATGTTGCATATTATAATTCCTACGATAACATTATTGGTGGCGGAACATACAAGGTTCCTCTCAACAATGGAGATGTTCTTGTAAAGAACGGCTTGGGAATTGTAGAGTACTATATGTGGAACGTACCGTCAGGTATGTACTACGATGTACTGTTCGGTGCAAACTTCATTAACCATATCGGACACATTGAAAGACAGCTTGTTATGGTAAGACCATCTAACGGCGTTGGCTATGAAACATTCACATACCAGCAGTACTTTGACAGAGTAGCCGATGGTGCTCTTTCCGCAACTGACGAAACCTTGGCAGCTATTGCAGCTATTGCACAGCTTCCTAAGACAATCAGACTCTCCCACGAGCCACTTGTTATTGCAGCACGTGAGGCGTACAACAAGGTAACAACCAAGGACCAGCAGGCAATGATTACCGAATACGCAACACTTGTATCAGCAGAAAACAAGATTGCACGTCTCAAGGCAGAGCAGGATGCTGGCAACAAGCCAAGCGAGCCTACCAACCCATCAACACCGGATACTCCAAACGAGGATGAAAATAGCGGCAACGTAACACCTGAGCCAACTGACGAGGCATCAGTTGTTGGCTACGTGGTTGTTATCATTGTTCTTTGTGCAATGCTCTTTGGCGGTGCGGCATTTGTGGTTGTGTATATTGCAAAGCTGAAAAAGTCCGTTAGTCAGCCTGTTACCGAGAAGGCAGATGCTCCTTTAGCAGATGAACCAAAGGAAACAGATGTAACTAACGACGAGCAATAAGACCGTATAATGAAACAACAAAAGGATGCTATTTAAGATGAACAAGAAATTTAAAGTAATTTTATTTGCAGTAATTGCATTGATTACCGTATTGCTTGTTACCTCCTGTGGTGATGATTCTCCATATGCATTGTTTGACGAAACAGGCTATCAGGTCAGCGTTAAATACGATGCAAACGGCGGATTTTTCACCGCGGGTACATCCGTCATTGTAGATACATATGGCTTGAACAGCCTGCCTACTAAGGACGGAGAGAAGATTGCCAAGCTCGTAACTCCGGATGATGAGGTGCGAGGCGCAGGTAACTCCTTTATTCCAAGCAAAAACGGCTATACCTTTGTCGGCTGGTACGCAACCAGAAACGAGATAGAGGGAGCAGACGGCAACACTGCATATACCTACGGCGACAGATGGGACTTTGAAAATGACCGCCTCCATCTTGATCCAAACGGTGAGTACACAGCAGAAGCACCTGTTCTTACTCTTTATGCCGCTTGGATTCCTGAGTTCAGGTTTGAGTTTTATTCAATAGATGACCCAACAGTTTTGCTTGACGACTGTAAGGTTTCCCCTAACGCCTCTATTGATATGCCCGCTTGGGACAAGTCCAAGGGCAGCATCAAAATGTACGAGTTTCCAAAGATTGACGGCAGAACCTTTGAGGCTGTTTACACAGACCCGGAGGGAACAAACAAGCTGACAGGAAACAAAATTCAGCACTCGGGTGTTCTGAATTATGAAAACGCAAGCGCTACCGACACCGTTATGAAGCTCTATATTGAAACAATAGAGGGTGAATGGCAGCACATCTTCAATGCTACTCAGCTGAAGAATATTTCTTTGGATGGCAATTATATTATTGAAAACGACATAGACCTTGAGGGTAAGACAAGAAACTGGGCAAGCTATCTCGTTTCAGGTAAGTTCACAGGCAAGCTCATCGGCAAGACACAGGAAAACGGTGAGCAGGTTAAGATAAAGAATGTATCATTTTACCAGGCAACAGGCGCAGCTATCTACACCACAGGTATGTTCGGTCAGATAGGCGATGGCGCGGTTATTGAAAACATTGCCTTTGAAAATGCAACCATGACCATTGACACAGGCGCACCCCTTCGTAGTGACGTTAGCTTTGGCTTGCTTGCAGGCACTATTGCAGAGGGCGCAACACTCAAAAACGTATCCGTTAGCGGCAACATCAATGTTGACTCCGCTTGCAGATTCCAGGGTGGTTATTCCATTGGCTTGGTGTGTGGCTCAGGCTCTGCACAGGGCATTGATTATTCAGGCATCACCTGTACTCCTGTGGGAGATAAGGCAGATAGCTTGGTAATCACAGTGGTAGATGACAAGGTAACACTTGACTTAACTGCCATTCAATAATT
This sequence comes from Eubacteriales bacterium, assembly GCA_045632405.1. Lineage (GTDB taxonomy): Bacteria > Bacillota > Clostridia > Oscillospirales > CAG-272 > RGIG2000. The sequence goes on along the minus strand of JAZQWO010000008.1, from coordinate 7,927 downwards.
TTGCTCAAAATTAATGTTAATATAAATTAAGGAGAAACAAAATGAAAAAGAGAATTCTTTCTTTGATACTCTGCATTGTTATGTGCATGGGTGTTGTGGGAATCTTTTCAAGCTGTGGTGACTCTGAAACTCCGGGCAGTAGCACAAATACCCCCGGCTCCAATACAGACAGCACAGGTCTTCCCGCAAACAAGGACGCATTCGTAATTATGTCTGAGGAATTGGACGGCTTGTTCAACCCATTCTATTCCACATCAGGCGCAGACAGCACAATCGTTTCTATGACTCAGATCGGTATGCTTACATCCAAGTATGTAAACGGCAAGGTTGAGGTTGCATACGGTGACGATGAGGCGGTTGTAGCTAAGGATTATATGTCCTATTATGACAGTGCAACAGACACAACAATTTACACCTTCGTTTTGAAGAATGGCATTAAGTATTCTGACGGTGAGGCGCTCACAATGGAGGACGTGCTTTTCAACCTCTACGTGTACCTCGACCCTGTTTACGCAGGCTCCGCAACCCTTTACTCCACAAAGATTCAGGGCTTGAGCGCGTACAGAACACAGAGATACGATTCTGACACAGGCTCTAACTCCGATAGCCAGCTTTCCGAGCAGGCTTCCGAAAGAGCAAGCGAGCGTATCAATGCTCTTATTAACGTTTTCCGTTCTGCAGGCAGAACACCGTCAGCAGGCAAGTATTATGCAGATGTTCAGATGATGACAAATGCTATCAATGCTCTTACAGAGAGCGAAATTGGCTCCGGCTACAAGAGTGCAGTTTCCGCAAAGCCTGAGGAAATTAGTCACGAGGACTGGAAGAAGCAGCTTTTGGCTGACTATAATAGAATTTGTCAGCTTTACAAGGAAGAGCTTGAGAGCGCATACAACACAGCTCTTGAGGCTTATACCGAAACTCCATACAAGGAGCACCCTGAATTTAAGGATCAGCTCTTCTGCTTCATGGCTTCCCAGGGCTATGTTGAAATCAACTATGTAAAGGTTAACGGCAAGGACGACAAGAATCAGATTGAATCCTTGGTTAAGCAGTATGGCGACCAGATTGACACAAAGGCAGAGGCACTTGAGTACGCATTCAATAACACAATTGCTAACTCCTTGGACGCTGTTCTTGTTTACACAGCTTCCGCACAGACAGTAATTAACGAGTACGTTTCCAACGCTAAGGACGTTATCCTTCACGAGCTTGTTGGCAGCGATGGCTCACTCAAGATTGACAACATTTCAGGTATCGTTTCTCTCGGTCACAAGGACGAGACAAAGGGTTCTGTAATTACAGTAAACGGCAAGGAATACAAGGTTGCAACAGAGCATAACGCAGACGGCACTGTTAAGAATGCAGACGAGTATGACGTGCTTCAGATTACAATTGACGGCATTGACCCTAAGGCAGTTTGGAACTTTGCATTTGCAGTTGCTCCACAGCACTACTACGGCAAGGGCTCAAGCGTTGCAGTTGACATCGAAAACAACAAGTTCGGTGTTGAATGGGGCTCCTTCGACTTTATGACAAAGATCATTCAGTCCCCAATTAACATCAAGGTTCCTGTTGGTGCAGGCGCTTACAAGGCTACCAACCGTTCAAACGGTGACAACCCTGCAGGCAACGAGTTCTACAGCGACAACGTAGTATATTTCAAGAGAAATGAACACTTCAGCTCACTTGGTGGCTCTATTAAGAACGCTAAGATTGAAAAGGTTCGTTATCAGGTAGTTAGTGCTACAAACGCACTTCCAATGCTTGAAAGCGGCTCTATCCACTATGCAACACCACAATTGACAGACGCTAACTTCACAAAGATTGAGCAGCTTGACAAGATTGGTGCAAACTACATTCTTAACAAGCAGCTTGGTTACGGTTATATCGGTGTTAACGCATCTAAGGTTACAAACCTCTATCTCCGCCGCGCTATTATGTGCGCAATGAACACAGAGCTTGCTCTTGACTACTACCGTCCCGGTACAGCTGAGAGAATTTTCTGGACAATGTCCACAGTAAGCTGGGCTTATCCTAAGGATGGCACAGGCAAGAACGACGAGGAAAACGGACGCGATTACCCTGTATATGACTACGACAAGGAAGAGGTTAAGGCTCTCATCCTTGACTATATGGAAAAGGCTGCTGCAAACGGCGGCTACAGCGAAAGCGATTTGAAGATCACATTTACAATCGCAGGCTCTAACCTTCAGGATCACCCAACCTACAAGACCTTCAGAGATGCTGCTGCACTTTTGAACGAGCTTGGCTGGCAGATCACAGTACAGGCAGATACACAGGCTCTTACAAAGCTTTCCACAGGCTCACTTGCTGTATGGGCAGCTGCTTGGGGCTCAACTATCGACCCTGATATGTATCAGGTATATCACAAGAACTCAACTGCAACATCTACACTTGCATGGGGTTACCCATCAATCAAGACATCAGGCTCCAGAGAGGAAAAGGATCTCTTGGATGACTTGAGCGATTTGATTGAGGATGCTCGTGAAACAGATAATCAGGAGGAGCGCGCATCTCTTTACAGAGAGGCAATGGGCTTGGTTCTCGACCTTGCTGTTGAGCTTCCTGTATATCAGCGTAGCGTAGTTTACGTTTATAACGCAAACGTTATTAACGCAGGCTCACTTCCTGAGGCTTCCAACCCATATTCTTCACCTCTTGACAGAATTTGGGAAGTAGAATTCGCAAAGTAATATCTGATATAGGAGAAAAAACGACCTATGCTAAAGTACATACTCAAAAGATTAGCGTTGACAGTGCTGATTTTGCTGGGTGTTTCGCTTATCATTTACTTCTTGATCAGAATGATGCCTGTTGACTTCATTCAGGACAAGATTAACGCAATGAACCAGGGCGGAGCAACAGTACCCCAGGAAACTGTTGATAAAATGTACGAGATGTATGGACTTGAGGCTAACCCTACCTTCGGCGGTATTATAAAAGGATATTTGACTTGGTTAAAGGCGCTATGCCGTTTCGATCTTGGAACAAGCTTCGTTTACGGCATACCCGTTTCCGAGGTTATTGTGGACCATATGGGCGTTTCCTTTGCGGTTGCGCTCATAGCTACAATTTTTGAATTTTTGATAGCTATTCCACTTGGTATAACAGCGGCAACACACCAATATTCTATCCGTGACTACGTTGTTACAGTATTTGTAATGATTGGTATTTCACTACCGTCCTTCTTCTTTGGCCAAATGCTGAAGGATATGCTCGCAATTAAGCTTGATATATTCCCTGTTTCAGGTCTTGTAGAGGCTGGCGGCTCGGCAACGGGCTTGGCGCTTCTTCCTGACTACTTTATGCATATGTTCTTACCAATTCTCACCGTTGTTATTTTGTCAATAGGCGGACGTATGAGAATGACAAGAACAAATATGCTTGAGGTTATGAACTCTGACTATATCCGTACAGCAAGAGCAAAGGGCTTAAAGGAAAGTAAGGTTATTAACAAGCACGCATTCCGTAACACATTAATTCCAATTGTAACAACCTTGGCTGGCTTGTTACCGTCTCTGTTCTCAGGTGCTATCATCACTGAGCAGGTGTTCGACCTGCCAGGTATCGGTAACATCGCGCTCAAGGCAATGAACAGAGGAGATATTCCATTCATTATGGGCTATAATATGTTCTTGGCACTTCTCAGTGTAATCGGCGTATTGCTCTCAGACTTGATGTACGCTGTGGTTGACCCACGCGTTAAGCTTGAGTGACGAGGTGCGAAAAGATGAAAAATATGAGAAAGGGAGGAAGGTAAGATGGCATTGAACGAAAAACAGAATAGAGTGAACCTGACACCTTCCGACTCAAAGATTACCCCTTACGGGGCAGAGATGGCTCAGGAAAATGAAACTACAAGAAATTACGATGCAGCCGAGCTTAATGAAGAGCGCCGCCGCGAAGCCGAGGAAAAGGCAGAGGCGGCAGCACTTGAGGAAATGATAAGAAAATCAAACGAAGAGGGCGCACTTGATAAGAATCTCAAGCTTATGTCCCCAACCCGTATGGTTTTGCGCAGATTTTTCCGTTCCAAGCTCAGCATCATCGGTCTTATAATGGTTGTTGGTCTTTTCGTGTTCAGCTTCTTCGGTCCTATGATTTACGATGAATGGGGCGAAACAGAGCTTGACGAAAGCGGTAAGGTTATTTACACAACCACAACCGTTACAGTAACAGATGATGACGGCAATACCTATGAGATTCAGCAAACTATTGAAAAAGAGGTTAAGGACAACTTCCTGTCCCCTCCGTCAAGTGAGCATATTCTCGGCACAGACAACGAGGGCTACGATATTTTCGTGCGCTTGATGTACGGTGGACGAATTTCCTTGACAGTTAGCTTTATTGCCGTATTTGTTATTACAATTCTTGGCGTTGTGTTGGGTGGTATAGCAGGCTATTTCGGTGGCTGGATTGACGATGTTATAATGAGAATTTGTGACATTCTGATGTGCTTGCCAGGTATTCCGATTTTGCTTATCATCAGTACAATTCTTGACGCTGCCGAGGTTGACGGCAAGTACCGTATCTATCTGCTTATGGTATATTTGACACTCTTCTCCTGGACAGGCACTGCACGTCTTGTACGTGGACAAATCCTTTCCCTAAGAGAGCAGGAGTATATGGTAGCGGCAGAGGCTATGGGCTACTCCACAGGCAGAAAAATATTCAAGCACCTTGTACCAAACGTTATGCCACAGCTCATAGTTCAAATGAGCTTGAGCCTTGGTAGTATGATTTTGTACGAGGCAACACTTTCCTACCTGAACTTGGGCGTTAAGCCGCCATATGCAGCGTGGGGAACAATGATTAACATTATTTCAACCAATATGGACATTTTGCAGAACCACTTCAACGTTTGGGGCCCTGCAGGTATCTGTATTGTAATTGCCGTTTTGGGCTTTAACTTTGTGGGCGATGGCTTGCGTGACGCACTTGACCCCAAGATGAGGAGATAAGATTATGGGACTTTTCGATAAACTTAAAAGCCTCATTTCCAAAAAGCAGAGCGGCGATGAGGTAAAGACAGCAAGCTCATACCTTTCAGGCAGAGAAATCCGCAAAATCGCAAAGGAAAATGCCCGCGTTATGAAGCGCTTGGAGGCGTACAAGTACCGCCGTGCAGACGAGAGCGAGTTTGTGACAGAATTAAGGGATGAGAAAAATATTTTGGAAATTGACGACCTTCACACATACTTCTTTACAGACCAAGGCGTTGTAAAGGCGGTAAACGGTGTTTCCTTCAATGTTCCAAAGAATGCAACCGTTGGCGTCGTTGGCGAAAGCGGCTGCGGCAAGAGTGTAACAAGCATGTCAGTTATGCGCTTGCTCCAAGGCCCACAGGGTCAGATTTACTCAGGTGACATTCGCTTCAGAGCCTATGACTATAAGTACGATGACAAGAAGCAGATGATACCTGTATATGAAAAGGACGAAAACGGTCAGGTTATTTATCAGCAGAAGCTGAACAAAAAGGGCGAGGCTGTTTTTGACAAGGCGGGCAACACTGTTACCGAGCCTGTACAGGCAAAGAACGAGGACGGCTCTCCTAAATATGAAATGGAAGAAAAGGTTTACGATATTGCAAAAATGCCAATCAGCGAGATACACCGTATCCGCGGTAAGCAGATAGCAATGATTTTCCAGGAGCCTATGACTTCCTTGAACCCAATATTCACTATTGGTGAGCAGCTTGATGAGGTTACATTTATTCACGTGCCCGGTGCTACCAAGCAAATGGCAAAGGACAAGAGCTTGGAAATGCTCAACCTTGTTGGCATTGCTATGCCTGAGCGCGTTTATAAGTCCTACCCACACGAGCTATCTGGCGGTATGCGTCAGCGTGTTATGATTGCTATGGCACTTGCCTGCAACCCACGCTTGATTATTGCGGACGAGCCTACAACAGCTCTTGACGTTACAATCCAGGCGCAGATTCTTGACCTTCTCCGCGATTTGAAGGAGAAGATTGACGGCTCTATTTTGCTCATTACTCACGACCTCGGTATTATTGCGGAAATGGCAGACTACGTGGTTGTTATGTATGCAGGCAGAGTTATTGAAAAGGGTACAGTTTCCGAGATTTTCCACAATCCAATGCACCCATACACAATAGGACTTCAAAAGTCCAAGCCGACTCTTGAATCAAACAGCGACACACTCTTTAATATTCCCGGTAACGTACCAAACCCAATTAATATGCCAAACCACTGCTACTTTAAGGAAAGATGCTCCAAGTGCATCAAGAAGTGCTTCGGTGACTACCCACCAATGGTGCAGGTCAGCCCAACACACTTTGTAGCGTGCCATTTGTATGAGAACGAGGAGGAGAACAATGGATAATAACACAAATATTGATTTCCTCAACTTTGACGATGCGGCGGAAAAGGCAAAATTCTTGGAAAAGCGCAGAATTCAGGCAGAAGAGGATTTTAAAAAGCCCTTCGACCAAAGCGCACTCTTAGAGGTACGCCATTTAAGAAAGGCATTCCCAATTAAAAAGACAATCACAGGCAAGGTGCTTCAGGAGTTAGTTGCGGTTGACGACGTTTCCTTTAAGCTCCACGCAGGTGAAACAATCGGTATCGTTGGCGAGAGTGGATGCGGCAAAACCACAATGGGTAGAACCATTTTGAAGCTCCATCAGTCAAACGGCGGTCAGATTATATTTGACGGTGAGGACATCACTAGCTATAAGACAAAGCAGATGCGTGAAATCCGTAAGAAAATGCAAATCATTTTCCAGGACCCGTATTCATCCTTGCCACCAAGAAGTACAGTTGGCGGCATTTTGTCCGAGCCTGTAAATGTACACAAGATTGTACCTAAGAACGAGGTAAAGGACTACGTTTTGGAGCTTATGGACAAGTGCGGCTTGCGTGATTATTATTACGAAAGATACCCACACGAGTTCTCAGGCGGTCAGCGTCAGAGAATTTGTATTGCCCGCGCTCTTTCCGTTAACCCACAGCTTGTTGTTTGTGACGAGCCTGTTTCTGCTCTTGACGTATCTATTCAGGCGCAGATTATCAACCTTTTGAAGGAGCTTCAGGACTCTATGAACCTGGCATATTTGTTCATTTCTCACGATTTGAGCGTTGTTAAGTTCATCTCCGATAAAATCGGTGTTATGTACCTTGGCTCTATGGTTGAGTTCGGCACAAAGAATGATATTTTCTCAAATCCTTTACATCCTTATACAAAGGCGCTTTTCTCAGCTATACCAAATCCTAATCCCGATATTAAGATGAACCGTATAGCCTTGACAGGTGATATTCCATCACCTGCAAACCCACCGTCAGGATGCCGCTTCCATACCCGTTGCCCTTACGCAAAGGAAATATGCAAGCATATCACTCCTGAGTACAAGGAATATGAAAAGGGTCACTTCGCCGCTTGCCACCTTTTAGAGGGTAATTAAATGAGCGAGCAGAAGAAGGAAGAAAAGAAAAAGGAAAAGGTTGTCTATTATGACGATGGGCGCACCCTTGCCGATATGTCAGGAGTAGGCAGACCAAGGTCACAGGGCAGCAAATCCACCTTCCGCGAGAAGTGGAATACCTACTGGTCAGCCGTTAAAATGATGCTCATTCCAATGGCAATAGTGGTTGGCATCCTTGTGATAATGTACCTTATTATGTACTTTTCGCTTAAATAAACAAAAAAGAAGAGCAAGGATAAAAGGATTTTTCTCCTTTTACTCTTGCTCTTTCTGTTTGTATAAGGGTTTGTGCTTAGCCCATACCCCTTTGTAGGGCGGGGGTTTACTCCCGCCGTCTCATTGGCGTAAACCTTTCGTCACGGCGGGAGCAAGCCCCCGCCCTACGGCACACTCCATTATAACACAATCGGCAGAGAAAACAATATCTCTGCCGAAAATTATGTGTGTCCGTAGGGGCGA
>JAZQWO010000007.1:0-26441 GCA_045632405.1 Eubacteriales bacterium | reverse complement strand
ACCCAATCAACTACAATAAAGCACTCGAATTAGCAAAATAATATGAAAAAAGTCCGACACGTGTCGGACTTTTTTCATATTATTTTGCTAATTCGAGTGCTTTATTGTAGTTGATTGGGTTGAAGCCATTTACCGCACCGTCTGCACGGTTGATAAATGTAAGCGCTTCGCCGCCCTCTCTCTTTTCGATAACGTATGCGGCAATAACAATGTCAGCATCCAAATTTGTATCGTCTGCATAGCTCATTTGATACTGATAGAAGCTGAACACAGTGTCGCCTGCTTTGCCTGCAACAGGAGCAACTATTTTGAAGCTATCAAGAGTAACATCACCCTCTGTAAATGTGCTTGCCGCGTTGAATGCAAAGCCGAACTGAAGCTCAACATTCTTTGCCTGCTCGTAGAGTGCCAAGGACTCAACGTTTACATCATAGCCGCTAACAAATGAATAAGATGTGCCAAAGGTTTTCACGGAATAGCCAAGGGCGGTATAAACCGCGCCAAGCACCTTTTCCTCGTCAATACCGCAGCCGTTTACACACACGGTGCATTGCTTACCGTCTGTGATAAGGCTATCAAACACGTAAGATACCGCACCTGTGTAGTTGTGACCGAGAGCTGTGCCCTCTGTTTGCTCTGAGCCTACGATATACTGTCCGCAGAAGCAGTAGTCCGCGGTCATCTTAGGAAGTGTGCAGGTAGCATCTGTTGCCTTGGAAAGCTCCTTAATATGGCTTGTGTTGCCTGCACCGTAGCAGAACACCATTCTTGAATCGGTTGTTGCGCCTGCGCTTGCGTAGTCAACGTCGGCAGGGTTGCAGAAATAAATCTTGGAAACGCCCCAAGTTCTTACATTTACCGCTGTCATATCGCCCATAAACACAACGGAAGGAGTGCCGCTTGCGCTTGTGCAACCCTCGAAGGTGTAGCCCTGTGTTAAGCTTGTAAGACCCGCAGGAAGAACAACAATATCATTAATTCTTGAGCCATCAAAGGCTTCATCTTTAATAACAGTGAGTCCGGATGGGAAATAATAAACCAAAGGCTCGGCAGGAATATTGTCGCTTGTAAATGGCTCACTTACAAAGTAAAGGCTTTTACAATTTTTGAATGTAGCATGGTCATTGCTTCCGGAATTTATTGCGGTCAAGGTAGATGGCAGATATACCGCACCTAAGCTTGTGCAGTTTTCAAACATTCTGTTTGGTAAGCTGGTAACTCCCTCAGGAATGCAGAAGGACTGAAGCGCTGTACAGTTACGGAAGGTATAAGATGAGAAGGAAAATCCCTCGGCAACGCCCGCAATCTCAATCACGGTCAGTCTTGTACAGTTGTTATAGTTGTTGAGTGTCATTTTAGCAACATCGTCACCAAAATAAATTTTTTCAACACCGGAGTCTGTAAATATGTGGTTATCGCCACTTGTACCGATGTTAACCATAGCAGGGAAACGAAGTGTCAGGTGTGTTCCTTCGTTTGCAGCCGCTTTGTTGAACGCGTATGTATCAATAAATGTTGCGTTTGCAAAGGTAATATCGCCTGTCAATGCTACGCAATTCTGGAAGGACTTGTGGCTAATGGTTACAATTGCATTGTTTTCAGGTACATTAACCGTTTGTAGTGAGGTACAATCAGCAAATGAAGCTACACCCGTTGCAGTAACACGACTTGAGAATGTAATCTCCTTCAAGCCTGTGCATCCACTAAACGCGCGCTCTCCGATAGAGGTCAACTGTGCCGGGAAGTGCATGCTCAAAAGACCTGTGCAGTTTGCAAAGCTGTTTCTGTCAATCGTGAGTGTTGCGTTCTCATCGAAATTATCCTCAATGATAACTGTCTCCAATGATTTGTTACCCTGGAATGTAAACAAGAGGTTCATATTTGGACCAAGCTTGATATACTTGATAGATGTCATATTTCCTATCTTGAAGTAGTTTCCTGAAATTCTGGTAAATACATCTGGAATTTCAATGCGAATAATGCAGCTTGCATCAAACTCATAGCCGCTTGCTGTTTTAATAGCAGAGAAATCGTCTGTTGGCTGGTATCCACCGTCCTTATTGGCAGAGCCAAGCACATAATACGCAGGGTAAGTAACATAAGTGCTTGTGCCGGGAATTTGCAACACAACTCTTGCAGTATCTCCCTCGGCATAGCCGAAGTCATCTCTCTTTGCAATGTCTGCGTGGTCGAGGATTGTCACCTCGCCGAATTCGTCACTATTTGACGGCTCTGCCGCGCTGATTGAAAGTGCAAAAAGGCAAGCAAGCACCGCCACGATGGTAACGAAAAGTAAAATTTTCTTTTTCATAACTAAATCTCCTTAAAGAATTTACACGTATATTATAACACAACCGATTTTTCATTGTCAACAATTGGTGCTTTGTCATTTATAAAATTGGCAAATTGTATAAAAAAGTGCCCCCAAGGCAAGCCTTGAGGGCGGTAAATTTATATCTTATGTATAAGAAGCCCGCTTCTGAGCTTTGGCTCAAACCAGGTTGACTTAGGTGGCATAATGTCACCGTTGTCTGCAACGTCCATCAATTCTCCAAGGGATGTAGGGTACATAGAAATTGCCATTTGCATATCCTGTGTACATCTTTCCTCTAAGTAGGCAAGACCGCGGATACCGCCTGCAAAGTCAATGCGCTTGTCACTTCTTGGGTCATCAATACCCATAATGGCAGATAGGAAATGCTTTTGCAAAATAGCACAATCCAAGCGGTCAACAGCGCGCTCTGCATTGCAGAGGCTATGGTGGAATTCCACCTTATACCACTTGCCGTCAATATACATACCCACAGTATGCACACCCTCAGGCTTGTACTGTCCTTCGCCCTCAAATAGCGACACGTGTCCCACCTTTTCCTCAATAACCGCCAAAAGCTCCTCGGGAGTATAGCCGTTCAAATCCTTCAAAAGTCGGTTATAATCAAGGATTGCCAAGGACTTGGAAGGGAAAATAACGGACAAAAAGAAGTTATACTCCTCGTTGCCTGTGTGACAAGCATTTTCCGCTCTGCGCTTTGTGCCTACCTTAACTGCGGAAGCACATCTGTGGTGACCGTCAGCAATATAAAGCGCGTCAAGGGTGGTGAATGCATTTTCGATAACCTTGTCTGTTTCCGCGCTATCAGTTACCCATACTGTATGGCGCACGCCATCCTCGGCTACAAAGTCATACAATGGCGCACCCTGTGTCTGTTTTTCAATAATTTCATCAAGGACTGCACTGTCCTTATAGGTCAAGAAAATAGGGCCTGTTTGTGCGGAACAGGTGTCAACGTGGTTTATTCTGTCTATTTCCTTGTCTGCTCTTGTAAGCTCGTGCTTTTTGATTCTGTTCTCCAAATAATCATCAATGGATGCACAACCAACAATGCCTGTCTGGGCTCTGCCATTCATAATCTGACGATAGAAATAGAACTTTCGCTCAGCCTCATTTATATAAACTCCGTCATTTTCCATTTTGTTCAAAAGGCTTTTCGCAGTTTCATAAACCTCTTTGCTGTATATATCTACACCCGCATCAAGATTCACCTCTGCTCTGTCAATGCGTAAAAAGGTGTAAGGGTTGCCCTTCACCATTTCTCTTGCCTCTTGGCTTGACATAACGTCATAAGGCAAGGCCGCGCAAAGGTGCGCTTTATCTTTATGGGGTCTTAATGCCTTAAACGGCTTTACTGTTACCATACTTTACCTCGCTATTGGAATTTTTGCAAAAATCACACTTGTAAATGTTATTTTCAGCTTTTTCAGTATATCACATTTGCACTTTTTTGTCAACCGAGGGCATTTCAAAAATTGTTTCACATTTATTAATTTTTTGGATATTATATTGATATATGCATTTAACTGTGATACAATTAATAAAATTTCGAAGGAGAGATATTATGGATTTTTTAAGAAAGCTTTATCCATCCGTTTTCAAGCTTGAGCCTAAGGTGACAAAGCCATTTGTTATTAAGGTTGTCATTTTTGCGGTTTTAGGTGTTGCTTTAAGCGCTATTGTGGCACTAATCAACTATCTTGTTGGCTTGGCAGGAAGTCCCTTCCTTTCCGCTCTTGTGGGATTTGTGTTGTTTTTGATTTCCGCTGCTCTGGGAGCATATTTTACAGGCGGAATCGTTCTTTCGATACTCAAATTTACAGGGGTTATAAAGGATCAAAACGATCAGCAATAATTTAAAGTGGCTGTTGCAACACGCAACAGCCACTTTTTTAGAGCTTAGGTTTAAATTTAGGACAGGTAAAAAGCGCCTTTGTTTTCAAGTTGGTTGCCATACATTTTGACATTGCTGTATTGTCAACATCAAAAAGATTTCTGCCTGTGCGCGGCTTGAGTGCCGAATTGGCGGGGTCGTACCAGTTTGCGCAAAAGCAGCACCACTTGTTTTTTGTGCAATCTCCAAGCATAAAATCTCCTATATTAAGTTTTTATTTTTCGTATTTGCAAAGTGAAATATCGCCCATAATACCTGTTGGTGGTATTTGAATAAAGGTGGAAAACAGGTCGCGGCGGCGATGTCCAAGGTTGCTACGCACCAATATTTCAAGCTTGTTTGTTCCCTTTATCAAAGCGTCACGCAATGAGAATTTGTACGGTGCGTTTATCCTTGCGCCTATGTATTTGCCGTTGAGCCACACCTCTGCGGTGTCACCCACCTGACCCAAATCGAGCACATCATAGCCGTCCTCGTACTCAAATTCTGCTATATATCGAACAGTGCCACTGAATTTCGGCAAGCGACCTGGGGCGGTAACATCAAAGAGCGAGGAGTTCTCTGCAAGCAGGCGGTATTCTGCCTCATCCTCGTCCTTTGCATAAATGTCAAATAACAACGGAAGTGCTTTTCTTTCCACCTCGTGCTTGTAGCTTGGCAAGTCACTTGGAATTTCATCACCGAAGATTACAAATATCATATTGCCCTTTTCAAGATGCAAATTCAAGCTGCCCTTTTCCGTGGAATATTTGTAGCATTTGTTCTCCCAAGGCTCGTAAATCATACACTTCCCCGCCCATTCCAGGGAAATGCGAGCGTTTATATCGTTGTTGACATCCTCATTTGAGAAAAGATAAATATGCTTGCCTTGGCGCACAACGTGGTAGTAGCGCAGGTACTTTATGCCCTGTCCTTCACCGCTGACACAACAATCAATGCGCGTCCTTAGGTGCTCAGGCAAATCACAGGATTTAACATATGTCATATGGCGGATTAAGTCAGTTGTGTATCCGCCCTCTGCCAATAATTTTGGCAATGAGTTTTCAAATATGATGGGCAAGCCTGATTCTGCAAGCTTGTCAAACAGCTCCAAGCGGCTCTTTGGCATAATTTCGCTCTCGGAAATAATGAGCGCGCCATAGCTTTCTCCGTTTATGTAAAGCCTGCCATCCTTTACCTGTGCATCTGTCAAATTATCATACGGAACGATGTCAAAATCAATGAGGTTTTGGGTCAAATTACGACACAGGTCGTAGAATAATTGGTTTTTGCCACCTGTCCACTCGCCCTCGGCATTATAGAAAACTGCCACATCACAGATGTGCGCACCATCACTTAAAGCATGAGAGCATCTGCCCATATATTCCATTAAATTTTTAAACAGAGGGTACTGAATGTTTTTGCCACCGTTATAGAAATGAGGTGGGCAATCCTCGTCCTCTTCCTTTGGGGAAAATGCGTGAGGGACAAAATAGTTAACACCCGATGATAGCATAAGGTCAGCCAAGCCCTTCATAAACGGCAAGCCCTCTGCCCAGCCAAATGCACCGAAGATTTCGCACATTGCTCTGTTTTTCTTGAGTGGCTGAATGTGCGCGTGGGATGAAGCCAGCTTTGGCAAGGTGTAGTGGAAAAATGCGGGGTCAGCCGCACCGCCGTCTGTGAGCAAGGCTCTGTGTATGCAATCAACGCCGGGGATATCCTGTGTCAACACAATGTCGATACCTGCCATGTCCTGTCCGTCAAGGGCGCGGAAATAATGTCCGCTGCCGTAGCCCATTCTTGTATGGGCGCCCATATCCTCAATAACGTGGCCGATATACTGCACCCCGTGCTGACGGCACCAATCTCCAAGCTGATAGCTGAAATTGTCTCTGTATAGCTTGGTAATCACTTCCATATAGTGCATTCTGATAAGAGAGGTAATCTCGCCAAGATCTTCCCAAAGCGCGGGCATATAAAGCTTAACCTTGTCCGCGTCCACTCCTGCGCTTTGTGCAATAAGCTCCGGCAAATCCTCTCGCCAAGGATATGGAGAGTGCATAACGCCAAGCTTGTTGTAATATGTAAACAGAACATTCAAAAATGCAGGCTCGTCCGAGAAAAAGCCCCTAAAGGTGTTACCGAAATATTCCTTGAAATGGTCATAATGCGGCGCATATATGGCATCTATCATTGCGTGACAGGATTCACGGCTGAGCATATCAATGTAATAGAAGAAGCGGTCGTCCTTGTGGTCGAAAATTCTTGTTTCCACAGTAATACACACGCGCCAGGTTCCCTTTGGTATGTCCCAATATACCATATCTCCGTCGAGAGCGCTTGTCAAATCAACGGCTGTTTGGTAATCAAGGCTTTCCCCTGTACCCTCGTGGCGGTATGCAACAATTTGAAGTACTTGCTCGCCCTCGTACACTCTGCCGCCTACATAGAGCTTTGCGCTCTTCATAGGTCCTGCAACCTCTATTTGGAATTCTCGTATGAGGCGCTTGCAGAGATCCGCATTTTCCTCTTTTTCCAAGTAACCGTTTGCATAGCCTGTTGGGAAAGCACGGTCATCGAGAAGCCACACCTTCATATCAAGCTCGCGGGCAGTTTCTAAAATATAACCAAAATCATCCCACCACTGTTCCTTGCAAAACTCCTCATAAGGGCGACTTTCGGCGCAGAATTCCCGAATTCCGCTATTTTTAATGGCAATAATTTCCTCACGCACGCGCTCCTTTGGCTCGCCGTGTAGCCACAAAAATGGCAAAATATAGCTATCGTGCTTGTTCTCCAAGCATTCTTTAATTTTTATGTCCATAGTGCACTCCTATCATCTTACTGTCTTAATTCTATCACACACATTAAAAATATGCAATAAAAAATGCCCTCGCAAGGGCATTTTTTATTATTATTTTGAATTCAAAACGTCATTGAAGCTCTTTTGGCTAACTGTTTTCACAGTTTCGCCGTTATCAAGGTAAAACACCTCGCCGCCGTCAACAACATACGCGCAGAAGGAAAGAAGTGTTGCCTTTTGCTGCTCTGTTGTGATACCGTTCAAGCCAATGCCGAACAGGTCGTGAGCAAAGCTACTGCTTGGTGCGATAATTGTTTTGCCTGATGCAATCAAGCCTTCATTTTCCGCTGCCAATGGGTTAGCAGATACGGAAGCAACAAGGCCGTACTCAAATGTAGTGCCTGTCTTTTCTATATACTGAGCCAACGCGTTATCGTCAAGCTTGAAGAACTGTGACATAGAGTATTTGCCGTTAATAGCAACCTCTGTGCAGGAATAGCCCTGGTATGTGAAGATAGGAGCAATTGTAGATGTAACAACGCTTTCTCCACAACCGCTTCTTGTACAAACGTCGCCGAAGTTAATTGGCGCAAAATAGCTTGTAAGTGTCATAACCTCTTTGCCTGCCATTGCGTGCGCGCCATCATAAAATACCGCACATACGTTGTAGCCGGAAATTATATGAATACCGCTTGCGTACGCGTCCTTATCTGCCTCGTATGCAGACTTAGTAATAATGTCAGCCGCACCTGTGCTAGTCTTAACTGTGCCGAGGTAATTCGCATCGTCGCTTGTTACAAAAATTAAGAAATTCTTTTTTACGTTGTTATTGAAAGCTCTACTACCAAAGGACGTGATTGTAGATGGAAGATAATACGCTTCTACCTGACCGCAGTTTACAAACGCCTCTGTGTCTATCTTCTGTACGCCTGCACCAAGCTTAAACACCTTTGCGCCTACGTCTGCAAATCCATACTGAGCTATTGTCTGAACAGTTGACGGCAGTCTGATTTCGTCAGGCTTCCATTTAGACAAGCCACGGAACATACTGTAGCTGATAGATGTAAGCTTAGTATTTTCTAATCCAACAACTGTTGTGAGCTTAGTATTATAAAAATGCTCGCCGCCGCCTAAGGTTGTAAGTGTTGTCGGGAGTATAACAGATGTAAGTCCGCTACCCTTGAATGCGCAGTTGCCAAGAGTTGTAACACCCTCAGGAATCACAATACTTGTAAGAACTGTACAGTTTTCAAAAGCTGCCTGATTGATAACAGCATTTGCGCCTGCATTGCCCGCAAATGTAACGGTGGTTAATGATTTACAATTTTGGAAAGCTCTTTCGCCAATTGAGGTAAAGCCTGCAAGGATTGTAAAGCTTGTAATTGTTGAATTTGCAAAAGCCTCATTGCCGATTGATGTATAGTTTGTTATATTCAGGCTCTTAAGAGTTGTAACCTTATAGAACATTCTATATCCGATGTCAATACCGTTCAATGTTACATTCTCGATACTCTCGTTCTCACTGAATGCAGCGTTGCTTGTTGCAGGAGTTGATGCAGTATTGTTAATAATTACTGTTTTAATGTTGCTACAACCACTGAATGTATTTGAACCAAGGTTTGTAATAGGTCCGGAAATTTCAACACGCTCAAGGTTTGTTGAATTTTTGAACGGTCTGTCGCCCATAGAAACAACATTGGTTGCGATAATGGTCAATCCACCTGTCAAGCCGTTTACATTTTCAAAAAGATTATCTCCTAATGAAAATCCATTCAAGGTTACACTTATAAGCTTGGGCGAATAAGCAAACGCCTTGCCGCCCATTGAAATAGTGTCGCCTGTGTTATTAACATTAACAATTTCAAGGTTCGGGCAGTTTGCAAAGGCAGAACCGGCTATTTTTGTTATTGGGCCCTTAAAGGTAAGGGATTTTACCTTAGATGTACTGAATGCTCCATCACCAATGGATGTAACATAATCAAGCTCAAACGCAAAGAATTCAAGAGCAGAGTTTTGATCGGCAAAATAAGCCGGAATAGATTTAATACCAACTATGTTGCCGTCACTATCTATTGACTGCTTAACAAAAATTCTTTTAACAACTGTGTTTCCTCTTATGAATTTTGACCCAAATGATGAAACCGTTGTTGGAACAACAATTTCTTCAAGCGATGGGAACACAGTAGCATTCATCCAGCCATTGTTATTTTCAAAGCTCTTTGTGCCGGCAGGAATTTCAATAGCTATAAGACTAATGTGAGTAATTTCCTCGCCTACCTGCTCGCTAATCCAATCGAAGTCAAAGTTTGAGCCATTCTGGTCGAAGCTAAGCTTGCTATTTGCCTTGAAAATATAGTAGGCAGGGATGCGCAAGGCTGTGCCATCCGCTTTTTTGATAACTGCGGTTGAAGCAGTATCCTCAAGATTTGCCCAATCGGGTCCCTCACCGTATGTTGTCACATTGCTTGTGTAGTCGCTCTCAAAGCCAGCCGCACTTACGCAGAGCGCAAAGAGGCACACAAGAAGTGCCACCATAACGGTGAATAAGAAAATTTTCTTTTTCATAAATTTCTCCTTATGTATAGATTTACATTTTATATTATACCACAATTAATATAGCATGTCAACATTTGCCAATTGAAAAAGGCTACGAAGCGTAGCCTTTTTATGTTTATTCTGCAAGCTCAAGAGCCTTGTTATAACTGATAGGGTCAAAGCCGTTTACTGTACCGTCTGCACGGTTGATAAAGGTGAGAGCCTCACCGTCCTCGTTCTTTTCGATAACGTATGCGGCAATAACAATGTCAGCATCCAAATTGGTATCGTCTGCATAGCTCATTTGATACTGATAGAAGCTGAACACGGTGTCCCCTGCTTTGCCTGCAACAGGAGCAACGACTTTAAAGCTTTCAAGGGTAACATCACCCTCTGTAAATGTGCTTGCTGCGTTAAATGCAAAGCCGAACTGAAGCTCAACAATCTTTGCCTGCTCGTAGAGTGCCAAGGACTCAACGTTTACATCGTAGCCGCTGACAAATGAATAGGATGTGCCAAAGGTTTTCACGGAATAGCCAAGGACTGTATAAACCGCGCCAAGGGTCTTTTCCTCGTCAATGCCACAGCCGTTTACACACACGGTGCATTGCTTACCGTCTGTAATAAGGCTATCAAACACGTAAGATACCGCGCCTGTGTAGTTGTGACCGAGAGCTGTGCCCTCTGTTTGAGGCTCGCCCACAATAGCACCACAGAAGCAATAGTCAGCCAGCATTTTTGGATTTATGCAAGTAGCCTCGGTGGAAAGGGTCTTTTCCTTTACGTGGGAGTTAGCATTAACCTCAAGTGTGGCTACAATTGCATCCTGGCTGTTTTTGTTTGCCGCATACTTGTTGCCTGTTGAACAGAAATAGTAGCTACACGCGTGACCGTAATTATTGTTATACGGAACAAGCTCAACGGAGCTGGCATCCTTGTCCGCAGGATTTGCAAATACGATGTTTGCAGTAGAGCCCCAATACATTGGGGAAACCTTTTCCATGTCGCCCAAGAAAACAATAGTGTTCTTAGGTCCGCTTTGGAAAAAGTATGCATTTGGCATAGAGGTAAGCTTTTTGCCGAATACCAAAACGTTGTTCAAATTCTTGCACTCTCTCATAACGCTCTGGTTAGTGATTGTCTCAAGGTTTGCAGGAAAATAGTAAACCTCAGGCTTTTCGGGAATTTCACCTTTACCAAAGGGCTCGTTAACAAAGTACATATTGTAGCAATCGTCAAAAGTACCGCTTCTTGAGCCACCACCGCCACTGCTCCACTCTGTCAAGTTTTTGGAAAGATATACTGCTGTCATATTATTGCATCCTGTGAAGGTGCCCACATCATCAATTCTTGTGAAGCAGTCAGGCATTGAAAACGCCTTTAAGCTCTTACAGCCGTAGAATGTGTATCCCGGGAATTTAGTCAAAGGAGTGTTTTCATCAAATTCAAAGTAACACTCCTCAAGTCCTGTGTTTCCCTGAAATATAGCACCAGACAATTTTGTGGCAGTTTTGGGAATGGAGATCCACTTTAAAGTATTCAATTCTCTACCTGCGTAAATACCAATAGAATTGATGCCCTCGGGAATATCAAAGCCCTTAACATCCTCAAATGTGTAGTTCTTTCCGGTTTTGCCGTTGATATACTCAAAATCAAAGTAATTTTGGAAGGAACCACCGCTTTTGTTGTACGATCTGTCAACAAAGTCTGTATCCTTGAAAACGTAGCTGACAGGACACTTGAAGCCGTCATAGAATTCAACAATATCATCTTCGATAGACGTGTACTTGGTGCGCACAGGCGCATCGTCATAGGTGGTTATTGCGCTGACAGAAATTGCAAGTAAGCAAGCAATTGCCACTGTCAGCAAAAGCACAAACAATTTCTTTTTCATAATTTTCTCCTTATCTTTTAATCGCTACCGCAGGATGCTTCATTTGGTATTTGCCTGCATATACGGAAAGCAAGAAATAGTAGTTATCAGCCAAGTAATTATAGCCACAGGGTACGCCCTGTGGTGTTCTCCAGTCAATGCTTTGGCAGTAGCCGGGCATAAGTCCTGAGTGGGTCATTTCCTTTTCGTATGTATCCATCTCGGCAAACAAAATCCTGTCAGCCTCCTCGGTCATACCCACATTGTACATAGCGGTTAAGAAGTGGAAGCCGTTCATACCGTTGAGTCCACCGTTTTCGTATCTGCCCCAGTCACTCATGCAAGGCCAGTAAATTGTGTCTGACTGTGCCACAGGCATAACATTTCCCGGAATTCCAAAGCGCAAATCTCCATAGCCCTCTTTTTTCATAATGTCGAGGAGCTTTTTAATCATTTTCTTGCCCTCGCGCTTAGGGATAACACCCTCGTTAATACCCATTGATACAGCAAAGGTAAAGCCGTAATCGTGTACCTTGCCGTTTTTGCTGATCCAGCCTGCCATTAAGCCTGTTTCGGGATTATAGAAGGTATTATAGAAATTCTTGTCAAACAATTTAAGCTGCTCCTCGTACTTTTGAGCGAGGGAGTGTCGATGAATGCGATGCAAAAGCTTGGAAAGCTCACGCAAGGCTCTGTGCACAAGGCAGTTGAAATATACGTCCTTATAGCCAAATGCAAAATTGTCCCACCAGTTGCTATATGCGATTTCACAGGACTGACCCATATAGTCGCCTGGGAACGGAAGCTCAAAAATCCCGTCTTTGTCAGGGTCAAAGGTGAGCAAGAAGTCTGCCGCCTTTATTGCATACGGAAGCAGCTTTTTAGCAAATGGCAAATTCCAATTCGAAATGCCGCAAAGAGCGATAATTGCACCAGGAGTTGAGTCGCAGGAGCAGTTGCCGCTTTGCTTTCTATTTTTATTGTTGAAATAGCAAACACTAACCTCACCGCACTCGCCCTGTGACTCCTTGAAGCTTCTTTCAACCTGCTTTTCATAAACACGGCGAACTATTTCGAACTGCTTGTCGTCACCGACAAACTGAAGCATATCGGATTTCATATGAATTGCCAAGTGACCTGTGCCGTGGAAATAGATGTTATCACCCATATCAAACTGCTCACGGTTCATAGCAAAGGAGTTAATCCAATTTCGCTTAAGTCCGTTAAATCTTGGGTCACTCTCGTCGGGCAACGGTGGGTAGCATTCCTCAAGCACCTTGAAGGAAAGAGCCACACTCTCCCCTGCTTTTTTTGATTTGAAGGTCAAAAATGAGCTTCCGTAATGAAGACCGTGAATTCGGTTGTGGTTGTAGCTATGGTTGAGATATCCTAAGTCAAGACCCATAAAATCCCTTGATGCCTGAAGCTCCTCAACGCAGTAAACATCAGCGGCTGATGCGGAAATTTCCACTCTACCAAAATCAGGGAAATGAACAATCAACGGCAATTTGAACTCTGTTTTGAAGAATGTCAAGGGGTCAGTTGACTTTAACTTTTTGGGCGCTTTTTCTGTCCAGATTGTTGGCGGTGCTGTCTTGATTGACCAACGCACGCTGAAAATATCACCCTTCAATGGGTTTTTAAATTCAACATCCATTTGGCGCTCATTCGGGAAGGAATATTTCACCTGGGAATTTTCCCTATTGAAAATGGCATATTCCTCTGTGATTTCATTGTTCAAGGGCGCTTTTTTCTTAAACACACCTGCCATAGCGCCGTATGCAGGAATTGTTAGGTTGTAGCTGGCGTGCTTATCACGGTCACGTCCGCCTGACTCAATGCCGAAAAATGCAATTTTACCCTTTTGCTTATCGAGAGTAACGGACAAAAAGTCACTGTTATATACCGCGTACTTTTCGCGGGAATTATCTATTTTAAGAGAAACGTCTGCCATAAATGCTCCTTCGCTATTAACAATAATATTATGTTATTTCTATTCTAACACAAATATTTTTACAATACAATTGCTTTTTTTACCAAAATATATTGTATTTTGTGTTACTCAAGGACAAATTCTGTGCAACTTGCATAAAAAGACGGTCTGACACATTAACAACTCGCTATCTCGCAAAAAAATCAGGAATTTTAGAAATCCCTGATTTTTTTGTTGTTAATGTGTCAGCCCCGTTCATATTTAAAGAACCTGATATGCATTAGCCGCCCAGGAGTAGCCCTTGCAACGGAGCTGCTTACCTGTTATAGCGCTTGTGTTTTCACTAAAGCCGTATTTGCAAACGGAGGATTTGTAGTTTTCTGCAATTTCGTCTGCAAGCTCGGTGTAACCAAGATTACGCAAAGCATAAACGAACATTACAACGTCGGGTGCCCAAACTGCACCTCTCCAATAGCCATCCTCTATGAACATTGGACTATCAAGAGCCTCGCTGGCAATACCGCCCTTGCACAAATGATGCTCCTTGATTTGCTTTACAATATATTCCTGAATTTCCTTCGGAAGCTTGTCTTCAAGAACAATTACACGCAAAGGCATCAAAGCATTACAGTAGTATGCCTCGCCTGTTTCTGACAAGCGAGTAAATATTTTCTCGCCGTCCCAGTAGTCCTTAGCCGCTTTTTCTGCAAGCTCGTCAGCTAACTGTGCGTATATTCTCTTGTCCGTTTTAAAGTTGAGTATTTCCGCCGCCTCGGAAAGAAATGCGCACTGAACGGACAGCAGGGCAATAAGCTCTGCGGTTTCAATATGCTCGCTCTTATCGTAGCAGGTGGAGTTGTCCTGTCCTGAGTCGTTACCGTGATAATAGGAAGGAACCTCGCCGCGGAGATTGAGCCACCAGTCTGTGTTGCGCTTCATATCAAAATATACCTCTTCAAGAGCGTGAGGGGTAGCAAATTCAGGATTTCTCTTCATCATTTGCTTGTACATCCAGCCCTGTACAGGTGGCTTTACAAAGTTCCAAACCTTGTAGTTTTGAGAAACGGCATCAGGCACTCTGCCCACACGGTTAATGTGCTTATACATTACCATAAACTGATCCATTGCCATACGGTAGTCAACATCTGCCAAGGCAAGAGAGCAAAATGCGTTATCCCAGCTCCATACGTTGGACATACCTGCCTTACCCATAACGATAGCCTCTGTGGAGAAGTTACCCAAGGGGGCAATAGTGTTGCACCACATTATGTAAGCACACTCGCGCTCATACTTGTTCTTGCATTTGAATTTCTTTTCCCAAGCTATATAGTCGCGCTCTGCAATATCTGCATAATAGTCATAGCTCATACCCTTTGCCACAACCGCGCCCTTGTCAAGAAAATCAATTTCTATGGCGAGCTCATATTCCCCGTTTTCGTCGGGGTAAACATGCACATTTGCAAATTCAGATGTAATCTGACCAGGCACGCGGAGCTTTTCAAGCTCAAGTCTGCCCTTCAAGGGAACAAACATCATGCTACAGTTGTTCTTGAAGTCGCAAAATTCGATAACATCATTTTGAATAACCTGGTAGTCGAATTTGGCATGATTTTTTGCAATCTCAATAAGAATGTCCTTGCCCTTACCCTTAATGTAAGTGCCGTCTATGCCGTGCATGGTGATATTTTGCTCACCGCCGTCAAACTTAGCGGTAATTTCGCGAGGAACGAAGCCAAGCCTTGCATCCTTGCCGTAATTAATGGACAAAATACCGTTGAAAATATCCTGTCCGTGGCTGTGTATCATATCTAATTTCAAAACGCCCTTACTTCTTGAATCCCATACAAGATAAGAGCCTCTGATGCTATATGAAAGTCTGTCAAATGAGTACATAAAAATTCTCCTTAGTTGTGTGATATATAAAATTATAGC
The DNA here is from genome assembly GCA_045632405.1 of Eubacteriales bacterium. Taxonomy (GTDB): domain Bacteria; phylum Bacillota; class Clostridia; order Oscillospirales; family CAG-272; genus RGIG2000. Next base: position 11,157 of record JAZQWO010000007.1, on the reverse strand, counting down.
ACTCATAGGCGCAAAAGTCAACAAAATTGCAAAACCCATATAGATTTCGCGCCTGTGCGATTATAATTTCTATCTTTATTCTACCATATTATCAAGAAATCAACTATCATTATCGAAATGCAAGTTTTTGCAACATTCGCCTTGAATTTTTTCGCACGAAATGATACAATGAAAAAAACACTTTTAAGGAGCTTTCTATGAGAAGATTATTTGATGAGCATAAGATAAGAAAAACCGTTGATTTGAACGGCATATGGAAATTCAAGCTTGACCCAAATGACATTGGCCGCAGCGAGGGCTGGTGGGAGCGTTGGAATGACGGTGAAAACGTAACTGTTCCATCCTGCTGGAATAACGAGCTAAGGCTTTTGAACTATGAGGGTGCGGCTTGGTATCAAAGAGAATTTGAAGTTACCGAGGCTGACGGCTCACCTGACCTTCTCTTCAATTTCGACAGTGTTATGACAAAAGCGGAGGTTTGGGTTGACGGCACCTTGATGTGCGAGCATTACGGTGCCTTCACCGCCTTTAGCTTCATCACCTCTGTTGAGCCCGGTGTACACACCTTGACTGTGCGCGCTGACAATATCTTTGAAAAATATTCATTCCCACAAAGGTACACAGACTGGTTTAACTACGGCGGTATTGCAAGGGATGTTTTCTTATCAAAGCTTTACGGAATTTCCATTCTTAATAATCACATAGTTTATACTCTTTCAGAGGACCTCAAATCCGTTACGGTACACGCAGAGCTTGAGCTTTACAACAAGCACGACTCCGCATCCTCTTCTCCCTTGAGCGTAACTGTTGGGGACTATGAAATTTACAATGGCAATGTATCACTCGACGCTAAAGAAACAAAAATCTTTTCAACCCCAGAGGTAACCATTGAGGGCATTGAGCTTTGGGATATGAGCTCACCTAAGCTTTATACAGTTGTGGCAAAAACCGACTCCGACGACTTAATTGATAGAGTTGGCTTTAGAAAAATCGAGGTTAAGGATAACAACATTCTCTTAAACGGCAAATCTATTGAGCTTTTGGGCGTTAACCGTCACGAGGAGCATCCCGAATGGGGCTTTGCTTTCCCTAAAAAGCTTATGAAAAAGGACCTTGACTTAATTCTTGAAATGAACTGTAACACCATCCGTGGCTCACACTATCCAAACTCAAAGATTTTCGTTGATATGCTTGACGAAAAGGGTATTCTTTTCTGGAGCGAAATTCCTATGTGGGGTGTTGGCTTCAGCTGGGAGTCCTTGTCTGACCCTGTGATTGTTAACCGCGGTCTTGAAATGCACAAGGAAATGGTAAGAGATTACTACAACCATCCGTGTATTATTATTTGGGGTATGCACAACGAAATTGACACCACAAAGGAAACCGCTCTTGTTATAACAAAGGCGTTTCATGAGTATTTAAAGGAGAACGGTGGAAACAGGCTTATCACCCACGCATCTAACCATCAGCTAAACGACCTTTGTATGGACTACGACGATATTATTTGTCTTAACGTGTACTACGGCTGGTACAAAGGCACATTGGATGTTTGGGACAAATTAGTTGTAGACCTTAAAAACCGTCTTATCGAAAAGAATTGGTTTGGCAAGCCTGTTATTATGAGTGAATTTGGAGCGGCTGCATTGGCAGGCTTCCACTCACACTTTGATACCGTTCGTTGGAGCGAAGAATATCAGAGAGATTTGCTTGAATATACAATTGAGCTGTTCCACAGAACAGAATATATGCGCGGCACTTATGTTTGGCAATTCTGCAACATAAGAACCTCACCCGAAATGGATATCAACCGTGTACGTTACTTCAATAACAAGGGTATTATTGATGAGTACAGAAACCCTAAAGCGGCATACTTTAAGGTTAAGGAGCTTTACGGCAAATACTCAAAGGAGCAAAAATAAAAGCTACCCAGTTTGCAAAAGCAAAACAATTTAATCACAAAAAACTGACACTGCTTTTTGCAGTGTCAGTTTTTTGTTAATTCTTTAACTCGTTATAGGTTATATAGCCTGCGCTTTGTGTTGCCACTTCTCTGTCGCAAAGGTAGTAAACCTCGCCGTTTTCTACGTAGTAAGCGCAAAGAATAACGCGTTTATCAGCATATTCATCCCAGTTGCCGGAATTGAGTACCAGGTTAATGTGATTATAGTTACACTCAACCTTGTAGTTGACAACTATTCCGCCTGTTGTTTCACAGGTAGTGCCGTCTGCATTTATCGGCTTGCCCTCAACGGTCAAGTTATCGTATGATGCAGCTGTGATGCCAATCTCAATCTCCGTACCCATTACACTTTCGTATAGAGTCAACGCATCAAAGTTAACGGTGTAGCCAACGCAAATTGCAGGCGCGTCAAATTCCTTTACGGAATAGCCGCTGAATACAAAGAGTGGCGCTAATTCAAATGCATGCTCATAGTTACAAGCTATGCAAGCAGATGTAAATGTGCCTGCCTGTAAGTAACCATTTGCATAAGCTACGGAAGATATGCTTCCATAATTATGCTCAGTTTCCTCTATTACGAATTGATTGGACTGCTTGTAATGCTTTTCTTGAATTGTTGAATATGTTTCAACCTCAATTGTACCGTCAGCCTTGATATAAAGCATAGTTACCATACCTGTTGGGACTGATGTGTCAACGCCCTGTGGGTCGATAAGCAATTGAGTAACCAAATTGCCGTGTACGCCTGTTTGCTGTGACATTACAACCTGTGCACTTGGGTCATGACCGCTTAGCACCAAGAAAATGTTTTCGTGCTGAGAAATAAGCTTATCCCACATATGGTCACCGTTGTTGTAGCCACCTGTTGTTGCAGGAGGGCAAACATCCTTTTGGTCAAGGGTAGTGCCGTCACGGTATAGGTATGCGTGGGTTGAAATAATTACCTTGTAATCCTTATTTTGAGAAATTATGTTACCTGCCCAATTAAGAACATTATCGGATGCGCCGTAGTCAAGGGTAATCATTAAGTATTTAACGTCACCGATTGTAATTTTACGGTAGGTGTTGCACGCATCGTTTTCTGCATAAAAGCCATCAAATTGGCTCATATAAGCAGAATTGTTTACGAAAATTTTATTGTAGTTTGCAACTTTGTCGTGGTTTCCGCGTACTGCAGAATATGGAATAACACCGTTTAGTCTGAAAATGTTTTCACTTGCCACGTTCCACTCGTTAGTGGAGCTGCCGTTTGTAATATCACCAAGACCGAAAACGTACTGAATATTTTTGTCCTTTTGGTTGTTCAAAATCCAGTCGTAAATCATATGGAACTGGCTTGAATGATTTTGGGCGATAATTTGTGTGTCACCCACTACCGCAAAGGAGTAAAGGAAGTCCTCGGGAGAAACTCCGTCAAACCATGTGGCAGTGTCAGCATATGATTTTGACTTATATGCAATATCGTATTTGTCACCGACTTGGTTTTCAACCTCGTCACCAAAGGCTTTACCTGTCAAATCATAGTAAACTAATAGATTTTCATCATTCAAATCAATGCCTGCATAGTCTGCCGCAACCTGGGTAGCTGTTCTTGTATTGGAATAAATTGCCAAGCTACCGATAGTGCCCTTAAAATACTGTGCTGAGCCAACTCTTAGGTCGTTACCCATAACGAGAAGAGTAGAGAATACATCCGGGTGATATGTATATTTGGAAAGAGTTCTTGCCTGGTACTCTTCGCCACCGTTAATGTAGCAGGTGACAATTCCTGTCGATGGGTCGTAGGTAATGGTTAAATGAACAACTTTTCCTGTGTTTATGTGGAGCTTGTCAAACTTAATATCAATAACTCCGTTATTTGATGAAGGCAAGCATAGTCTTGGAACACCGTTTGCAACAACCTCAAGGCTGAAATAGTTGTTGTTATCGTTGTAGTTACCCAAAATAACGCCTACTCTTTCTGTTTGAGTGGATGGAATAAGAACAGTTGCCTCAATAGTAAGAGGCTCGTTATCTTTAAAGGAGCCATCTATAATGGCGTATTTGCCATTTTCAAAGGTCATGCCGTTTAATTCTGTAATACCGCTGCCTGTGTTGTCATCGTTTCCACCGCTATCGCCGCCTTCATTATCGCCGCCTTCAGGAGGGGTGATTGCCTCACCGTCATAATAAATATGGTGTTCGTTTGATGTGATGTCATTTCTGCCGCTTTCCTCGGAGAAATAGTATGCGGCAATAATATTTTTGTCAGTCAGGTCAACTCGTGATACATCTTGCAAAATTTCATCAGCAGTACGGATATCATCGTATAATGCAAGGCTCTTGATAGCGCCAAGGAAGGGACGACCGTCCCTGTCACGAGTATCTCTGCCGAGATAAAGAGGATCGTTATAAACCTCGTAATCATCAATCTCAATAGGTGCACCCTTGTCAATGGTTTGTCTTAGTCTGCCATTAACATAACAATACACAAGACCGTTTGGTGCATCAAGAACAATGGCAAGATTTACCCAAGTGCCACGGATATCAACCTCGTGAAAGGTGAAATCGTAAAGTGTACCGTTTGAGCTTTCAAAGTACAAGCGAGGACTTCCGCCTGTATATATTTCGAGGTTTACGGATTTGCTATGCTGTGAGTAGTTACCGAGAATGATACCGCCACGGTCGGTAACGCCTGTGGGTAAGAAAATCTCCGCCTCAAAGGTAACAGGGGATGATGAAATATTCTTGCACATCCTGTAGGTGTCGGAGGATGTAAATGTAAGAGCCTTGGAAAGCTCTGTTTTGTCATAATTCGGGTCGCTGTAAATAAGGTCAATGCCGTTTTTTGACAAGTCCTTAATGCGTTCCGCAATTGTGGATTTTGTCAGGTCATAGGCACAAATGAGCTTGCTATCGGTGTAGTCAACACCGCTTTCTTTAATTTCATCCTCGGTCAATGCCTCGGAGTAAACAGCCACGTTTTTAATCTCACCCTTGAAGTATTGAGCGTTGCCACCACGTAGGTCGCCACCTACCATATACTTAGCGGTTGGACGAACGGTATAGTATTTTGTGTCTATTGTCTTTGTTTCCTTTAGCTCACCGTTTATGTAAAGAGTGGCTTTGTTATCGGTAAGTGTTATTGCAATATGTACATCCTCACCTGTTGGAATGGCGGTATTGAAGATGTAGCTGACGGTTATGTTGCTGGCAGTACAGTAAAGCCTTGGTTTGCAGCCCTCAGCCATTTCGAAGCTGATGCCGGGAGTGCCGTTGCTTGCATAGTTGCCGAAGATAACGCCTGCTCTCTGGGTATAGCCAGCCGGCAATTTGATTGTTGCCTCAAATGCCACAGGTGTTTTATCAAGGGATAATGAGGTGGTGTAGGTGACGTTTGTGGCAAAGGTTGCGCCTGTCACTTCCGATGATGTGTCGGTTGCTTTCTCGGCAGATACGGTTATTGCCAAAAGGGTTGGCAAAATCCTCATAAGTGCCAAAGCCAGGGCTAAAATCTTTTTTGTTGCAATTTTCATAATCTCTCCTATAAAGCTTTTGACTGAATTAATCACAAAAGCATCAAATTCAGTCAAATACTTGAATTGTTTATGTATATATGTTATAATACAAAGCACAAAAAGTCAACAATCAATCCATTTTTTGACCGTTTCAATCACGAATTGACAGAAAGAAAACTATTCAATGCGTAATTGCTCATAGGAGGTATTTATATGGCTTTTAATGAACGTGAGGAGCTAATACTTGAATATTTGCGTGCCCACAAGGAAGCAAGTGTTGATGAGCTTTGCCACGCATTTTTTGTAAGCGAGTCCACAATACGCAGAGATTTAACCTCTCTTGCTTTGGCAAAAAGAATAATAAGAACTCACGGTGGCGCTTGCTACAAAAGCACTCAAGGAGAAAATCTTCCTCAGGAAATACGTGAAAAGGAAAACACAGAGAAAAAAACGGAAATTGCCAAAAAGTGCTTACAGCTAATAAACGACGGTGATACTGTAATGATAGATGCGTCGTCTACCGCTATTCCGCTTTTAAACTCCCTTAGCACAAAGCGCTCCTTGGTTTTAATAACTAACAGTATTAAAGCGCCTCTTATTCTAGCAGGCACAGATGTTAAGGTGCTTGTTTCCGGTGGAGAGCTTGCAACCAATACCTACGGCTTAGTGGGAGGATATGCAGAAGGCTTTATCAACAGCTTTAATGCGGACATTTGCTTTATTTCCGTTACCAATCTTTCAAGAGACGGTCAGCTAACAGACAATTCAATCGCTGAAAACCTTGTGCGTCGCATTATGCTTACAAGGTCAAAAAAGAAAGCCTTAATGCTTGATTCTACTAAAATTGGCGGACCCTGTATCAGCAATTTATGTAACCTTGACGTTTTTGACTACGTTATATGCGATACAGATTTGCGCGGCTTGTTCCCAAATTACAAAGGAAAATTCATATAAAACACGCCTCGGCTATAAACCGAGGCGTTTTTCATATACATTAATTAATTTAACATAAAGCTTGCAAATGGCTTGCAGGATGAATCCTTGCCAATAAATACTTGGAATTCGCCCTTTTCCGCAACGAATTTAAGGTCGCGGTTCCAATATTTGAGCATTTCCTCGGTGATTTCAAAGGAAACTGTCTTTTCCTCGCCAACGTCAAGGGTTATCTTTTCAAAGCCCTTCAGCTCCTTAACAGGACGGACGCAGGAGCCCTTTACATCTCTTATGTAAAGCTGTACCGCTTCCTTTGCCTTGTACTTGCCTGTGTTTTTGACCTTAACGCTTGCAACAAGAGTGTCACCTCTGTTCATTGTGTTGCTGCTCAGAGTAAAGTCGCTATACTCAAAGCTTGTGTAGGACAAGCCATAGCCGAATGGGTAAAGAGGACTGTTTGGCATATCCATATAGCAGGATGTGAAGCGAACAAACTTTTCGTCATCCTCCTCTGCCTTTGGTCTGCCTGTGGTGTAGTGGTTATAATAAATCGGACACTGACCAAGAGCGCGTGGGAATGTCATTGTGATTTTACCTGATGGAACAGAGTCACCAAAGAGCAGACTTGCACAAGCATTGCCACCCTCTGTACCAGGCATCCACATATTGAGAATTGCAGGGGCGGTCTTGTCAAGACGGCTGATTGCTAAGGGTCTGCCTGTAAAGAGAGCCACTGCCACGTTTTTGTTAACCTCTAAAATTCTATCAAGAAGCTTGTACTGTACCTCGGGCAAATCAATGCTTGTACGGCAATTGCCCTCGCCTGAATATTCCTGCTCCTCGCCTAAGCAAAGGACAACGCACTCGCTTGATTTTGCAAGCTGGCAAGCCTCGTCAAACAAGGATTCATCAGTTGCATCAAAATCAATAGCGCAGCCCTTTGCAAACTTAACCTTGTCACCCAAAAGGTTCTTCAAGCCATCATATACGCTAACGGTTTCCTCTATTTTTCCGCCACAGTGCCAGCTACCGTGGATAGCGCCTGTTGCTCCCAATGGGCCAATCACCGCCACGCTGCCTGCTTCCTTGCTAAATGGCAAAACACCATCATTCTTCAAAAGAACCGCACTTTCAATAGCTCCTCTGCGTGCAATAGCGCGATGCTCAGCCGAGAGCTGAACCGCCTTTGCCTCCTCAACGTTTACACTGCGGTATGGGTTGTCCAAAATGCCAAGCTCTTCCTTCAAATCAAGGATTCTCAAAACCGCTTTATCAATCTGCTCAAGTGTTACCTTGCCCTCGTCAAGCAGCTCCTTCAAATGCTCTACATAGCAGCTTGACATCATTTCAATGTCACAGCCCGCATCCATAGCAAGGAAAGCGGCTTCCTTTTTGTCCTCGCAAGCGCCGTGGGTAATCATTTCCTCGTATGCACTGTAGTCACTTATTACAACACCGTCAAAGCCCCACTCGTCACGCAAAATTTCCTTTACAAGATGCTTGTTGCCAACACAGGGTACGCCATCTACAATATTGAAGGCGGTCATTACCATTTTAACCCCTGCATCAACTGCGCTCTTGTAAGCGGGCAAATAATACTCACGCAAGGTGCGCTCGCTTACATCTACCGTGTTATAGTCACGTCCTGCCTCGGCAGCGCCATATGCGGCAAAGTGCTTAACGCAAGCGGCAATATTGTACTTGCCCATATCTCCCTGGTAGCCCTCAACTGTCGCCTTTGCCATTTCTCCGTTCAAATATGGGTCCTCTCCGCTTGACTCCATAACACGTCCCCAACGAGGGTCGCGCACAAGGTCAACCATTGGCGCAAAGGTAACGCACATACCGTCAAGGGCCGCTTCCTTAGCCGCCATTTGTGCAAGCTCACGGGCAAGCTCGCGGTTGAAGGATGCGGCAACACCCAAATTGATTGGATAAAGGGTGCGGTGACCGTGAATAACATCCTGCATTATCATAAGAGGTATTTTGTACTTGCTGTTTTTAAGGTAGTTGGACTCCGCATCTATCATAGTTTCAGCACCCACAAGGTTAAGGGATGTACCAACATCGTATATCATCTCCTTATCAAGCTTCACCTTGCTGTTAGGACCAGTTATAATTTCATATTTGCTTTCCTTGGTGGTCAAAAATGTAGCAGTGGTGATTTGCTGCAAATGATAAATCTTCTGCTCAAGGGTCATATTTGATAAAATTTCTTTGGTTCTCTTGCTCATTTTAAGTACCTCTTTTAGGTTTATTTTGTTCTATTATTTTAGCACAGCTTTAATGCGGTTGTCAAGACTATAAGGGCTTGTTACACCCACGGAGCTGCTTGAAATAAAAATAGCTCAAAATTCCCTTTTCTGTTGACAAAAAAATCCAAAGGGTGTATACTTAAATCATCATTAAATCTTAGGAGTATTATTATGAAAATTGTAAATAAAAAGGCTAAAAATGTTAAAATTGCATATATCGGCGGTGGCTCTCGCGGTTGGGCGTGGGGTCTTATGAGTGACCTTGCCGCAAACGAGGATATGAATGGCGAGGTGCATCTCTACGACATTGACTTTGAGGCTGCACAGGCGAACGAAATTATCGGCAACAGATTTAACGATTGCCAGGGGGCTATGTCAAAGTGGACATACAAGGCGGTTAAAACCGCAAAGGAAGCAATGACAGGCGCTGACTTTGTTGTTATCTCTATTCTGCCAGGCACATTTGACGAAATGGAATCCGATGTACATACTCCCGAAAAGTACGGCATTTACCAATCCGTTGGTGACACAACAGGCCCCGGCGGAATTGTGCGCGCTATGCGTACCATTCCTATGTTTGAGGAAATTGCAAATTATGTTAAGGAATACTGCCCTGACGCGTGGGTAATTAACTACACTAACCCAATGACCCTTTGCGTTAAGACTCTTTATAGAGTATTCCCCGAAATCAAGGCGTTTGGCTGTTGCCACGAGGTTTTCGGCACTCAAAGGCTGCTTACTTGGGTAGTTGAGGAATTTTTGGGCAAGAAGGCTACAAGGTCGGAAATTAAGGTAAATCCCGTTGCGGTAAACCACTTTACTTGGCTTACAAGCGCTAAGTACGAAGGCATTGACCTTTTCCCATATTACGATAAGTACTGCGACAAATACGCTGACGGACTCCCTGCAAAGCCTGACAACAACTGGATGAACAACAGCTTTGCCTGTGCTGCTAAGGTTACCTTTGACCTGTTTAAGAGATTTGGTTACATTTCCGCAGCAGGCGACAGGCACTTGGCGGAATTCTGCCCTGGCAAGTGGTATCTTGAAAGTCCCGAAAGAGTTAAGGAAATGAAGTTTGGCTTAACCCCTGTTTCTTGGAGAAAGGAAGACCTTAAAAACCGCCTTGCAAGAAGCAAGAGATTGCTCAGCGGCGAAGAGGAAATCAAGCTCAACAAAACAGGTGAAGAGGGTGTTAACCAAATGAGAGCCCTCTTGGGTCTTTGCGATCTTATCACAAATGTTAACATTCCAAACAGAGGTCAAATTCCAAATCTCCCAATGGGCGCGGTTGTTGAAACAAATGCTATTTTCCGCACTGACGAGGTTACTCCCGTTATGGCAGGTGAAATTCCTGTTAGCATTTACCCTCTCGTTTCCAAAATTTGCTCCGAGCAGGAGGCTGTTTCCGACGCTATTGCAAAACGCGATATTGAGGCAATCTTTAACGCATTTATATCTGACCCGCTTGTGAGTTGCAGTATGGCTGACGCAAGAAAGATGTTTGACGAAATGGTGGAAAACACAAAGGCGTACTTAACCGACTATAATCTTTAAGGAGTCAAATATGAAAACCTTAGTTGTTATTGTGGACGGCATGCGTCCCGATGCCCTTGTCAAAACGGAAAATGCCAAGTATATTTTGGAAAATTCAAACTATACCTTAAACGCAAGAACAGTAACACCATCCGTTACTCTGCCTTGCCATATGTCACTTTTTCATAGCGTGGACCCCTCTCGCCATGGAACAACCACAAATGTTTACACCCCTAATGTAAGACCTATAAACGGCTTGTGCGAAGTCTTGCTAAATGCCAAAAAGACCTCTGCCTTCTTTTACAACTGGGAAGAAATCAGAGACCTTGCGCGCCCCAATTCCCTTGCCTTTTCGTATTTTTGCAAGGGCAGATTGTATGGCTACGATAAGGCTAATGACATAATTACAGATGCGGCAGTTGATTTTCTTACCAAGAACGAAATCGACTTCACCTTCCTTTATTTTGGCTACACAGATATGGCAGGCCACAACCACGGTTGGATGAGCGAGCAGTATATGGCGGCTATGGAAAACAGCTTTGCAAACATTTCCAAGCTCTATAATGCGCTCCCCGACGATTATGTGATTATAGTAACTGCCGACCACGGCGGCCATGACAGAACCCACGGCACAGAATTAAACGAGGATATGATTATTCCTATTATTGCGCTTAGCAAGGGCGAAAAAATCGACCTTGACTTCACAGGTGCCTGCATCAAGGACATCGCCCCCACAGTCACCAGCCTACTCGGTGTCACCCCCGACGACGAATGGGAAGGCAAAAGCCTTGTAAAATAAAAGCATAACAACAGAAAACCACCCCGTACGACAAAATCTGAAGTGAACCCAAAAGTTTAGACAAAATTAAATATTAAATTGATTGTGAATGAGTTCTGTATTGCACAGGGCTCATTCCTTTTAATTTCATTGAAATTCTTTCATTGTTGTAGTAATGTATGTATTCTTCCAACTTTT
>JAZQWO010000006.1:0-78615 GCA_045632405.1 Eubacteriales bacterium | reverse complement strand
CCTTGTAAATACTGTCCCTTGGCACATAGCCACGCACCAAGCTAAGGGGGTAAACCATGGTATTTGCACCGATTACCGAGCCGGGATTTAACACCGTCCCGCAGCCGATTTCCGCAAAATCTCCTATAATTGCTCCCATTTTCCTTAACCCTGTGTCTGTTTTTGTGCCATTTTTTAAAATTGTCACCATAGTTTTATCGCTCTTTATATTGGATGTTATGCTCCCTGCACCCATATGAGCGCGGTAGCCTATTATGGAATCTCCCACATAATTGTAATGGGGAATTTGGGCGCGGTCAAAGATAATGGAGTTCTTTATTTCACAGGAGTTGCCGATAACACACCCCTTGCCCACAATGGCATTTCCCCGTATATACGCACAGTGGCGCACCTCTGCGCCCTTATCGATTATGCAAGGGGGCAAAATGCACGCGCTTTTTGCTATTTTGGAGTCATGTGCCACCCAAACGCCCTTTTCAACCTCTTTATATTCCCCCTTGTCAAGTCCCTCTCCAATTTGCCAAATCAGCTCTCCTATGCCCGAAAGTGATTGCCAAGGGTACTCAAAGCCAAGCACATAATCATAGGCAAGAGAGCTATTTTCAAGCTCAAAAAATTCCCTTGTTTTTAATTCCGTCATTTCCCTTCCGCCTCTCTTATTGCTCTTACCATACGGTCGATATACTCCCGACATTCAGCCTCGCTCTGCGCCTCTACCATTACGCGCAAAACAGGCTCAGTGCCGCTTGGACGTAACACAATTCGCCCATCTCTGCCAAGAGATTTGGCAATTGCCTCTGCCTCGTCCTTGACTCGTGGGTTATTCATAACCGCGCCCTTGTCTGACACTCCAACGCTTTTTGTTATCTGTGGCAAAATAATAAGCGGCTCTCTCATTTTTGCAAGGGTGGTTTTGCTTTCAATCATAGCCTCGGTTATCTTAATAGCCGTTAAAATTCCGTCACCTGTGGTTGCGTACTTGCTGATTATGATGTGACCCGATTGCTCTCCCCCTAAGCAGTAGCCGCCCTCTTGCATTCTTTCGTAAACAAACCTGTCCCCCACCGCTGTTTTTTCGTACTCTATGCCCGAGTCGTCAAGTGCTCTATAAAGTCCAAGATTTGACATAACCGTGGTGACAACCGTATTTTTGCAAAGCTCACCCTCGCCTTTCATAGCCGTGGCAAGAATGTACATAATGGCATCTCCGTCAACCACCTCACCATTTTCATCAACGCAAATGCACCTGTCCGCATCTCCGTCAAAGGCAAAGCCAATGTCAAGGTTATTTTCACGCACAAGCCTGCAAAGATTATCTATATGAGTAGAGCCTGACAGGTGGTTGATGTTAAGTCCGTTTGGACTTGCATTTATGGTGTAGGTTTTAGCGCCAAGGGCGTCAAAAACGCTCTTTGCTATCATCCAAGCGCCGCCATTTGCACAGTCCAAGCCAACGCGCAAATGCTTGAAGGAGCGGCGCGACAGGGAAATGAGATAGCCGATATATCTGTTTCTCCCCTCGGAGTAGTCAACAATCTCCCCTATCTCAGCACCCTTGGCAAGCGGTAAATCCTCTGCCTGCCCAAGGACTTCAAAATTTCCGTCAAGATATGCTTCTATCATATCTGTTGTCCCCTCGTCCAGCTTTTCGCCCTTGGAATTGACAATTTTTATGCCGTTGTCGTAAAATGGGTTATGGCTTGCGGAAATCATAATTCCAAAAGCAAAATCCCCCACTGCCGTGGCATAGGAAACGCTTGGAGTTGTTGTTACGTGCAGCATATATGCGTCCGCCCCTGAGGATGCAAGTCCTGCGGCAATTGCATACTCCAGCATATAAGAGGAGCGCCGCGTGTCCTTACCTATAACCGCGCGCACACGCCCGCCACCTTTACCGTAATACCAACCCAAAAAGCGGCCTATTTTGTATGCCTGCTCTGACGTCAAGCCAACTCCCGCCTCACCGCGAAAGCCGTCTGTACCAAAATATTTACCCATAGTAACCCCCTTTATTGTCTTTATAACATAATAGCAATTTTGTAGTTATTTGCTATTTATTATGCCCAAGGGGAAATAAAAAAAGGCTATCTCACGATAGCCAATTTTTGTATTTGTTTTACGGCTCTGTAACATAGCCTCAGTTATTTTTTGCGCCAAAGATAACGCTTGTGCGTTGCTTTTCCTCGCCATTTACTCCGATAACATCAAAGTCTGCGTGCCAACCAAGTGGCTTTTCGCCTGCCTCACAATATATATTTGTCAAGCCGCTGCAGCCCATAAAGGAGTTTTCGCCAATGTATGTCACAGTGCTTGGAATAAACACGCTTTTTATCCTTGCCCTGTCGGCAAAGCCCCAATGTATGCCCGTTACTGTCTTTCCGTTATATGTCCTCGGAATAACCACGTTTTCAACGTCAAATGAGCATCCAACAACCCAAAGTCCACTCCCATCAGTTGCCTCAACATAGGAAAGATAGCTTTCCCACTTGGCACTAAGAGTTGTGTTCTTATACGGTGTGTCCTTTTCAAAATCCCATTTTTTCGCGCCGTCATACCAGCCAAGAAACCTGTAGCCTGCTCTTTCGGCAAGCTGTGGCTCCTCAATTTTTTCACCAGGAAGCACCGTTTGAGAGGAAATTTTCTCATCCGTGTGGCTTTCAAAGCTAACTGTTATATGCTCCTCACTCTGACAGGAGCAGGAAGCAACAAAAAGACAAGCGAAAACGAGCAAAGCACCAAGCAAAAATATTTTTTTCACTAAATTATTCCTCTACATATTCGTTAAAATCGAGCACGTCCTGTGAAGGTCTTGTTTTCCATGCACCCTTTGTAAAGTCAGGAATTTCCATCACCTTGCTGCCCTCTCTGATAGACTCCTCGCTAAGACAGGTAACAACCATCCAAGCAGCCGCATCATAAACGTCAATTGCCATTTCGCGGCCGTCCTTGAGTCTGTCCACAAACTCGCGCAGCTCCACATAGTCCATGCCGCCGTGTCCTGCCGCAAGTGCCTCAGGAGTGATAATCTTCCAAGCATCGGGGAGCATAGACTTATATTTTTCTGCAGAGTTCTTATATTTTTCCACATACTCAACGCGTGACCAATATTCAGGCTGACCGTCAAAATATACAGCATTGTAATCCTGCTCGTAAAGACCCTTTGTTCCTCTCACCTGGAACTCTCTTGAGTAGGAGCGAGGGAGAGATGTGTCAAGCTTTAGAGTCATTGTTTCGCCATTTGCACACTTGATAAGCGTGTAGATAATATCGCCCTGTGCAAAGTCTGTGCCGATGAGCTCTGGGTTAATTTTGTCGCGTCTGTCCTCAACAAACTGCTCCATACCCCAAGAAAGTGTTGCCATAGAAACCAAGGAAACCATTTGGTTACCTCTGTTAATGTCAAGCACCTTTGCCATAGGGCCAAGCTCGTGTGTTGGGTAGTTTTCACAGTTTCTGTTTAAATAGTTGCGCAAGCGGTAATGTCTGTTTTCCTTGCCGCCTGTTACCTCACCGCGAAGGTCGTGGGCGTACGCGCCTGAGCAATGTACAATCTTACCAAACAAGCCCTTTCTCACCATTGCGGTTGCAAGAAGCTCCTCACGGTTGTAGCAGCAGTTTTCCATAAACATAAATGGAGCTTTTGTACTTTCCCAAGCATCAACAAGGTCATAGCAATCCTGCACACAGTATGCGCCACCAACCTCAAGAGCAACCGCCTTGCCTGCCTTCATAGCATCAATGGCAATTGGGAAGTGCATTTCCCAGTCAGTTGCAATATAAACCGCGTCAACATCCTCGCGTGCCAAAAGTGCCTTGTAGTCAGTTGTGGCAAAGGGAGTGTTGCCCTTCTTTTCAATAACTCTGTTCTTGGCGTTGTCGCGTCTGTCCTCATATTTATCACATACGGCTGTGATATCCACATCCTCAAAGCCCATAAGAATATCCATCATTCCGTAAGCGCGGCATCCAAAGCCGATAATACCCATTCTAACTCTTTCCATAAAAAGCCTCCGATAAAATTATCTTGTCTATTGTATTTTATCATTATACCTCTTTATTGTCAACCATTATTTAACTATTGACAAGAATTAAATTTGGTGCTAAAATGGTAAAAAAGAAAGGGGCGCGAGTATGAAAAAAATTATAGCAATTCTTTTGTTATCTCTTGTGGTTTTGTCCTCATTTGCCCTTTACTCCTGCGACCAGGAAGAGGTTGACGCAAAGAGGGATGAAATTATGGACAAGGCATCTGACGCTCTCGGCCCATTTTTTGAGGAAGCGTCCGAAAGCTCAACAAACAACGCACAAGACGACAAGGACGAGGAAGAAAAATAAAACTAAGCAGATTTTCATAAATCTGCTTTTCTTTTTTCAATTTTGCATTCCTCAAAGCCTCCACCGGCTGGGGGAGGTGTCTGCAAAGCAGACGGAGGGAGCGTCCGTTTTGCATTTTACATTTACAAGCCTTTGGCTCGCTATTTCCGTCTTGCATATTGTCATATTTTATGTTATTATATAATAAGAAATCTTATTTTGAGGTGAATTATGTCACTTTCTCATGAAATTATACGTACATATACAGACATTTTAAAGGAAGAGCTTATCCCCGCAATGGGCTGCACTGAGCCTATTGCTATCGCTTATGCCGCCTCTATAATTGCTCACGCATTGGGCGGCGCACCAAGCAAAATGCGCGTTGGTCTTAGCGGCAATATTATCAAAAACGTAAAAAGTGTTATCGTTCCTATGACAGGCGGTATGCACGGCATTGACAGTGCCATTTGCGCAGGTGCCGTTGCCGCTTGCCCTGAAAGGCGCTTAGAGGTGCTTTGCGGCCTTTCCGAGTGCGGAGAGGAAAAAATACAGGAATACAAAAACAGTGCAAGCATCGAAATTTACGAGCTTGAAACGGAAAACGTTTTTGAAATTTTGATTGAAGGCACATTGGGTGAAAATGTAGCAATCGCCAACCTGGCAAAGCGCCACACAAACGTGGTTTTCGTCAAATTGAACGGACAGGACGTGACAGAGCACTACGCAACAAAGGACGATATGGTGGAAAAGGAATCCACCGACCGTTCCACCTTGAACGTCCGTGATATTGTGGAATTTGCGGACACTGTGGAACTTTGCGAGCTCACCCCTTATCTTGAAAGACAAATTGAATTCAATATGGCAATCTGCCGCGAGGGACTGTCGGGCGAGTGGGGCGCATCCATTGGCAAAACGCTCCTTAACATATCGGGCGGCAACATCCGCACCGTTGCAAGAGCTTATGCAGCGGCAGGAAGTGATGCACGTATGAGTGGCTGTGAGCTTCCCGTTTGTATCATTTCCGGTAGCGGCAACCAAGGTATGACCGCCTCTGTTCCCGTTGTTGTTTACGCAGAGGATATGGGGGTCTGTCACGAGCTTTTGCTCCGTGCGCTGATAGTTTCCAACCTTATCACAATTCACCAAAAAACAGGCATCGGCTGTCTTTCCGCTTACTGTGGCGCAATTTCCGCAGGCTGCGGATGCGGATGCGGTATTGCATATTTGAAGGGCGGCAAGTATTACGAAATTGCCCACACTCTTGTTAATGCAATTGCTATTTTGTCGGGTACTATTTGTGATGGAGCAAAATCATCCTGTGCCGCAAAAATCGCCATGGCAGTTGAAGCAGGTATTCTCGGCTACGAAATGATGGCATCGGGTCACCAATTCTACGGCGGCGACGGAATTATCACCAAGGGCGTTGAAAACACCATCAAAAACGTTGGTCGCCTTGCTCAAAAGGGTATGAGCGAAACCGACCGCGAAATTATCAAAATTATGCTTGGTAAATAAAAAGAAAGTCCGATTTTCGGACTTTCTTTTTTGTAATCTCAAATTGTTTACGTTTTTCTATAACTTACGCTTTACGCGTCAGCCACGTCATAAAGCTTAACGCAGGTTTCGTCGTCAATGCCCTCGAAGTAAACCTTAATCATTTCTGTCCTTGCGGTTGGAAAATTTTTGCCGATATAGTTTGCGCAAACAGGCAATTCTCTGTGACCTCTGTCTATGAGAGTTGCCAACTGAATTTTAGCAGGGCGACCCATAGAGATAAGGGCATCCATTGCCGCGCGCACGCTTCTGCCTGTGAAAAGCACGTCATCAACAAGCACAACTGTTTTGCCGCTTATTTCAAAGGGAATATTTGTCTTGCTATCCTCTAAAACCGCGCCAAAATCAATATCGTCACGGTGCGCGGAAATATCAAGAGTACCCACATTTATAGACACTCCCTCAATTCTTTTTATATTTTCCGCAATAATTTCCGCCATAGGCACGCCCCGGCGCAAAATGCCCACCAAGCACAAATTGTCAACTCCCTTGTTCTTTTCCACTATCTCGTGGGATATACGGCGAAGGGAGCGAAGCACCGCATCCTTGTCCATTAAGGTTGATTTAAAAATCATTTTACCTCTGCTCCGTCAACAGTAACATTTTCACAGCCAAACACATAAAGTGTGTCCCCTGTCTTAAAGGGAGCTGGCTGAAGCTTTGGAATATTTGGCTGAAGATCAAGCTTGTTTTTAAAGTATGGGTGAGTTGAGCCTTCCTTATATTCAAATGTGCAGTTCACAAGCTTAACATCACTTACGTTTCCGTCTGTGCCTGCAACAATTGATGGGTTTTCCTCAATAAAGTGGCAATTTTCAATGGTCACATCCTTGATTTTGCCCCCTGCATTAGCCGCGCAGACAATAAAGCCCTCGCCCTTGCCCCACCAGCCGCCTGCGTGGATGCGTGTTTCACACTGTACGTTTTCAACCTTTACGTTTTCAACAATGCCGTCGTCCCCTGAGAAAATTGAAATACCTCTGTTAGATGGCAAAATCTTAATGTCCTTAACCAAAATGTTACGGATTTTGCTATACAAGTGACCAAAGCGGATAGCCGCAGAGCGAGAGGACATCAAGCAGTCCGACACCTCAATGTTTTCGCAAACACCCTCTGTATTTGTGATACAGGTTGCCGCAAAGCAGTCATCCCCGCAAAGGAAGGTACAGTTTCTTACAATACCGTTACATGAGGCGGTAAAGTGCACACCGTCATTATTTGCAATTCTGTTATGGTTGTCAACGTACATTTTTTCAAATAAAATTCCGTCACAGTTAGAAAATGTAAATGTCCAGCAAGGAGAATTGAACACCTTTAAGTCGTGAATATGTAAGTTCTTACAGTTGTTAAAGAAAATAGGCTGAGAAGGACGTGTTACCTTTGTTTCAGGGCCGACAACGGTCTGCTCCTCGTACTCCTTTACCATTTCCTCGCGGTTAACCTCACCGGGACACCAAGCGTCAAAGTTGACAAAGGCATCACCGTTCATCTGGATTTTACCGCCGCCACAAATTTCAATATTTTCACAGTCAAGTGCGTAAATCAATGAAATTGTATCAACCATTTCATTGTGGTAAAAGCCGTTTGCATAATAGTGAGCCAAGTTTCTTGAGCCGCAAAGCTCAGAGCCCGCCTCAATTACAAATTTAATGTCACTCTTCAAACGGAGTGTGCCACAATTATAAAAGCCGCGTCCGCCAAGCACAACACTGTCGCCCTTGCCCGCTGCATCAATTGCTGCCTGTATTGCTGCTGTGTCAAGAGTGCATCCGTCACCCTTTGCACCGAAATCTCTAACATTAATAATAGCCATATGTTTTCTCCTCTTTTAAGGGCTTTACAGGGCGAGAGCGGTTTTCCCCTCAACCTCTTTGTCCCTTGTGTTTTCGTTATTTATATTCTAACATTATTATATAAAAAAGTCAACACACCTTTTTTGAAAGAGAAAAAAGGTGTGTTTTTACAATTTTGCATTGACGGACAGGCAGACCCTGTCCCTACGGAGTTGAGATTTCAATTTTGCATTTTGCATTTTGAATTTTGAATTTTGCATTGTTTTAATCATTTTCCTTGCAGAAAAATGATTAAAACCGAAATGTCCGCAGGGGAAACTCCGCTAATGCGTGATGCCTGACCGAGTGTCAACGGCTTTACCTTATTTAATTTTTGCACGGCTTCAATGCGCAGACCCTTGATAGTTGAATAGTCAAGGTCAGGGGAAAGTGGCTTATTTTCCATTCTTTCCTGGCGCGCTACCTCTTGGAGCTGCTTTTTCACATAGCCCTCGTACTTTATGTCCGTTTGTGCCGTAAACACAACGCTTCTTTTAAGATTTTGGCGCTGATTGTCAAATTGGCTAAGCACCTCTAAATCAAGCTGTGGGCGCTTTAAAAGCTCGCCCAACTGAACAGGTACTGTTATTGGACTTGTTCCGCTTTCAGTCAGCACGCGGTTCAATTCCTCTGTGGGGTAAACAAGCACATGGGCAAGACGGCTCTTTTCGTCCTCTACCTCTTTGCGCCTTTTTTCAAACACCGCCCATTGCTCGTCACTTACCAAGCCAACGCGCCTACCAATAGGTGTCAAGCGGAAATCCGCATTGTCCTGACGGAGAAGCAAGCGATATTCACTTCTTGATGTCATCATTCTGTATGGCTCGTTTGTTCCCTTTGTTACAAGGTCGTCAATGAGCGTGCCGATATATGAGGACGAGCGCGGCAAAATCATAGGCTCTTGTCCCTTTATTTTCAAGGACGCATTTATACCTGCCACAAGACCCTGCGCCGCCGCTTCCTCGTAGCCTGATGTGCCGTTAAACTGTCCTGCACCGTAAAGACCGCTTATCTTTTTATATTCAAGAGTAGCAAGCAGCTCCTGTGGGTCGGTGCAGTCATATTCAATGGCGTATGCATAGCGCATTACCTCTGCATTTTCAAATCCGTCCAAGGAGTGCAGCATCTCTAGCTGAACGTCCGTTGGCATAGAGGTTGAAAAGCCTTGAATATACATTTCCTTTGTGTCAAGTCCGCAAGGCTCAACAAAAAGCTGATGGCGCGGCTTGTCCGCAAATCTTACAATTTTATCTTCAATAGATGGGCAATATCTCGGTCCTGTGCCGTGGATGTTGCCTGAATACATAGCACTCTTTTTTAAATTATCGTTTATAATCTTGTGTGTTTTCTCGTTGGTATAAACTATATGGCACGGAATTTGCTCTCTGCAAGGGTAATTTTCCTCGTCTGTTCTCCAGGAAAATGGGAGTGTGCCCTCGTCACCCTCTTGGATTTCCAGCTTGGAAAAATCAATAGTATCGCGGTGCACTCTTGCAGGTGTGCCTGTTTTAAAGCGCATCATTGAAACACCCTCGCGCTTCAAGGCATCTGTTAAAAATGTTGCCGCCATCAGCGAGTCAGGGCCGCTCAAATAGCAAATATTGCCTGTATGCACAGTTCCGTTCAAGTATGTACCTGTGCAAAGAATAGCCGCGCGGCAAGGGTATTCCTCATTAAGCCTTGTTACAACTGCGTCAATTTTCTTTTCGCCGTTTTCCAAAACAGTCTTGATGTCTGTAATTTCCGCCTGTATAACACGGAGATTTTTCGTGTTTTCAAGGACAGACTTCATAACGCTTCGGTACATCATACGGTCAGCCTGTATTCTCTTTGAATAAACCGCCGCACCCTTACCGAGGTTAAGAGTTCTTGACTGGAGAGTAACAAGGTCAGCGCTGTGACCCATTTCACCGCCAAGAGCATCTATTTCATAAACCAAATGTCCCTTTGCAGTGCCGCCGATAGACGGATTGCAGGGGAGATTTGCAATAGCATCCAAGGACATAGTAAAAAGTATAGTTTCCATACCAAGACGGGCGCAAGCCAAGGCTGCCTCAACACCTGCGTGTCCCGCGCCAACTACACAAACATCTACTCTGTTCATTCGTTTCTCTCCTTTCTCGTTTCGCTCAGCGAAACATATCGAGTTTTCATTTATGTAAACATATCGAGATTGAGTTATCAATCATATCGAGTTTTTGTGTAGCAAAAACATATCGACGAAAGCAAACGGCTTTTTCAAATCAAATTGATTTTGCATTAACATTCTTATCGATATTTTGCACTAATGTGCAAATCGATATGTTAAGGCTTTGCCTTAACTCGATATGTGCTTCGCACTCGATATGTTGGCTTTGCCAACGATAGTGCCACCCTTTGGGTGTCACTTATGGTACTTCGTACCCTTGACAATACTTAAAGATCTGTATGTAGTTTCGTATAAAATAACTCGTAAAAGCTGATGGGGAAAGGTCAGCTTGGAAATTGAGAGCTTAAAATCTGCCCTTTGCTTTACCGTATCGGTCATACCGAAGGACGAGCCGATAATCAACACAATTTCGCTATACCCACAGTTTGTAATTTCCTCAATTTTCTTGGCATATTCCTCACTGCTGAGCTGCTTACCCTCAACGCACATGGCAATAACGTAGGATTTTGGAGAAATCTTTTCAAAAATCTTTTTTTCCTCTGCCACAAGCCCCGCTTTTATCTGAGAGTCGGTCGGGTTGTCAGGCAGTCTTTCCTCTTTCAGAACAATTTCCTCTACCTTAGCCCACGCACCTAAGCGCTTTTTATATTCCTCACAGGCATCCCTTAAATACTTTTCCTTTAGGTCGCCAATAGCAATAATTTTAATGTTTAACATATGTTCTCCTCGTTGTCACGGCGTGACAACATATCGAGTTTGCCTCTGGCAAACATATCGAGATTAATTTATCAATCATATCGAGTTTTTGTGTAGCAAAAACATATCGACGAAAACAAACGGCTTTTTCAAATTAAATTGATTTTGCATTAACATTCTTATCGATATTTTGCACTAACGCGCAAATCGATATGTTAAGGCTTTGCCTTAACTCGATATGTGCTTCGCACTCGATATGTTGGCTAAAGCCAACTCGGTTAATGCTTCTCGTTGAGAAGCATTTGCGCCGCTGTTAAAATAGCAATCTTTCCGCTTTCGTAGGTCAGCGAGCCTTGGAAAAATGCGGTGTAAGGTGGGCGCACAGGTCCGTCAGCGGATAGCTCTATTGATGAGCCCTGTGTAAATGTACCCGCCGCCATAATTACCTCGTCCTGGTATCCGGGCATTGCCCAAGGCATAGGAGTAACGTAGGAGTCAACAGGGGATGCGGACTGTATGCCCTGGCAGAATTTTATAAGTCCGTCTGCATAACCAAACTTAACAGTTTGGATGATATCAGAGCGCATTTCCTGCGCCCTTGGATAAACGTCAAAGCCAAGCTTTTCAAACACGTATGCGGCAAAATGCGCTGTTTTCTTTGCCTGCATTACAATATGAGGAGCTAAGAAAAAGCCCTTGAACATATCTCTGTTTTGGTTAAGAGTCGCGCCAACCTCTGTGCCTGTGCCCGGGGATGTGAGCCTATATGAGGCAAGCTCCACAGCTCTTTTCTTACCTGCAATATAACCGCCGCTTTGCGCAATTCCACCGCCCGGATTTTTGATTAAAGAGCCGATAATCATATCTGCCCCAACGTGGCAAGGCTCGCGCTCCTCGCAAAATTCACCGTAGCAGTTGTCAACCACTACCCAAGCTCCGCTTCTTGCGTGAACAAAATCGCAAATCTCACCAATTTCATCAATGGTGAGTGTTGGGCGGTTCAAATAACCCTTGGAGCGCTGGATAAACACAACCTTAACGCGCTCGCCGTGCTGTTTTAGCTTATTTTCAATACCCTCAAAATCTATTTTGTCGTCCTTAAAATCCACCTGGTCGTATGTTACACCAAAGTCAGCAAGTGAGCCATCCCCATTTGCACCCTCAATGCCGATAACCTGGCAAAGAGTATCGTAAGGACGGTTTGTAACAGACAAAAGCACGTCATTTGGACGCAAAAGACCAAACAAGCCAATGGTCAATGCGCTTGTGCCGTTGGCAATTGAATGGCGCACAAATGCACTCTCCGCGCCAAAAACGTCTGCATAAATTTTGTCAAGTCCCTCTCTGCCTACATCGTCATAGCCGTAGCCTGTGGTAGTGCCGAGCATAGCCTCACTGACTCTGTGCTCACGGTAGGTTTCAAGAACTCTTTTTGTATTTTCAAAGGAAATGCGTTCAAGCTCGTCAAAAACAGGCTTCAATTCCTTCTCTGCCATAGCGGCAATATTTAAAAGCTTTTCAGAAAACATAATTTCACCTTATTTCAAAACAGGCGGAATTTTCTTCCGCCTGCCATATTTAAAATTCTCGTTATCGCCAAGCGATAACATATCGAGTTTGCATCAGCAAACATATCGAGATTGCTCTGCAATCATATCGAGTTTTTGTGTAGCAAAAACATATCGACAAAAACAAACGGCTTTTTCAAATTAAATTGATTTTGCATTAACATTCTTATCGATATTTTGCACTAACGTGCAAATCGATATGTTAAGGCTTTGCCTTAACTCGATATGTGCTTCGCACTCGATATGTTGGCAAAGCCAACTCGAATGACACTGTGTGTCATTTAAGCTTAGCGTATGCCTTGAGTCTCAACTGAGTATTGAGTATCTTCTTTCTGAGTCTGATTGACTTAGGAGTTACCTCGATAAGCTCGTCCTCTGCAATATATTCAATCGCCTGCTCCAAGGACATTTGTCTTGGTGGTGTCAAAATGAGCGCCTCGTCAGCACCCTTTGAACGGATAGCGGTGAGCTGCTTTTTCTTGCATACGTTAACAACGATATCCTCCATCTTAGGACACTCGCCAACAATCATACCCTCGTAAACAGGAGTCTGCACGCCAATGAACATAGCGCCTCTGTCCTGTGTATGGAACAAGCCGTAGGATGTAGCCTCGCCGTCCTCGGAAGCAATAAGAGAGCCTGTATATCTTGTTACAACCTCACCCTTGAATGGCTGATAGCCGTCGAACAGGGTGTTGAGAATACCCTCACCCTTAGTGTCTGTCATAAACTCGCTTCTGTAACCGAACAAGCATCTTGAAGGAATAAGATATTCAATTCTTGTTCTTGAGCCTGCAGGGCCCATTTCCAAAAGCTCACCCTTACGTGCGCCAAGCTTCTGTACAACCGCGCCAACGCTTTCGTCAGGCACGTCAATAGAAACTCTTTCCATTGGCTCGTGCAAAATACCGTCAATTTCCTTGTAAAGCACACGAGGTGTGGAGCAGCAAAGCTCGTAGCCCTCACGGCGCATTGTTTCAATAAGAATGGACAAGTGCATTTCGCCTCTGCCCGCAACCTTAAAGGAGTCTGTTGTGTCACCGTCAGTTACACGGAGAGAAACATCCTTGAGTGTTTCCTTGTAAAGACGCTCTCTTATCTGACGGGAGGTAACAAGCTTGCCTTCCTTGCCTGCAAATGGGCTGTCATTAACGGAGAATGTCATTTCCATAGTAGGCTCGGAAACCTTAACAAATTCAAGTGGCTCAATACAGGAGGGTGCACAAAGTGTATCACCTATGGAAAGCTCCTCAACACCGGAGAAGCAAACAACATCACCAACAGTTGCGCTCTGTACCTGCGCCTTTGAAAGACCCTCAAACTGATAAATGGAAATTATCTTAGCGCGTCTTGGTGCCGCATCAGAGTGGTAGTTGCAAACCATAACCTCTTGGTTAACGGAAAGTGTACCGCGCTCAATTCTACCAACACCAATCTTACCAACGTAGTCGTTGTAGTCAATAGAGGAAACGAGGAGCTGAAGTGGCTCGTCCTTTTCTCCCTCAGGTGCAGGAATATAGTCAACAATAGTGTCAAGCAACGGAATCAAGTCCTTGCCCTCTACGTCAGGTGAGAATGAAGCAGTGCCGCTTCTGCCTGAGCAGAAAAGCATTGGAGAGTCAAGCTGTTCGTCTGTGGCATTTAAGTCGATAAGAAGCTCAAGCACCTCGTCAATAACCTCTGTGATTCTTGCGTCAGGGCGGTCAATCTTGTTAATAACAACGATAATTCTGTGGTTAAGCTCCATAGCCTTGCGAAGCACAAAGCGTGTCTGTGGCATTGGTCCCTCAGCCGCGTCAACCAAAAGGATAACGCCGTTTACCATTTTGAGGATACGCTCAACCTCACCGCCAAAGTCTGCGTGACCTGGGGTGTCAATTACGTTAATTTTCTTGTTTCCGTAGCGAATAGCTGTATTTTTTGCAAGGATAGTAATGCCACGCTCTTTTTCAAGTGCGTTTGAGTCCATAACTCTTTCAGTAGTAGCCTGATTTTCGTGGTATGCGCCACCCTGCTCAAGCATACCGTCAACCAATGTGGTCTTGCCGTGGTCAACGTGAGCAATGATAGCAACATTTCTTAAGTCTTCTCTAATCATAACTTTCCTCTTTCCGTTTTATTCAGAATGAAATGCGCAAAAGCGCATGAAATAATTGCTCTGCAATTTTGAAATGTGCGTCTGTTGCGCACATGAAATAAAATAAACCCTTATGCCGTAAGGCATTTCATTCTCGCTCTGCGAGTATTTCAAGACCGCAGGTCATTTCAAAAATTCGTGAAACGGATTTATTTCATTGCAAAGCACCGCTTTGCTAAGCCAACGCATTATAACATAATGCTTTTATAAATTACAAGTGCTTTTTATAAATTTTTTTATAAATATATAAATTTTTATCATTTCGTCACATTGACACGGGGGCGCAAAGATGTTAGAATAATAAAAAACACTTACGAGGTAATTACCATGAACGCAAAGATTTGTACATACAAAAATAACGCAAAAAGCGCATTTTCCTTCGTTTTTGACGATGCCTGCTATGGAGAGTCCACCGAATGGACATACGAAATTTTCAAGGGAATTTTCGAGAAAACAGGAGTTAAATTCAAGGCAACAAGCGCACAGACCGTTGGCTTTGTCAGCCCTAATATGAAAAAGATTTGGGACAGACTTTTTGAAGAGGGCTATTATGACTATTGCGCTCACTCAATAGGTCACTGCATTTGCTACTGCAAGGACACTCCCGACGAGGAAATGCACAAGGACGCACTTGAAACCAAGGAAAAATTGACCGCTATGTACGGCAAAGCGCCAATTGCATACGCAACCCCAGGCGGTGGCAGCGACAGACACGGCTGGGACATTTTGAAGGGCTACTACGTGGCAAACAGAAACGGCAACGATAAAATCAACATCCCAGGCTCTATTGACTGGTACGACATCGGCACATTTACCGCAATGCTCAAGCGCACCACTGAGGAATATACCGCCAATATTGATGAAACTATCAAAAACGGTGGATGGAGTGTCCAGGTTAACCACTGGATTACCAAAAAGGAGGAGGACAAATTCCACTCCCAATCATACGAAACATTTGTAAACGAATGTGATTATCTTGCCGAAAAAGCCGCAAAAAATGATGTTTGGGTCTGCTCAATGAACGAAGCAATTCTCTATTTGCAGGAGGCAGAAAAATCCACCCTTGAAATCAAGGAAACAGAAAAGGGAACAGAAATTACCCTCCTTTGCCCACTTGATAAGGAAATTTATGACTACCCACTAACCGTTGACGTTGACGGAAGGCTGTACAATATTATGCCAAACGAGAGCATAATATTGTAATGCAAAATTCAAAATGCAAAATGCAAAATTGTAGCCTCCATCTGAGGAGGGAGGTGGCACGCTAGGGGTCCTCAAGCCGCTCTTTAGTAGGCTTGGGGTTCTCGTAGAGTGACGGAGGGAGAGACCGTTTAAAAACAAACGATATATCACTTCGCGACTCGATATGTTTGCTTCGCAAACGCTAAAAACAGAGGAGCTGTCAGCTCCTCTGTTTTTTTATATGAAAAATATCTTTTTCAAGGACTCCTTAAATGGCTTGACAATTTCGATAACGATAAGGGCAATACCGATTATGGCAAGGAACACCATTGGGTAAAGGGACCAGGCATAGCCGTCATGCTCGAAATGGAAGGTCAAATGCAAGCAAAACTCAATGAGCAGGGTAAATGCGCCTGCCAAAATAAATCCGCCGCCGAAAATATATAGCCTATGCTTCTTCACATAGCGAAGAAGTGTCACCATAGCCGTTGTAATCACTCCAAGCATCAAGCAAACAGGCAACGCAAGAGTCCAGAACCATTCCTTTTCCAAGGAATAGTTAATGTACCACATATAAAGCGTTATCACCGCAAATGCGCAAGGGGTGAAAATAACAGGATTTGGATTTTTGAACCACATTGGCAAAACTGATGCCACATATATGATTAGCACCGCACCCACAACATACCCTGTCCAGTCAAATCTGCCATTAAGATTAAGGTCAAGAATTACCGAAAAAATAACAGGTATCAGGTGCAAAAGAGTAAGAACAAACAAAAGTCCCCTTATGTTGATTTCCTCACTCTTAAAGGCTCTCCTTGGGTAAGGCGGAGTGCCCTCATTTTTAAAATCAGGGTGATAAACCCTTGTCTGGCATATAGGGCAAATCTTTTGCCCCTCGCTCAGCTCTATTCCACATTTAATACAAAACATCAACTACTCCTATGGCGCATAAAATGGTAAAACCGAAAAGCAATATATAAGCCTCTAATAAAGTCCATCAATACAATAACGAACCTTTTTAAGGTGGAGATTTTTGACAAAATCTCTTTTTAGTTGCTTTTCTATCCGCGACCGCGCACCCTACCGTGCAAAGCACGCCGACGTGTACGCGTTTACGGCTTTTTACTCATTTTATGATATCCTATTTTTTTGTTATTGCTTATCTTTTTAGGCTCCCTTGTAAAGGGTAGCGAAGCGACAAAACGGTAGTGAATAACATTCGGGGAATGTTAGAGCCGTTTTGTGACCGAGCCGCAGCGAGACGTGTCAACACCGTTGACTGAGGGATTTCAATTTTACCGTCTGTCTGTTCGTGAGTTGCTTTCTGCCACAACCTTGATGCCAAGCTCCTTAAAGGTTTCGTAAAGCTCGCGCTCAAGCACGCTTTCCTTGATGTTTCTGATAATATTCAGATACATCTTGTCACCGTAGGTTATAATGGCACTGTTATATGGCGCGGTGGATTGTACTCCCAGCAAAAAGTCCATACGGGTGATATGCTCGCTAAGCTCAGGCGGCATTTTCACCACGCCTAAGTTTGACAAGGTAAAGGTTGACTTGCGCTCGCCCACCGCAAAGTAAACAAGCTTCATCAATAAATCCTTCAAGACACGGGGCACAAGCTTCAAAATAAGCACCTTTTCCTTGCCCACGTTAGTTGCAATTCGTGCCGACATTTTCTTTGGCGTAATTTCATAGTTCATTTGGTGATAAATGCTCTTGCAAATTTCGTCAAAGGTATATTCGCCGTACTTAGGGTCAATGCCCGGCGTTGTATATAGCACAAAGTTACGCAGTGTCTTTGATGGGAACAAATTTCTCAAATTGACAGGAATTAAAATCTTCAAGGGCTTGCGCCTTTTCGGATTTTTCACAAGTCTTTCCTGTATGTGCATTGTGGTGTAAATCAAAACAGCCACAAAATACGAGGTGACAGTAACACCGCGGCGCTTTGCCTCGGCGGCTATCTGCTTCGCATCTAAAATAAAGGTTGTGTTGGTTCTAAAGCCATCTGTTTCAGCCTTTCCTCTTATCTTAAAGGCGGTTTCCTCGTTTCTTGGGTGCTTGACAGGACCTGCATTTTTTAAAAAGCTGTCCTCAAGCTCCTCGGCGGATGGCTCCTCAAGTCTGTCAAATACGCCATCGGTATTTGGCACCTTAATTCCGTATTTCTGGTAAAAATACTCCGCAATCAAGGACTTCAAAAAGATAAGTCCACCCTGACCGTCAGTCAGCGCGTGGAAAAACTCCACCGCTATTCGCTTTTCATACACAATTACACGAAAGGCGCACTTTCTTATATTGTCAAACATCATACGGGAAAGCGGATATGGCTTTTCGTCCATAATGTCGGGCGCTTTGGGAATTTCCTCTAAGTAGTACCAGAAAAATCCACGCTTCAGGCGCACGGCAATTGAGGGGAATCTGCGCACGGTAACATCAAGAGCAACCTGCAATATTTCCTTGTCAACCGCCTCGTCAAGAGTTGCAGACAAGCGGAACACGTTGCTCCAGTTGCGGTTGCGCGCCGCAGGGTATATTTTTGCCGCATTGTCAAGGCGGAGCCACTTCAGCTTCTTTTGTAGCGGTATATTGTCCTTGATAAACTTGCGGATTTTCGTAAAATCATTCTCGTTTTCCTTTAGGTTATAAAGCACGTAGCCGTGCCACATACGCGGCTTTACCACAAGCTCGCTTTTACCCCCTGCGGAAAGCACACCCTCGTGCACCTTGACAGAATCGTCAAGCATAACCTCATCCCCACCCACAAAAACAAGACAAGGGGGCAGCTTTTCAAGGTTAGCAAGACCCGGAGAGTTAAGAGGGCTTGATTTTATTGCCAAATCCGCCTCATTGTCGGGATTTGTCAAGGGACGTGTACGTTTTCCGTCTGTTTTCTCTGCTCCGTAAAGGTAGCAGTTAGCATAAAATTCCAGTCTTTCCTTGGACATTGAAGGGTCAACATCCTTGTTTTTCTCGTATGACTCACCTGAGCTTGTCATATCGGACCAAGGGGAAATAGCAATAATACCCGCAGGCATAACGCGACCCTTTTCTCGCAGCTTTAGGCAAAGGGCATAGCAAAGCGCACCGCCTGCACTCTCACCGCAAAGAATAATGTTTTCAGGGGCGTAGCCGTGGGAGAGCAAGTAACCGTATGCCTCAAGGCAATCGTCAAGTGCAGCAGGGTAAACATGCTCAGGAGCTAAGCGATATTCCATACAAAGCACCTTTATGCCGCACTTTGCGGAAAGTGTGGTAGCAAAGCCCTTGGCATAGCGCAAATCTCCACAGGTGTAGCCGCCGCCGTGTATATACAAAATAATTCCGTTTGAAACCTCGTCACGGGGAGAAATGATAGATGCCTTCATTTCGCCAATGTCAAAATCCTCATATGAAACGTCGTTTTTGTTGAGTGACGCCATCAATTTGCCAAGCCTTGCTTGGTTTTTTCTCGCCGTTTCCAAGGAGCAATTTGCAATAAAGCCCTTGAAGAAGCTGAGCTGAGAACGTATAAATCTTGTAAAGGGCCTCATAGTTTTCTCCTTTTTCGGTTTTGCGCGCAAGAAAACGCACGCTATTTTCTTTATTTTACCACATTTATATTATATATGCAAGCCTAAAAAATCAACTCGCCACCCAAATCAACCAAAACACAAGCCATAAAACGCGGAAAAAATGCACTTTTTTTCTTATATTATAAAATATTTAATTTTTTGTAATATTTTTATATAAATAATATTGAAATATTATAAAATATGTGTTAGAATGTAGTCAAAGTGAGCGAAGCTCAATAATTACTAACAGGAGGGATAATTCGATGGCAGAGTTTAATTTTGAAATTGTTAAGAATTTCGGATCAGTTTCTGAAAGCAACAATGGCTGGGTTAAGGAAGTTAACCTTGTAAGCTGGAACGACCGTGAACCTGTTTATGATATTCGCGTATGGCAGGAAAACCACGAAAAGCTTGGCAAGGGCATCACTCTTACAGAGGCTGAGCTTAAGAACCTCAAGAATCTTCTTAACACAATGGAGATCTAATTTTAGATTACATAATCGGCAGTTTTTACTGCCGATTTTTTGTTTTCCTCGTTTGCGAAGCAAACATATCGAGTTGCGTATGCAACATATCGAGTGTCAATGACACATATCGAGTGCGTAGCACATATCGACATTAAAAACGCACAAAACGGCATTTTCCGTTTTGTGCGTTTTTTTATTCTTCTGTGTTTGTGTTTTCGTTGTCAACCGCAGCCTCGGTTACTTCCTCGGTTTTTTCCAAGGGCTCTTCCTCGGTTTGTGGCTCGTCCTCTGTTACCTCACCCATTATGCAAAGGTGACCCTTGTTCTGCGCCCTTGTGATTTTATATTCACTTGGGTCAAAATCGGGAAATTCCTCAGGCATAGACGCCTTGATTGCGCAAATCGCAACCGCAAGCTGATATTCGTCAGGCTCCTTGGTTGTGATCCTCTGCATCCAAAGACCAGGGGCGGAAAGCGCCTTGGTGAGCCAATTTTCGTGCTTGCCAGCTATCATAATAAACTCATATCCAAGACCCATAACAAGAGGCAAAATGCCTATCTTAATCACGCTTCTGAGCCATACAACCTCCCAGGTTGGAATAAACATACCAACTATGATGCCAAGCAAAATCATAACAAACATAAAGCTTGTGCCGCATCTTGGGTGGAAGCGTGTGCATTTTCTCGCGTTTTCAGGTGTTAAATCCATACCCGACTCAAAGCAGGCAATTGATTTATGCTCCGCGCCGTGGTATTGAAATACCCTTCGTATGTCCTTCATCAGCGACACAAGGGCAAGATAAGCTATAAAAATCAAAACCTTTACAGCACCCTCAATAGCAGAGAACAAATAAACCGCGCCGCCAATATTTTCAAGCTCAAATATATTGAAAACAAATCTTGCCGCCAAGGATGGCAGATAAATAAATAAGCCTGCCGCCAAAACAATGCCCAAAAGCATTGAAATTACCATGATAAAGCCTGTGAGTCCACCTCCGCTTTTTTGTGGCTTTTTCTCTTCCTCTTTTGGCTCTTTCCTTGGGTAAAGCGCCATGATTTCTTCCTCGCTCATACCCTTTTGTCTTAGCTTTTCTCTTTTCTTTTCGCGCTTTTTCTCTATTTTTTGCGCCTTTTCCTTTGCCTCGTCCTCCTCAATAC
The DNA here is from genome assembly GCA_045632405.1 of Eubacteriales bacterium. Lineage (GTDB taxonomy): Bacteria > Bacillota > Clostridia > Oscillospirales > CAG-272 > RGIG2000. The sequence continues at coordinate 57,998 of JAZQWO010000006.1, read as the reverse complement.
CAAGCATATCTGTCGCTTGGCTAAGGGTCTTGAAGGAAAGCAAAAGCGACTCAACAAAGCCGATAATACCGCGCAAAATAGGAATATTAAGCCATTTGTGCTTTGTCTTCAAGGCAACAAATTTGCTTTTTTGTATCTCAACACTGCCGTCCTCCTTGCGCACAGCCAGGGCAACGTCTGAGCCGTTTTTCATCATAACGCCCTCAATTACCGCCTGACCGCCCACACGGTTTCTGCGACAGCTTAAATCTATATTCTTATCCATTAAAGTCCTCCATTTGTGTTCTTGTCCAAATAACTTTGTAGAATAAGACAAGCCGACATTTCGTCAATAATAGACTTTCTCTTTTGACCTCTTGTGTTAGTCATATTCAGCATAACGTGTGCGTTAGCCGTGGAAAGTCGCTCATCCTGGAGAACAACAGGCAGTCCTGTCAACTCCTCTAAATGCTTGCCAAATGCCTGCGCCTTTTCGCTACGCGGACCAAGAGTGCCGTTCATGTTAATAGGATGACCCAAAACTATTAAGGAAACATCCTTTTCTTTCGCAATTTTAGCCACTTCCTCGGCTGTTTTTAAAAATCCTGTGGATTTTATAGTGCCGACGCCGCTTGCCAAAATACCGCTAAGATCGGAAATTGCCACCCCTGTGCGCGCATCACCAAAGTCAACGCCAAGAATTCTTTTTTTCAGCATTTCAATCCTCAAAATATAAATAAAATAATTTTACCAACTCATTTTAACATAATATATATTATAATTCAATGAAAATTTTGAAAATTTTTTACGATACCATTGAATTTTTTTTGCGCATATGTTATATTATAATTAGCAAGAAACAATTTTATTTTGCCAGGGTTTTTCCATTGGCATTAAGGAGGCATATATGAAGAAGAATGTAGTTGGTTCTTTAATTGCTCTTGCCGCTGCAGGTGCGGTTGTTGCAGGCGCAAGCATCGCTCTATACAAGGTTATGAAAAAACGCCTTAAATTCAGCGTTGAGGTTTTGCCTGAGGACATTGAGGACGAAAACGAGCTTACTGCCGCTGTTGACGTTGTTGACATCGACATTCCCGACGAGGAAGAAGAAAACAATTTTGAAATCAGCTTTGTAGAAGAAAACGACGAGGAATAAGATATAAAAGAGCAAGCGGAACGCTTGCTCTTTTTTCACGTTTGCAAAGCAAACATATCGAGTTACGAAGTAACATATCGAGTTGCAACGCAACATATCGAGTGCGACAGCACATATCGACATCAATTTTGCATTTTTACTTGTAAATACACGCCACTCGTGGGTTATTGCCGTAATCGTGGAGAATTTCATAGGATTTTATAGACCCTGTGTCGCGTTTTTGGCGCAAAAGAGTGTCCATTATCTCCCCTTGGTCGTAGCCAAATTCAATTAGCATAGCGCCGTTTTCCTTCAAATAGGAAAGACCGTCGCCTATCAAAAATCTGATAATATCAAGTCCGTCATCCCCACCGTCAAGAGCCAGCATTGGCTCTTTTTTTACTTCCTCGGAAAGAGCTTCAATATCCTTTGACGGTATATATGGCGGATTGGAAACGATTAAATCAAATTTTCTCTTAGGCATTTCCTTTGTTATGTCGCCCTCTATAAATTCACACATATTTGAAAGACCGTGAAGCTCCGCATTTTTCTGTGCCATTTTCAGCGCCCCACATGAAATGTCCATAAGGGTCATTTTTTCAATGTCACCGTACATCAAAAGGGACAAGCCAATACAACCGCTACCTGTGCATAAATCCGCCACAGATATGCACCCATTTAAAGGCTCCCTTGTGTAAAGGGAGCTGTCAGCTGCGCTGACTGAGGGATTGTCCATTTTGCATTTTGCATTTTGCATTTTGCATTTTTCTTGAAAAACCCCACCCTGTGTGCGGTTTTTCAAGATTTCAAGTGCTTTTTCAACCAAAATTTCGGTGTCGGGTCGTGGAATTAGGCAGTCACAAGAAACATAAAATTTCTTGCCCATAAACTCCCACTCACCAAGGATGTATTGTAGAGGTATGTGCTTTTTCCTTTGCTCAAGCAGACTATCAAGAGCGGAGCTATTGTACTCTCTCTCCTTGTCCGCCATAATGATGGCACGGCTCGCCCCAAAAAGACTTTCCAAAATCACCAAAGCCTCTGTTTGTGGGTCGTCAACACCGATGCTTTCAAGCATCTTTATAATTTCACTGTATTTCATATTACAAAAGCTCGCAAATCAAGGAAGAATATTCTCGTGCGTTTTCAATGTCAAGACCTGAAATAAGTCTTGCCTGACCGTAGAGGATTTTTGCGTACTTTTTCAGCTTTTCTTGGTCGTTTATGAAAAGAAGCTTTAATTTTGATGTAATCTCGTGGTTAAGATTGATTTCAAGCACCTCCTGTGCCTTTATCATTCCCTTTTCCGCCCCTGGCATTTTGGAAAGAACCCTTTCCATCTCAAACGTTACCTCACCCTCTGTGGAAAGTGAAACAGGATGAGAGCCTAACTGATTTGTTAGCTTAACGGAGAACACGCCAATCGCATCCTTCATTATGTCAAGCATTTCCTTGTTCTTTTCGTTTTCACTCTCAAGGGTTGCCTTGTCCTCGTCACTTTCAATGTCAAGCTTCTCTGCACTTACATTTTTGAACTCGTGTTCACTGTAAGCACCCATCATTTTTAGCGCAAATTCATCCACGTCCTCGCACAAAAGCAAAATTTCATAGCCCTTGTCAATGGCAAACTGCACCTGTGGGAGCATCAAAATCTTTTCCTCGCTCTCGCCGCAAGCGTAGTAAATGTCCTTTTGACCTTCCTTCATATTAGCTACATATTCCTTAAATGTAACCATCTTTTGCTCGCGGGAGCTTTTGAACATCACAAGGTCGCAAAGCGCATCCTTGTTAGCGCCGTAGCCCTCGTAAATTCCAAACTTTATCTGCGCGCCAAATGCACTCCAGAATTTTTCGTACTTTTCTCTGTCATTTTCCTGGAGCTTTAAAAGCTCGGCTCTTATCTTCTTTTCAATCGCCTTGCCGATAACCTTTAGCTGTCTGTCGTGCTGAAGCGTTTCTCTTGAAATATTGAGTGTCAAATCCTGGCTGTCAACAACACCGCGCACAAAGCTGAAATAGTCTGGCAAAAGCTCGCGGCATCTTTCCGTTATCATAACCCCAGAGGAGTATAGCTCCAAGCCCTTTTCAAAGGTTTTTGAGTAGTAATCATATGGCGCGTGGGCAGGAATAAACATAAGAGCTTCAAAGCTGGTAAGACCCTCGGATTTTTGAGAAATCACCTTGAGCGGAGCTTCGTAGTCCATATACTTTGCGGTGTAGAAGGATGTATATTCCTCGTCTGTTACCTCGCTCTGCGCCTTTTTCCAAATTGGCTTTTGGCTGTTGAGTGTCTTTATTTCATATACAGTTTCATATTCCCCCGTGTCCCCTTCCTTTGGCTTTTCCTGTGGCATAGCCATAACTATTGGGTAGGTGATGTAGTCTGAATATTTTTTGATAAGAGCGCGGATTCTATATTCGCTCAAATACTCGCTGTACTTTTCCTCGTCCTCGTCATCCTTCAAGGTGAGAATAATTTCTGTACCGTGGGACTCCTTTGTTGCTTCTGTAATTGTGTAACCGTCAACGCCCTGGCTTTCCCAAAGATAAGCCTCATCTGAACCAAAGGCGCGTGAGAGCACCTGTACATTTTTGCAAACCATAAATGCAGAATAGAAGCCAACACCAAACTGACCGATAACATCAACCTCGCTCTGCTCGTTATCTCTCTTAAACTCAAATGAGCCGCTTTTTGCAATAGTGCCAAGGTTGTTTTCAAGCTCATCCTTTGTCATACCGCAGCCGTTATCGCGAATTATAATCTGTCCCTTGTCCTTTAAAAGCTCAATTTCAATCTTGTAGTCGCTTCTTGAAAGAGTTACCGCATTGTCCGTCAAGGAACGGTAATATAGCTTGTCAATTGCGTCACTTGCGTTGGAAATTATCTCACGCAAGAAAATTTCCTTATGTGTATAAATAGAGTTAATCATCATGTCAAGGAGCTTTTGGCTCTCTGTCTTAAATTGCTTTTTTCTCATTTTTTGACCTCACTTTACGTTTTTAGCACTCTCTTATTAAGACTGCTAAAATAATTATATCACTAATTTAAAAAATGTCAATACCTTACCCACAAGATTTAATTTTGCATTTTGAATTTTGAATTTTGCATTACACTAAAAAACGCCCTTTTGGGCGTTTTTTAGTGTATGATTTCCATATATTCCGTATAAATTGTGCCTGTTACAAAATCAATTGGCACAAGAACCGTTTGCTCTCCGTAGTCATAGGCAATCCAGCCCTGAGAGCTTTCGCCGTTTTTGCCTGTTCTGTTGGTGTCATTGTCGCCAATCCAACGTGGCTCGGTGACACTTGGCACGTGAACCATATGGCAATATTCGCCGCCAAAGTTAGAGTAATTTGCCTGCTCGCCGTACTTTTCCATTTCAAACATCCAGTGGGAGTGTCCGCTAAAGAAAACTACATTGGGGTATTTTTTCATGAGTATTCTGAAGCTACGCTCGTCTGCGTTTCCATACTTAAAGGGTAGTGGGTATGTATATCCGCCCGGGTTCATTATGTTGCCAACTCCCGTGTGTCCTTGCCCGTCAGGGCCGCACATAAATAAATGGAAAAATAAATAAACGTTATCTTCCTTATGCTCCTCACAAATTTCTGCAAGCCAGTCAATCTGCGCGCCGCGCAAGGCTCTTAGCTGCTTGTTTGCGTAATCATATGCCACAACATTGAGAAAAACAAACACGTCCCCGCCCATTTCTTCAGGCGCATAGACAAAATCTCCCCAATCGGAAATATTTGTGCATCCCTTCAAATTGTCGGTGATGTACTTTGTCCAAAGCTTTTCACTACCTCTGTATGCTTTAACATCGTGGTTTCCTGTTACCGCAAACACAGGGTAGGCTCTATCTTTTATGGCATCATTATATTTGATAAGCGCACTTTCCTCGCCGTCATTTGAAAGGTCGCCTGTCACACCTACCATTTGCACCCCTATTTTATCAAAATAGTCAAGGGCACGGTCAAATGCAATATCCGCATCGTCAAGCCCTTCAGTTGAATAGTATTTGTTGTAATGCACGTCGGAAAGTATGCCAAAAACAAAGGCATCATCCTTATTTAACAGATACTCTTCATCAATTTGATAGGCGCTTTTCGAGCCACTTTCTGTAATTGCTACAATGGTTTTGGCATCAGGCGGAATAACAAGACCCTTTAATTCAAAAGGCGTTCCCTCTTGCACATCCCCTATTTTTGTGTATCCATCTAAACGATTTTCTTCACCATCACCAAAATACAAGGTACATTTTTCTGTGCCTACGTAGGACACGGTAATGCTTCCACAAATCTGCCCGGGCACTGATTTACTACAGTCAATTGAAGAATAAATCTTAACGTCACTTCCGCAGGAGCTGATTGCGAAAACAAGCACAATAGCAACTGACAGCAGTAAAACTAAACTTAAAATTTTCTTTTTCATTTTAATCACCTCTCCTATATTTTACCACCTATTGACCCATATTTCAAGAAATTTAATGTAATAAAACGCAAAAAACGGACACAGGGTCCGTTTTTTAGCCGAAATTTACTATAATTATTCTTCAGGGTTAATATGCTTGCCGTAGGTCTTTAGATAGTCAAGACCTGAGCCAACTGTCATAATAATTACCGCTATCATTGCAACATAGGAAAGAATCCACATTGTGTTGAGAATTCTGCCCTCGATAACCGCATATTCAATAAGAACAGCAACAATTGCAATAACCTGTGTGAGTGTCTTTGCCTTGCCGAAAATAGATGCTGACACAACGCCAACCTCAGTGCCTGCGCAAATCATACGGAGAGAGGTAACCGCCAGCTCTCTGAAAAATACGATAGCTGTTGTCCAAATAAGAATACCTCTTATAGCCTCAATTCTTGCGCACATAGTAAGGAGTGCGGCAAAAACCATAAATTTGTCAGCCACAGGGTCCATAAATTTACCGAAGTTAGTTATAAGACCGTACTTTCTTGCAATATTGCCGTCAAGCACGTCTGTTGTTGCAGTTAATATAAATACAATTGAAGCTACAAAGCCGCAAACAATAGGGTCGGGAATGTAAATCATACAAGCGATAAAGATAGGCACCATAAGAGCCCTTAAAATAGTCAGCTTGTTTGGAAGATTCATTCCCTTTTTCTTTGCCTTAGGCTTTTCGCTCACAACCTCTTGGTTGTTATTTTCCTTTTTTTTCACTTTAAAATCCTCCTAAACTAAACACGGGGTCGTGCATTTGCATAATGCATTATGCAAAAGCAAATGCAAAATTCAAAATGCACAATGCAAAATTAACACAGAAATTCGCCGCTTAGAGCGCTTTTCCGCTTAGGTCGTAGTCGTCAAGAACATCCACTATCTCAACCTCTACAAACTCGCCAACCGCATGCTTCTTATTTGAGAAAAAGAATACCTTGCCATCGATTTCGGGTGCATTTTTTTCTGTTCTGCCATAGTATGTTTCGGACACTGGGTCAAAGCCCTCACACAAAACAAGCTCTGTTTTGCCTATGTGTGCCCTTTGCTTTTTCTCTGTCACATATAGCTGCTCGCGCATTATAATATCGTATCTGTCCTGCTTTACCTGCTCGTCAATTTGACCGTCAAAGGAGTAAGCCGCGGTACCTTCCTCGCGTGAATATGGGAAAGCGCCAAATACGTCAAATTCCACCTCTTTGACAAACTCGCAAAGCTGTGTGAACTCCTCGTCCGTTTCCCCGGGGAAGCCAACAATGGCGGTAGAACGGATTGCCATACCGTCAATTTCACGGAGCTTTTTAATAACAGAGCGCACAAGAGCTTCATCTCCGCGCCTGTTCATTTTTTTAAGTATTCTTGAATTGATGTGCTGAATTGGCAAATCAATATATTTAACAAGCTTAGAATTAGTTTTAAACTCATCTAAAAGCTCATCAGTTATCTTGTCGGGGTAGCAATAAAGAACACGTAGCCACTCAACTTCAGTTTCATCTGCCAAACGGCGCAAAAGAGTATGGAGCTTATATTCTCCGTACAAATCTATACCGTATGCAGTTGTGTCCTGACCGATAACAACAAGCTCCTTAATGCCCATTGAAGCAAGCTCGCGAGCCTCGTCTATCAGCTCATCCATAGGACGTGAGCGGAACTTACCTCTGATATGAGGAATTGCACAGTAGGTGCAAACGTTGTTACAGCCCTCGGAAATTTTGAGATAAGCAAAGGCGTCCCCTGTGGTAACAATGCGGTCGCCGCCTAATTCCACAGTATTTTTGTCAAGATATTCTGAATATCTCTTGCCACTCTCTACCTCTTTTACCGCCTTGACAATGCTATGCACACTACCTGTGCCAAGCACTGCATCAACCTCGGGAAATTCGTTTAAAATCTCGTCCCTGTACCGTTCGCTAAGACATCCTGTTACAACAATACCCTTTAAATTTCCGTTTTCCTTCAGCCAGGCAATATCTAAAATATTGTCAATAGACTCCTTTTTTGCGCTTTCAATAAATGCGCAGGTGTTTATGACAATAACATCTGCCTCGCTCTCCTCAGGAGTTATCTCGTAGCCTGCCGCCGCAAGCTCGCCAAGCATAACCTCAGTATCAAGCAAATTTTTTGGGCATCCAAGGGAAACAAAGCCCACCTTACTCATTATTTCCACCTCGTGTAACAATAGTAAGAGCTTCCTTGATTTCGCCAAAGCTATAGCCGTAGCGCATAAGCGCGCCCATCATTTTCTTGAAGTCGTCACTTGAAACAGGGGGAAGCGGCAAAAACTTGTTTTCAATAATATATGCGCAATTTTCTGCAAAATTAACTGTTTTCAGCTGATTTTGCACATATTCCATAACATCCTCGCGCAAATATCCCTTAGTAACAAGCTCGTTGATAATTTTCAGCTTGCCGTACTTTTTCTTCAAGTAGCCGTCACAAAGAAGTCCTATCTGCTTTTTCTCGTCAATATAGCCTCTGTGCTCCATATAAACAGCCATATTTTTACAAAGCTCATAGGAAAAGCCCTTTGCTTGCAGCTTCAAAACCAAGGATTTTTTGTTGTTTTCACCACAGGAAAGAATAGAAAATGCGGCGCGGCGTGCGTTGTCAAAGAGCATTTCCTCGCGGATAGCCAAGAAACGCTTATCGTCAATTATTTCGCCCTCGTCAATGTCAAATCTTTCGTACTGCTCGTTTGAAACAAGCATTTCAAAATTTGTTCCCATAGTTGATTTTATACAGTAAACTCTTCCTGCGGGTGTCTTTTTAATTTTTTCTACTGTGTAATAAATTTCTTTTTCCATAACTAATCTAAATTAAGTGAATCCAAATCAAAGTCATCTGAATCCAAATCAAACTCGTCTGCCTCTTTTACTTCTCCGTTTGCAATCTTGGACATAATCTTGTCCTCAAGCTCCTTCATCATCTCAGGATTGTCCTCAAAGAACTTTCTTGTGTTGTCCTTACCCTGAGCAACCTTCTGTCCCTTATATGAGAACCAGGAGCCACTCTTTTCAATAACTCCAAGCTCCAAAGCCACATCCATAATCTCGGACGCCTTGGAAATACCTGAGCCGTAAAGAATATCAAACTCCGCTGTCTTGAACGGTGGAGCTACCTTATTTTTAACAACCTTGCATTTAACGTGGTTACCGTAAGCCTCTGTTCCGTTTTTCAAAACGTCAGCCTTTCTTACCTCAATTCTTACAGATGCGTAGAACTTCAAGGCTCTGCCGCCTGTTGTAGTTTCGGGGTTGCCGTACATTACATTGAGCTTTTCACGAAGCTGGTTAATGAAAATTACAATACAGTTTGTCTTTGAAATCGCGCCTGAAAGCTTACGAAGCGCCTGTGACATAAGTCTTGCCTGCAAGCCCATATGTGAGTCACCCATAGAGCCTTCAATTTCCTGTCTTGGAACAAGAGCCGCAACAGAGTCAATAACTACAATATCAACCGCACCTGAGTTAACAAGCTTTTCAGTAATTTCAAGAGCCTGCTCACCGCTGTCCGGCTGAGAAACCAAAAGCTCGTCAATGTTAACACCGATAGCCTTAGCATAAACAGGGTCAAGCGCATGCTCCGCATCAATAAATGCAGCAGTGCCGCCTGCCTTTTGCGCCTCAGCAACGGAGTGAAGAGCAACTGTTGTCTTACCTGAGGATTCAGGCCCGTAGATTTCTACAATTCTGCCCTTTGGCAAGCCGCCAACTCCCAATGCCAAATCAAGATTGAGAGAGCCTGTGGAAACGGCACTGATTTTCAAATCAGCCGAGTCCCCCAAGCGGCGAATGGACTCCTCGCCACATTCCTTTTTTATCTGACTTAAAGCAGTTTCAAGGGCTTTTTTCTTTTCGTCTGCACCCTCAACGCTTACCGCCTTTGTTGTCTTAACAGCTTTTTTTGCCATTTTTTATTCCTTTCCTAGCGACCTTAGCCGCTAAATTCAATTTACTAACAGGTGTAGCTGTCCAATCTCCAGCCGTTTCTTTCATTAACCAAGGTGACGCTTATTTCCTCGCCATCCACAGTTTTAATATTTGCTACAATAAACCTGCCCGATACCTTAGTTAGCACAATAGAGGTATAATCAATCCTAGCTACCTTGTCAACCACAGGCTCGTAATTTTTGTTTACATACAGTAGGTCATCATCACTCATAACCATATATCTTGACTGTACTGAATTTTGGTTTATTTCGCTTGCCACACCGTTAAATGCCATATCAATTATGGAGTATGATAGGCTCTCGGAGAAAACCTCACGGGTTTTCTCTAAAAGTCTTGTTTTCAGTATATACTTTTCAGTTTCCAAAACAGGCATATAAACGTCATTTGGGTTACCCGAGTCACGGTATTTAAGTCCACTGCCGAAATAAATTTCGTTCAATTCATAGGACCCTTCAACCAAGTCCTTAACAAGACTGATTGCTGCTTCGTCATCAGGCGCGCCACAGCTCACAATGCCAAGTGCCAAAGCGGACACAAGCACAAGAGCAAGTATAGCCTTTATAATTCCCTTTTTCATTTATTATTCCCTGTTTTCGTCCTTGTTTTCAGTAGCTGGCTCAGCTGTTACCTCTGTTGCCTCACCGCTTTCTGCTACCTCGTCCTTTTCCTCTTCCTTGTCCGCTATTGTGATGTTAGCAACAATAGCACCCTCGTCAAGGCGCATAACCTTAACGCCTGATGTTGATCTCTTATAGGTTGGGATGTCCTCAGTTGCAGTTCTGATAATAGTACCCTCGTTGGTGATTACCATAACGTCATTTGTATCGTCAACACAAGCAACCCCTGCCAGGTTACCTGTCTTTTCATTGATATTATGAATAATAACACCCATAATACCGCGGTTACGAGCCTCAAACTCGCCAAAGTCACTCTTCTTGCCGTAGCCGTTTTCTGTAATAGTCAAGAGCTTCTTGTTTACGTCAACTATAACTACGCCGCAAACAATGTCACCCTCACGAAGCTCAATACCACGAACACCGCGGGCAGTTCTTGAAACAACCTTAACCTTGTTTTCATGGAAGCGCGCCGCATAGCCCATCTTAGTACCGATAAGAATATGGTTTTCGCCTGTTGTGTGTCCAACGAAAATAAGCTTGTCGCCCTCGTCAAGATTAATAGCAATCTTACCGCCCTTGCGCTGGTATTCATATTCCATAACAGAGGTACGCTTGATAATACCCTTCTCTGTTACCATTGTGAGATACTCGCCGTCACGGAACTCGTCAAGAGCAATCATAGCGGTTACGCGCTCGCCCTTTTCGATTTCAATAATGTTGATAAGGTTAGAGCCCTTTGCAGTTCTTGACGCCTCAGGAATTCTATAAACCTTGCGCACAAAAATCTTGCCGTTGTCTGTAAACATAAGGAGATGTGAGTGAGAGTTTGCAACAAGCACGCGCTCGATGTAATCCTCTTCCTTAGTCTGCATAGCAATAAGACCCTTGCCGCCGCGTCTTTGTGCGGAATATGTGTCAGCAGGCAATCTCTTGATGTAGCCAGAGTTTGTAAGTGTGATTACACACTCGTGGCGCTCAATGAGGTCCTCAATATCAATGTCGTCCTCACTGTCAACAATTTCTGTTCTGCGCTCGTCAGCATACTTTCTCTTTATCTCGGAAAGCTCTTCCTTGATAATATCTCTTATCTTGCCGCCGTCAGCCAAAATGCCCTTTAATTCAACAATAGTAGCAAGCAGCTTTGTGAGCCTGTCCTCAACCTTTTGTCTTTCAAGACCGGAAAGACGGCCAAGAGTCATTTCAACAATAGCCTGTGCCTGTGCCTCTGAAAGAGCAAATTTTAGAGTTAGGTTTTCCTTAGCCTGAGGAGTTGAGTCAGAGCCTCTGATAATAGCGATAACCTCGTCAATATTGTCAATGGCTGTCTTGTATCCCTCGTAAATATGTGCCTCAGCCTCTGCCTTTGCAAGGTCAAACTGTGTTCTTCTTCTTATAACATCCTCTTGGAAGGAGATATAGTTAAACAATACATCCTTGAGTCCAAGTGTCTTTGGCTCGCCATTAACAAGGGCAAGCATATTGACAGCGCAGGTGTCCTCAAGCTGAGTATTTTTGTAAAGCTGATTTAAAATAATCTGTGGGTTAGCATCGCGCTTATACTCAATAACAATTCTCATACCTGCGCGTCCGCTTTCGTTACGGATGTCTGTAATGCCCTCAATTCTCTTGTCCTTAACAAGGTTAGCCATAGACTCAATGAGCATTTGGCGGTTAACCATATAAGGAATTTCCGTAACTACAATACGTCTGTGCTCTTCCTCAATCTCCGCCTTGGAGCGCACCTTAATTCTGCCTCTACCTGTGGTGTAAGCATCAATAATACCGCGCTTGCCGTAAATTGTTGCGTAGGTTGGGAAGTCAGGACCCTTTATGTATTCCATAAGGTCGGAAACCTCGCACTCGGGGTTGTCCATCAAGTAAATAGTACCGTCAATTACCTCACCGAGATTGTGTGGTGGCACGTTTGTTGCCATACCAACGGCAATACCTACTGAACCATTTACCAAAAAGTTAGGGAAACGGGATGGTAAAACTGTTGGCTCTTTTCTTGAATTATCAAAGTTAGGTGTAAAGTCAACAACGTCCTTTTCAATATCGCCCATTAGCTCGTTTGCAAGCTTGGACATTCTCGCCTCAGTATAACGGTAAGCAGCAGCGCCGTCACCGTCCACGTTACCGAAGTTACCGTGACCGTCAACAAGTGGGTAACGGAGTGAGAATGGCTGTGCCATACGAACCATAGTGCCGTAAACGGACTGGTCGCCGTGTGGATGGTATCTACCAAGCACGTTACCGACGGTGGTCGCTGATTTTCTGAACGGCTTGTCGCTTGTCAAATGGTCCTCGTACATAGCGTACATAACACGTCTTTGACCGGGCTTCATACCGTCGCGGATGTCAGGCAATGCACGGCTGACAATAACGCTCATTGAATATTCCAAAAATGCTTCCGGCACTCTTGATTCGATAGTTCTGCCAACTATCATTTGTTCTATATTTTCATAATCCAAATTATCGTGCTGTAATTCCTTACTCATACACAGCCCCCTTATATATCCAAATTCTTAACGAATTTTGCATTTCTCTCAATAAACTCACGGCGTGGGTCAACCTTGTCACCCATCAAAAGTGAGAATATTTCGTCACACTTCATAGCGTCCGCAATTTCAACCTTAATAAGAGTTCTTGTAGATGGGTCCATAGTTGTTTCCCAAAGCTGCTCCTTGTCCATCTCACCAAGACCTTTGTATCTTTCAGCCTGTCCGCCGCCGATTTCCGCAAATATTGCATCTCTTTCCTCGTCGGAGTAAGCATATCTTTCAGTCTTACCCTTTGTAATCTTATAAAGCGGTGGCTTAGCAAGATAAATATGACCCTTCTCAATCAATTCCTTCATATGACGGAAGAAGAAGGTGAGAAGAAGCACCTGAATGTGAGAGCCGTCAACGTCGGCATCGGCCATAATGATAATCTTGCCATATCTTAATTTTTCAATATTAAACTCTTCACCGATACCGCAGCCGAGAGCTTGAATAATCGGGATTAAGGATTCATTTCCGTAAACCTTGTCGCGTCTTGATTTTTCAACGTTCAAAACCTTACCGCGAAGTGGCAAAATAGCCTGGAAGCGGCTATCTCGTCCGTCCTTTGCAGAGCCTCCCGCGGAATCTCCCTCTACGAGATAAAGCTCTGTATATTCCATACGTCTGTCCTGACAGTCAGCAAGCTTTGAAGGAAGTGATGAGCCGCCGAAAACTCCCTTACGGCGGGCAAGCTCTCTTGCCTTTCTTGCCGCCTCGCGAACACGGGATGCCTCGCAAGCCTTGTCAATAATAGCCTTTGCAATATCTGGGTTTTCCTCATAGAACTCGGAGAGCTTTTCAGCAACGATAGCATCAACAATAGTTCTGATTTCGGAGTTACCGAGCTTTGCCTTTGTCTGGCTTTCAAACTGTGCGTCAGGCAGCTTAACAGATACAACAGCGGTCAAGCCCTCACGCGCGTCCTCGCTCTTTAGGTTAGCATCCGCATCCTTCAAAAAGCCAAGCTTTCTTGCATAAGCATTTGTAACCTTTGTCAAAGCATTCTTAAAGCCGATTTCGTGTGTACCGCCGTCAATAGTTGACATATTGTTGGCAAATGTAACGATAGTTTCGGTATAGGTGTCATTGTACTGCATTGCAACCTCGGCAGTGATGTCACCCTTTTCCGCCTTCATATATATAATTTCCTCGTGTATCATATTTGCGTGCTTGTTTGCGTTAATGTACTCAACAAACTGCTTGATACCGCCCTCGTGCAAGAGGTCAACCTCTTTTGGCTCGTCTGCACGCTCGTCACGGAAAATAATTCTCACACCTGCATTCAAGAATGTCTGCTCTCTCAATCTTGTGAGAAGTGTTTCATAGTCGAAAACAACCTCCTCAAAAATAGTAGCATCAGGCTTGAAGCGAACAAAAAGACCCTGCTTTCCGGCTGGTGCATCACCAACACAAGCAAATGGACGGGCAATAGCTCCCTTTTCAAATCTTTCTGTGTACATTTTGCCGTCGTGACAGTTTTCTACCTCCATCCACTCCGAAAGGGCGTTAACAACTGACGCACCAACACCGTGAAGACCACCGGAAATCTTGTAACCGCCGCCGCCAAACTTACCGCCTGCGTGAAGCACAGTAAATACAACCTCAAGGGTTGGTGTTCCTGTCTTTGCGTTAATACCTGCAGGCACGCCACGTCCGTTGTCCTGAATGGAAACTGAACCGTCCTTATTCAAAGTTACCGTGATAGTATCGCAATGTCCTGCCATTGCTTCGTCAATAGAGTTATCCACAATCTCATACACCAGGTGGTGCAGTCCGCGGATAGAGGTAGTACCAATGTACATACCGGGGCGCTTTCTTACAGCCTCAAGTCCCTCAAGAACCTGTATCTGCTCGTCGCCATATTCTCTTTCAACTTTGTTTTCCAAGTTTTCCATTCTTCTTCTCCTAAATTTATTTTTTGTATGTGTGTTTAATTCACGTTTGCTTTGCAAACATATAGAGTTTTACCATGTAAAACATATCGAGTTGCAACGCAACATATCGAGTGCGTTAGCACATATCGATATTTTTTTATATCATTCATAGGGCAAACAATACGCTCAAACCTTGTGCCAACTCGATATATCACTTCGTGACTCGATATGTTTGCTTCGCAAACGATATTCGCCAAGGCGAATTACACAAATAAATTTGTGCTGTATCAACCTAAAACGGTGCTGCTATTAAACGGTGACAAATAAACCGTTTTGTCCCGTGTCACAATAAATGACCTTGGAAGGTCGTAGCCCAAAAGAACAACTCTCTTTTCCTGCTCCGCCTTCTTTAAATAATTCCTTGTATGCACCGACACCGTTGCAGAATCAAGGTCAAATATAAATTCTATGTCCTTTTTTCTTATTACCTTGTTTTCTCCAATATGCACGTACATAAAAATCTCCGATTTTAAATGCAAAATTCAAAATGCAAAATGCAAAATGATAATCACCCACAAAGGCTCCATCTGATGAGGGAGCTCCCAACAGAGTTGGGTGAGGGAGAGACCGCTTATAAGCAAACAATATATCACTCCGCAATACGATAAAACCGTATTTACTCCTGCAAGTCGTTTGACTCAACAGGCTGCTCCACATTTATTTCTTCGCTCTTTGCTTCCTTTTTCTTGCCATTTTCAATCTCCACAAAATTGATATTCTCAATCTCCGAAAAATCAATTGGCTCGCAGGATGTGATAATCACCTGTCTTTTTTCTATTTTTGAAAGAATATATTTTTTCCTGTTTTCGTCAAGCTCCGAGAGCACATCGTCAAACAAAAACACAGGATATTCCCCCGTATATTCACGGCTAATCTCGCCCTCTGCCATTTTCATAGCAAGAGCAAGAGTTCTGCACTGACCCTGTGAGCTATAAAACCTTGCATCTCTGCCGTTTAGCTCAATTTTCAAATCATCCTTATGAATTCCAAAGATCGTTGCGCCGTTTTTATATTCCTTGTCCAAATTATCGCAAAGAAGCCTTAAATACCTGTTTTTCAAGCTTTGGCGCGACTCCTGGTCATTTTCCTTAGCGTTTGATTCATAGGTAATTTTTGGGGTTTCCTTGCCCTTCATCATTTCCTCAAAGAAAACCTTAACCCAATAGTCAAGCTTCTTGATATAATCAATTCTCATGCCTGCAATATCAGCGCACAGGGAGGAAAGCTCGTCAGAATATACCTCAAGCATCCCCGCATACTGCATTCGCTTGTCAGGCTCCAGCTTTAAAATAGCATTTCTGTTTTCAAGCACGCTATTATATTTTGTGAGCATCTTTATATAAATGGGTCGAAGCTGGGAAATGGCAACATCCAAAAACTTACGTCTGACCGATGGGGAGTCCTTGATAATTCCAAGATGTGAGGGACAGAAAAGCACCGCGCGGAACTCTCCAATAATCTCCGAGGTTTTGCTCACCTTTATTTTATTCTTATAAAACCGCTTATTGCCGCCCTTTTCTATCTCAACCCCAAGCTCATTTTCCCCGTCCTTCTTTTCATAGGTCAAACGGGCATATGAAAGGTCATCACCGAAGCGAATCAGCTCCCTGTCCTTAAAGGCGCGGAAGCTCTTGCCCCTTGCAAAAAGGTAAACACCCTCAAGTATATTTGTTTTGCCCTGGGCGTTTTCACCGTGAATTACGTTGACGCCATCGCAAAACTCAATTTTTTCCCTTTCAATATTACGGAAGCTTGTAAATTCAATACTTTTGCAAATCATCAGTTGTTCATTCTGATAGGCATTACAAAGTATTTGTACTTGCCGTCCTCAGTTGCCTCAGGCTCAATGAGAACGCCTGAGAGTGGGTTATTGAAGTTAAGTGTCATTTTTCCGTCATCGCAGGCCTTCAAGGCATCAAGCAAGAACTTACAGTTAAAGCCGATGGTAATGTCCTCGCCGCTTACCTTTTCAATATCAATCTCGTCATAAACATTTCCGTTTGCGCTCTGTGTGGAAATGCTCAAAACCTCGTCAATAGTGAACTTAACATAGGAGCGGATGCTGCCTGCAAGTCTATCCTCAATAATAAGCGAGGATCTTTCAAGAGCGCCACGCAAATCCTGTGTGTCAACGTTGATTACAATATTGCTTGATGTTGGCAAAATTCTTGTGTAGTCAATATATTCAGAGTCAATTGTCTTTGAGAAAAGTGTGATTTTGCCAAGCTTGAAAATAACATACTTTCTTGTCAAGCGGATTTCCATTTCATCCTCAGTGTCCTTAACAAGCTTCAAAACCTCAACCAAGGTCTTGCCCGGCACAATAAATTTAAGGTAAAGCCTTGTGCCGTCAATATTTCTGCTTTCAATCTCCAGCTCATTTTCAAGGTAAGCAAGTCTGTTACCGTCGCAGGCAACAACTGTAATCTTGTTTTCGTCAATTTCAAAGTAAGCGCCATTGAAAACAGGACGGGAATCATTCTGTCCTATGGCAAACAAAACCTTATTGGCATATTTTCTAAAAAGATGCTGTGGGAAAATAAATCCCTTATCGCTGTTAAGCTCAGGCAAAACAGGAAATTCAGTTCCGGGCAAGCACTTAATGTCAAAGTGGGAAAGACCAGACTCAATAACTGTCTTGTAAGCAGAGTCAACACTAATCTTGATAGGTCCTGATGGCATAGTCTTTACAATCTGCAAAAGCTTCTGCGCGTTGATAACGCAAGAGCCTTCCTTCTCTACCTCGCATTCAACATAAGTGCGAAGGCCCTTTTCAAGGTCGTATGATTCAATATAGCATTTGTTATCGTCCTTGCAGGTAAGGTGAATACCCTCAAGGGTAGGCATTGTATTTGTCTTACCTGAAACTGTGTACATTGCAGGAATAAGAGCATTTAAGAGAGCATCCTTTTCAAAAATAGCAATCATTATAATTCCTCCGTATTGCTTTTAACCCTCAATTGAGCTTTAGGTCAAAAGCAGTTTTTTTCTTATTAATTCTTTTATAATAAATAATAATACCTTATATAGCAGTAGTAGTAGTGGGCAGGGAAAACCGACAAAACTCAAAAAGTGCTTGATTTATAAGGGCTTGTCCACCCTACTTTCCAACATACAAAATGTGGAAAGCTGTTGAAAACTTAAATTTCTCAAAAATGAAATCGACCTTAAATTGTTGCCAAAAAATCCAACATTTATTCAACAGTGGAAATCTTTTCCTCGCAAAACCTCAAAAACCCCTTGTAAATCAAGGCTTTCGCCCGTTGTTGATAACTGTTGAAAACTGTGGAAAAGCAATACATAATGTGCACCGCACATTATGTAAATGAAAAATGCAAAATTCAAAATTAAATCTTGTAGGGCGGGGGGCTTCACGAGAACCCCGCTCCTACTAAAGAGCGGAGCGAGGACCCCTGCACTCCCGCCGTTATCGTCGATATGTGCTATCGCACTCGATATATTGGCACGCGTGCCAACTCGATATATCGCATACGCGACAAGATATGTTTGCTTCGCAAACGAGTTAATTCTTAATCTGTCTTACAATCTCATTAATTTCAAGAGCAAAATCGTGATCGTCATCCATAAGGGCTTTGATTTTTGCCTCGCTTGAAATAACTGTTGTTCTATCACGGTTGATTGACCTGCCAATCTGTGCCTGAGAAAGGTTGGTGCAGGTGCGGGCCAAGTAAACACAAATGTGACGTGGCAGCATAATTTCCGCATTTCGCTTGTCGGACAAAATGTCCTCGCGGGAAACACCGTATTTTTTTGAAACCGCCATTATAATATCGTCCATTCGCTTTGTGTCACTTTCCTTGACGTGAATAAATTCCTTAATAGAATTTTTAACTCTGTCAAGGGTAATCTCGCCACCCTCAAGAAGCTGAATAGCGCCCAGCTTTTTAACAACGCCCTCAAGCTGACGGATTGAGGACTTAACATTCTCAGCCAAAAAGCTTGTAACGTCGTATGACAGGGAAAGACCGTTTTGGTTTGCCTTTTGATTTATGATAGCGCATCTCAAATCAAAGTCAGGCAGCTGAATGTCTGTGATAAGACCTGACATAAATCTTGTTCTGAGCCTGTCCTCTAGCTGCTTCATTTCATTTGGCGGACGGTCAGATGTCAAAATAATTTGCTTGCCAGAATTGTAAAGAGAGTTGAACGTATTGAAAAACTCCTCTTGTACAGTTGGCTTGCCTGCAATAAAGTGAATATCGTCAATTAACAAAACGTCAACAGTTCTGTACTTTTCACGGAATGCGGCTGTGTTTTTGTTAACATTGATAGCGTCAAGAATTTGGTTGTTAAATTCCTCACCTGTTATGTACTTGATTTTTGCATTTGGGTGATTTTCAAGAATTTTGTTTGAAATGGCGTAAAGCAAATGTGACTTACCAACGCCTGACGGACCATATATGAAAAATGGGTTATCGTCCTTTGACAAATATTCCTGAGCGTAATTCTTTGAAGCAACCTGCTTTGCAAATGCGGCAGCATAATTGTTTGATGAGCCAACCACAAAATTTTCAAATGTATATTCTGGGCGGTAGCCCTTGATGTTTGAAACCTTTTTAACCTCAATGCTTGCACTTTCGTTGCTATTTTCAACCTTAATCTCGCCCTCGCCATTTTCACTTGACAAAACGGTGATGTTTGGCTCAAAGCCGATAATATCATTTAAAATATTTTTTAGCTGATCGGAAAAGCGATTGATAATAGTCTTCTTTTTTAAGTCCGTAGAGGTAACAAAAACAGCCTCGTTATCATCAATTAAAACAAGCTTAATGTCCTTAAACCAAAGGTTAACGGCAGACTGTGAAATTGACTCTGACAAGGAGTCTAAAATCATAACTTTTATAGCATCATATTCGTTCTTTTTAGAGTCCATTGATTTATCCTTCCGTAAGGCTTAATAGGTGGCAGATTTTCACGCATACGCACGCACGTGCGTGAAAATACCTAATAATTATAGTTATACATATAGTATTATAACATACACGTGGAAAACTGTCAAGAATTTTGAAAATTTTCTTCCTTAATATATAAGCAAATTCCAAAAATAACCATATTTTCCGCCATATATGAGGAAAACTAAATATAAAAATTTTACATTTTGTTAATATTTAAAACGAGAAAAACAAACGGTTTTGCCTGTTTTAACACTTTGCCGACAGGCAAAATATCGTGCGTAGCATATCGTTGGCAAAGCCAATATCGTTACCGCAGGTAATATCGTTAGGCTCTGCCTAATCTCGTTTAACGATATACCCAATGGGTATAATTAGAGCCTCCATCTGAGGAGGGAGGTGGATGCCGAAGGCAGACGGAGGGAGAGACTGTTTGCAAACAAACGATATTTCACAGGGTGAAACGATATGTTTGCTTCGCAAACGAGAATGAAAAAAAGGAAGGATTTCTCCTTCCTTTTTAATGCTTATTGCAGCAACCCTTTTCATTAATAGTCAAACGACCAGCTTGGTACATGGAATATAGGCGCGCCTGCGTTCCAGCCCTCGCTCCATTCCTCAGGCAATGCACTGTGCTCAATGTAAACAGTGATTTCATTCATTTCAAATTCTGTGTTGTTATGGAAAATAGCATAGCCTGCCTTTTCTACACTGTTAGGAATGAAAACCTCTTCAAGCAAGATACAGCCCTGGAATGCATAGTCCCCAATTGTCTTTACACTTCTTGGAATCTTGACAGACTTAATAGCGCAAGAGCCAAATGCATATGTGTCAATTGTCACAACGTTTTTAAGGTCAATTTCAGTAAGACCTGAATTGAAGAATGCCTCGTTGCCGATATATGTAAGTGTAGATGGGAGAACAACCTTGTTCATACCCTTAACGTTTCTGAAAACAAATGTACCGATACCGCGAATACCCTCAGGAATAACAGTTTCAATACCAACCTTAGCGTATGCAAAAACAACAAGATTGCCGCCCTTGTCAACCAAGTGACCTTCAAATGCGGAGAATGATGTGTTGTACTCGGAAACAGTAAATGTGTTAAGACTTGTGCAGCCCTCAAATGCATAAGCATTCAAGTTAACAACAGAGCTTGTTACGTGAATTGATTCAATAGATGTGCAATTTCTAAAGCAAGCCTCACCAATGTTAGCAAGCTGAGCGCCAAATGTTACATTCTTGAGCTTTGTGCAATTGCTGAAGCAGAATTCACCAATAGTGTTAACAGAAGGACCAATGTTAAGTGTTTCAAGTGCGGTGCAGTTTGCAAAGGCTTCAGTAGAAATAACCTTAACGCCCTGACCAAATGAAATTTCCTTGAGTGAGTAGCAGTCCGCAAATGCGTTCTGACCTACAAGCTCAACGTTAGTGAGAATAACAGTTTCAAGCGAAGGACACTTATAGAATGCGCCGTCACCAATGTTAGAGGAGTCAATTGTAACGCTCTTTAGCATGTTACACTGAGTAAATGCTCCCTCGTCAATGTGAGCAACACCCTTAATATCAATAGCAGAAAGGGATGTGCAGCCTGCAAATGCCTGCTTACCAATCTTCTCAACGCCCTCTTTAATAACAATGGACTTGATTGTAGTATTCTGATAGAACAGCATATCAGGGATGCTTGTCATTGTGGATGGGAAAACAACCTCTTTCAAAAATGCAGCATTCAAAAATGCGCTTGGGTCAATTGAAGTAACGCCCTCAGGAATTACAAAGGAATCCTGATTATTACCCGGGGAGTAAAGCAAAAGCTTATCCTTGCTTGTTGTGTAAATATTACCGTCAATTTGAGCATAGCTCTTGTTAGCAGGGTCAATCAAAATGCTCGTAAGAGATGAGCAGCTTGCAAATGCGTTTTCGTCAATCAATTCAACGCTTGCAGGCAATTCAATGGAAGGAAGCATCTTACAAGCGGAGAACGCGTACTTACCGATAGTTTTAATACCGTTTTCAAGTGTAACACTGTTAAGAGCACTACAGCCCTGGAATGCACCGTTGCCAATTTTCTCAACACTGCCGGGAATTGTAATCATCATAAGACCGATACAGTCCTTAAATGCGGTTTCCTTAATTTCGTCAACTGAATTTGCAATAGTTACGGAATAAAGCTTCTTACAGCCGGAGAAGGTAGCCTTGCCGATAACCTCAACGCCCTTTTCGAGAATAACAGTTTCAAGCTGAACACAGTCCTGGAACATATTTTCGGAAAGCTTTTCTACACTGCCGGGAATTGTAACTGTCTTGATGTACAAGCAGTCTGCAAATGCGCCCTTGCCAACATATTGAAGTGTGTCTGGAATTTCAAGATGCTCAATGATACAGCCAGCAAAGCAATATTCACCGATTTCGTTTATATTATCAAGCTGATAAATGTCAAGAGCTGTACAGTTTTGGAACACTCTGTCGCCGTACTTCTTAACAGTACCTGCAACAAACTTAACCTCGTCAAGGGAAACACAGCCGGAAAATGCTCTGTCCTCAACGCGTCTTGCCTCGCCCTCGTAAATAATTCTCTTTAATCTTGTGCAGTTTTCAAAGCAGCCCTCGTTCAAATCACCGTCTGTAACTGTAACTTCAATAAGGTTCTGTGGGAGCCAATAGTCAGCCTTTGCGCCGTTAGGATACTGTGTGATACCAACAGAGCCTGGGTATGACTTTTTGCCAAATATGTAGCCGAAAACAGAGTTTTCCTCTTCGCGGCTTTCACCAACAAAAGGAATTGACATTCTTTTAAGACTGTAGCAGCCTGCAAATGCGCCTTCCTCAATAGTTGTAACACTGTTAGGAATAATCACGTTTTCAAGTGATGTGCATCCATCAAACGCACCCTTTGCTATAACCTTAACAGGCAAATCCTTGTGCTTTGCAGGAATTGCATATTCTGTTGCTTCCTTGTCGTCAACGGAAGAAAGAATATAATACTTTCCGTCCTCGCTCAAGGTGAATCCAACATCCTTAGGGGATATCTGGTCGCCACAGTAAACACAAACGTAGTTTTCATACTTGTGCTTGGTTGTGTCCTTGTACTGCTGCTTCTGTGTATATTGTTTACAGATAACGCAGGTACGTGATCTGATACCCAAGGTGTTGCAAACAGCCTCAGTTTCAATCTCCCAAGCAAGGAACTCGTGCTGACCGTCAAGACAAACCTCAACCTCAGGAGTTTCCTCCTCACCGCAGGAAACGAAGCAAAGCACCATAAGCAGTGACAATATAGCCACTAACAAAAGTGTATAAAATTTTTTCATAAAATGCTCCTTAAAAAATTTCTATCACTTTATTGTAACATTTTTAAGTTATAGTGTCAATATGAATATTATTAATAAAATTATATTTTACAATAAACTGTGCTAAAGCAAATGCAAAATGCAAAATTCAAAATGCACAATGCAAAATTAATTTTTGTAGGGCGGGCGGCTTCACGAGAACCCCGCTCCTACTAAAGAGCGGAGCGAGGACCCCTGCACTCCCGCCGTTATCGTCGATATGTTGCATACGCAACTCGATATGTGTTACACACTCGATATGTTACTCCGTAACTCGATATGTTTGCTACGCAAACGTGATAGTTTTCCCCATGCAAAAATAAATGTAAACCAAGAGTTGCCATATTACAACCGCAGGTTTATTGATTTTTTAAATCAAGTATGATAAAATTAATACATAATTTATTGACAATATTATCAAAAGGTGATATTATAAAATTAGCCTATGAAAGGAAGGTAAGACTATGGATAACGAATTTAAAATGGACGAAATTATATGCCCAAGCTGTAATTTTGTCAACAAGCCCGAGGCAAAATTCTGCCAAAGCTGCGGAAGTCCCATTGAAATCAAGGAAGATGTAAAGACAGAAAAAGCACAGTCCGAGCCTGAAAAAGAGGTAACAGAAAGGGTTTGCGACAGCTGTAATATTTACTACCCTGTGGATATTAAATACTGCAGACAGTGCGGCAAAAGCTTAGAAAACGAAGAAGAAAAACAAAAGAAAAATGAAGATAATATAAAGGAAAAAGGCGAGAGAAAAAAGAAAGCAAAGGGCTCCAAGGCTTACGCAATTATCAAGAGCAGTATAGTTCTCTTTTTGAGCTTCGTTTTCTTGATTTGTGCCTTTTCCCCTGTTGTTACGTACGAGGTTGGCGAGGAATATATCGAAAATCTCGAAGATCCGATTGAGGTTGGCATCACTCCCTTTGAAAACATTGTTTACCTCTTTGACTCAATGAAGGAGTATGACGAGGAAGGCATTAAGTACGACGACCTTTATGAGGACTTTGAGGACATTTCAGGCGAGCTTGACGATATTCAGTGGGAATATAGAGGAGATGACTATATTTACCTCTCCTACGAGGAAGAAGAAATTATCGTTGAGTATGCAAAAATAGTTTTAAGACTCAGTCTTATCTCAAATTTGCAATCCCCATCACCTGAGCTTATCTTTAATGCGGTAGTGTCACTTCTCTATATCGCATTTGCATTTGTCTTCTTTGGTATCAGCGTAGTTAACTTTATAAAGGCACTAAGAGGAAAGGGCATAAACAATAAGCTTTTGACAAGCCTTGTTTGCTTAGCTCCATTCTTTACAGGCTTTATTTACGCAATCCTTAGCAGCGGATACGTTGACTCAAATATGGGAGATGCAGGAGCTATTATGTTTTGGTTTATCTTGGCAATCGGCGCTCTTATTGCAGAGAGATTTGTATTTGCCGAAAAGAAAATCAAGGTGTCACAAATTATTATTTCCGCATCCTGTGTGCTTCTCTGTATGATAGTTATGTCCGCTTCCTTCGGCTTCGTTTTCAATACTGAAATCAGAGGTAAGTTTGTGGGCAGTGAGCGCATCAGAGGTGTAGAAACCACATTTGATTCATCCTTCTACCAAGGACTTGAAAGTAACCAGAAAATCCGTGACGAGGTTTTTGGAGATAGCTACAACACAGATATTGAAAGAGATATAAACAAAATTATCAAGGAATATACAGCAGCCGAGGTTAAAAACGGTGAGGCTGATATGGAGGTTGCATTAGCTGTTGTTCTCACAATGTACAGATGGATGAAGGACGCAAGCGTATTTATGTGCGCAGTTTACTATATTGGCGCTCTCGTTGCTCTCTTAGCCGCTTTGGCAGGCTGGAGATGTCTTGCCGGCTTTATGAACGAGGAAAACAACAACAGACGCGGCATAAAGCTATTTAGCTTGCTCGCTCTTATCATAGCTCTTGTGTTCCTTGTTTTGAACTGCGTGTTTATCTTTATGTTCAATTCAATGACCGATATAGCAGGCATAGGAAGAAGCTTCTCAATGACCTTGAACGGTGACGTTACATTTAACCTCTTCATGGCAGCAGGCGCATTTGTTCTCTCCCTCTTTATTTCCAAAAAGAAAAAGGAAGAAACAGAAATAAACGAATAATTAAAAAGGCGTAATAAAAAAGGCTGTCATCGACAGCCTTTTTTAAATGAAAAATGCAAAATTCAAAATGCAAAATTCAAAATGAAATTTCAATTTCGTAGGGGAGGGGTCTGCCCTCCCTTGTAAAAAAAATCAACTCCGTAGGGCGGGGGTTTACTCCCGCCGTTATCGTCGATATGTTGCATACGCAACTCGATATGTGTTACACACTCGATATGTTACTCCGTAACTCGATATGTTTGCTTTGCAAACGAGATAAAATAAACGCCCTTGTTTTGAAAGGGCGTTTATTTTATTTCAAATCAATAGTATTATTACCAATGGTCAACCCTGTGATTTTTTCATCCTGGGCAACCACGGTGACAGACTCATATTTTTCACCGAAAATCGGGTCATTTTCATCATTTGCAACGTAAAAATAGACACTGAGTCCACCGTTTTCCAAAAATGAAATCTCGTGTGGCAATTCAAAGCTGAGTGTTTTCAAAAACGCGCTTACCTTTTCTGCCATATCAGTGGACAAGCTTGTATTTTTTATAGCTTCCTCAGATATAACATTTTCATACATATTAAAGAAATACTGTGGCACGCCAGCACTTGCAACACCGTGATTCAAATACTTATACTCTGTTTTTGAGCTGCCCGACACGGTTGTGACAGAAAACAATTTTCCGTCAGCAAACATAATTTCTACCCGAGACGTGTCGTTTATTTTGTGAACATAGGACTTTACTTCGTCATCATACTTGAAATCATTGTACATCAAAAGATAACCGCTGAAGTTTTCCGTTACATAATTTACACTGTTCTTGCCTGTATTTACAAAATACTCCTCTGTGTAAATTTTGGACTCCCCGGAAACTCTCCAGCTCATAGAGCCGTTTTCGTCATAGTTTGTGTATGTTATGCCGTTATTTAAGGTAAATGACTTCATTCCCTCTTGGGACATAGCACTTGCCCATTCCTCGCGGTCAATAAAGGTAATAACCTCTTTTGTTAGCTTGTCACCGCAATTCCAGCACTCCCCGTTCAAAATAACAGAGCCCTTGGCAGAGGTGCTTCTGTCAACGGTTACATTGTACCAATAGTGTACACATTCCTTTTCAGGTGCTTTTGGTGGCTCTGGATTTTGATTGTCGGGCGCGTGGCTATGCTCGTGAGATGATGATGTGCTGTTGTCACTGTCAGGTGCTTCACAGGAGCAGGCGCAAAGCGCAAAAATCAGACACGCCACCGCCAAAATCAAGAAAAGTATCTTAATTTTTTTCATATATTTGTTCTCCGTATAAAATTTTACTAAAACAATTTTACCAAAAAACCAGCCCAAAGTCAAGAACATAAAAAATTTATAAAAAATAGTTCAATTTGAATAAAAAATATGTTATTATTAAATTACCAAATATGGCAGGAGAATTATTATGGATTTTAACAAATCAATAGTTGAAAACAGAGCTGAGCTTGGCAGACCGTTTTTTGCAGCACACAGAGGTGTTTGCGGTGCAAATGTGCCTTGCAATTCCATTTTAGCATATCAAATTGCCTTGGCACAGGGTGCTGAGGTTGTAGAAATTGACGTTTCCAAGTCAAAGGACGGCAAATATTTTGTGTTCCACCCGTGGATGGAGCCACAGTTTTTGAAATCAAAATACCTGTGGGAGCTAACCGCTGAGGAAATTGACAATCTTCGCCTGCTCAACCAGGACGGTGTGCCAACATCATACAAGGTACCCACACTTCAAGAGGTTTTGGCTCTTTTAAAGGACAAGGTATATATAAATGTAGATAAATTCTGGACAGACGTTGAGGGTATCACCGCAGAAATCCGCCGCGCAGGTGTTGAAAAGCAGGTTATCGTCAAAACAAACGTGGACGAGGAAAGCCTTGCCCGTGTGGAAAAATACGCAAGCGACTTGATGTTTGTTCCAATGGTACGCGGTGAAGATACAATTACAGACTCACTCCTTGAAAGAAACATCAATCTCATAGGCACAGAGGTTCTTTTTGACAAGGACGACTGTCAGTGCATCAGTGACGAGTATATCGCAAAAATGCACGAAAAGGGACTCCTTGTTTGGGTAAACTCCATTATTTACAACGAGGCAGACGTTATCTCCGCCCACCACACAGACGATATTTCTCTCGCGGGCTACCCCGAAAAGGGCTGGGGCTGGCTCATTGACAAAAAAATTGACTTCATTCAGACAGACTGGCTCTATATGTTAAAGGAGTATTACTCCAAGGTTTATTGACAAAAACAAAAAAATATGATACTATATAAGTAGAACAAAAGGAGGTACATATTATGGCATATTGTTCTAATTGCGGTAATTTTTTAGAGGAAGGCTCTAATTTCTGTGACCAATGCGGCAAGGCAGTAAAACAGACACAGGGTAACACAAGCTATCAGAATAGCACCTCTGTTCCACCAAAAAAAGCAAGCATTTCCGATTCTGTTGTAGCAATGGTATTTTCAATTCTTGCACTTGAACTGTCCATTTGCTGCTTCTTCCCAATTGTATGCATTCCGTTTATTGGATTGTGCATTGCATTTATTTGTATTTCAAGAGCAAAAAGAAACAGATATTTAGAATGTGCGGTTGAAGAAAACGGCTTTACCAAAGCAGCAAACATCTGCTCCATCATCGCCATCCCATTGACAGCATTTTTCGGCTTCATCGGCTTTATGCTCACAATAACGATGTAAAACAAAAACCGCGTGCAAACGCGGTTTTTTAATACATATATACCGTTGCCACGGTAAATGCAAAATTCAAAATTGTAGCCTCCATCTGAGGAGGGAGGTGGCACGCGAAGCGTGACGGAGGGAGAGACCGTTTAAAAACAAACGGTATGCCAAGGCAAATGCAAAATGAAATTTCTATTTCGTAGGGTACGATGACTACGAGAACCCCCAAACCTACTAAAGAGCGGTTTGGGGAACCCCTATCCTCGGCGTACCGCTGCCTTCCCCTTGAGGTAGTGAAGCGGCAAAACGGTAGTGAATAACATTCGGGGAATGTTAGAGCCGTTTTGTGCCCGAGCCGCAGCGAGAAAAGGGGGACCGCATCGCGGTGGATGAGGTGTTTTCGTCGATATGTGCTAAACGGGACGCCGAGGGCGTCGTCCCCTACGAGATATATCACTTCGTGACTCCATATGTTTGCTTCGTAAACGATATTCGCCAAGGCGAGCATGCACAAATAAATTTGTGCGCAATCAACCCTTAAAATTCAACCTTCCATTCCTTTGTCATCTTAACGGGCAAAATATCTTCGTTTTCGTCAAAATTCATTTCGTCAATGCACAAAAAACGGGCATTTCCGTCATTTATTCCGTTGTGGTGACGGTGATAAACCATTAAGTATTTATCTGCATCGGGCAAATGGAAATAACCGTTATGACCGGGGCCGTTAGCAAAATCACTGTCCCCTGTTTCAAGGATTGTTTTGTAACCACTAAAGTCCCCAAGCAAGGAGCTTGAACGAGCCACATTTACTCGGTAAGTGCCCTTTGTCCAGTCCCCTGCCGACCACATAAAATAATATTCGTTGTCCTTTTTAAAGACACAGGGTCCCTCAACATAGTCAGGTGGGGTAATTTCCTTAAAAATCTCACCGTCGGAAAAAGGAACAAATCCGTTCATTTCCTCGTTCATTATGGCAAGGTTACAGTGTCGCCATCCGCCGTATAAAAGGTAAATTGTGCCGTCGTCATCCTTGAACAAATGCGCGTCAATAGGTTGCGCCCCGTTGTGAAATTCATTTATAAGGGGCTTATCCATAATAGCCTTGAACGGACCTACAGGAGAGTCAGAAACCGCTATTTCAAGGCCGCCCATTTCTCCGTTTGAATGTATATCGCCTGAGGCAAATATATAGTAATATTTTCCGTCCTTGTCAATGACAGTAGGCGCCCAAATTGCCCTTTTCGCCCAAGGAAACCCACTCATATCAATTATATCATCGTGACGTGTCCAATTAACCAAATCCCTTGAGGTAAAGCAAGCGTGATTTTTCTGCTCATCAAAGGGCAACGAGTTCGTGACGTAAATCACATACATCCCCTCGTAAATTCTCGCCTCAGGGTCAGCATACCAACCATTATCAATAGGATTTTTCAAAATTTTATCAAGCATATTACGCTCTCCTTAAATACAAAAAATTACAATACCATTGTATCACAAAACCAAACAATAGTCAATTAAAAATGGTATTGCTCACAGGGAGAGAAACAAAACGAAAAATCATTTACTTACCAATCGGGATTTCTCCTCTTGAATTTTGCAAGACAATGAGTGCGTATTTTTTGTTTATGTCTTGCAAAATCCTTCGGTCACAGCTACGACTCGTCCCCCGGAAGAGTCGCTTAACGCTGCGGTTCGAATCCCTCATATTGTTTTACACGAAATAAAATGGGTAGCACTCACAAGGAGTACTACCCATTTTATTTGGCGCGCCACAGCTAACCTCAGTTGAACACCTAAGCTAAACCACTGAAAAGCCTTGTAGTATAAGGATTTATGTCACTTTTATGAAACATATAAAAATGTAAACTTTGTAAATTTGCACGCAAAAAACAAATAAAAGAATCAGTTCGAAGTTGTATCCGTTAGAACAGGTATCAGTCGAAGCTCTATCATTTTTGCCAAGTGTCCTTTTAGAATTTTTCTCGTCTCGTTTTCAAAAGAAATTAATGATTGACTCTTTGTAGGGGCATGATCGTATAATTCGTTACTATAAAGTCCCATATCCCCCCATCGCTTATTATTATCTCTTTTCGATTCCAATGCTGTAAATATATTGTATGAACTGGAAGCAAAAGATTCTATATCGCTTAAATCTGTTATGTATATGTTAGATTTGATAAATTCTGCTTCTGCTGATTCGCTATCGACATTCAAGTCATTGAATACTTCAGTCAAAATTCTTGACTTGAAAATAAAAGCATTTTCAAAAACAACAACCAATCCAAAAACATTGGCTTTGTCTATGTTAGATGAAGAAGTGAATGGATAATACTTAGAATCCAAGAAATCAACAATTCTATTATATATCTGATTAACATTTTTTGCATATTGTTTTATATTGTTTTCTATATCTGTTTCATTGAAATGACGGAGCGAAAGCTTTGGTGTAGACAGTTTAGAATCGATAAAGCAAAATCTATTGCCGTCTTTGATCATAACGTCTGGAGCATCAATGGTTTGTCGTCCTACCACATATGGTATTTCAGGAACAACTTCTTCATAAACATGTCCATCTTTTAGAATATACTCAATATATGATTGCGCTACATACTTTCCAATATTTTCTCGAATTCGACCATTATCATTTGTAACTCTTGTTACCAACGATTCGCATACAGCATCGATAATTAAATATGGAACAGGAAGATAGATATTAGAGTTAAATTCTATATAAGGGTATGGATAAAGATAATTAAAACCGTAAACCACATTATTTACATCGCCCAAATTCTTTTTGTTCTGCCTTTCGATATATTCGTCCCGAGTTATGCACAGTAATTTTATAGCGTCAATGTGGGTTGTACTGATGTATCGAAAAGCATTTGATGAATTTCCATCCATGCTGGCAGCAAAATATGTTAAAACTGCAAGTTCAATGAAGTATTTATAGGATAGTCCATTGAAGTTTTCTGAAAATATTTTTGGCATGTCTATCTTATCATTTTTGAATGACCAAAAATAATCATAACGATACAATCGATTTAATGCATATTTTTGAGGCTTAAATTGTACCATGCCACAAGCCATGAAGAAATCATTTGCAAACTTCGGGGTGTCCATCTCGTCTTTAAGCTTAGGCGGCAAAAAATTTCTAATAGTTGTAATAATTTTGCAAAAGGCTTTACTGTTGTGCGTCTTAAATGATTTAGTCGGATGAGTGCCAGTTGAAAGAATAGATAACTCGGCAAATGCCTCAATTTCCCAAGGCATGACCGTATTACTGGTTTCATTTGGAAACAGTTCCAAATGATCAAAATGCATTAACTTTTGCGCAGAGGTTTGAGCAACCAACATCTTTTCAAAAAAAGTGTATTGTGTAAGCTCCTTTAATATTTTTTTCATTTTATTTTTTTTGAACATATCGTCCTCCTTTTCAAGTTAATCGTATTAAACAAAAAGCTCCTTTTAAGCGATATTGCTAAAAAGGAGTTTGTCTAATAAAATCTGAATTCCTTTTAGAAAATTAGATTTGCTCAACGCATTGATTGTAAATGATCTATAATTTCAATCATTGTAAATTACAAATGACTCTACTAATTTACTCGTATTTCCAGACAAAATAATGCTTGTATCATTGTATGTAAAACTATTTACATACTCATCATTCATAGGAGGCTTATGCTTATATATAAGAGCTGCTTCCGCACGTTCTCTATCAGGATTAATAGCAGGAGCAAACGAATAACACAATGTCTGATTTTTTTCTAAAGCATTTTTCCAATCACTCAATCTTTCATGGTTATTAATTCTATCATTTACGTTATTCGATTCGCCAATATACAACAATTTGTGGATTGTTACTTTTTTTGTATCATGGTTGTATGTACAAGTATAGACACAATAAATTCCTGATTTGTCGGGGATACCTTTTTTGTTTGCTTCTCTCCAATATCCATCAAAATTCAAACTAATAGTAACCATTTGTTTCTCCTTCTTTTAAATTAAATTTTCTAGTCACTTCTACTTTTTAACTAATATGCTAATTCAAATCACAGAAATAGTTATTTATATATTCGTAAATGTTAATTGCCAACTCGCTTGAATGTTCAATGTTTCCGCAGCCTTCTTATTCATTATAACACAATTTATATTATTTTTCAAGGTTTCTATTTATATGGTTAGCGAATTTTGCATATTAGAGTAACACTATGTTATATCCATAAAGTACAAATAATTAAAATGCCAATCGGCGATGATTCGGGCTTTGTATAAATGAAAATTGTTTTCCTAAATAGGAAAGTTCTTGATTCTCAAGGGCTTTTGGTGTAATGTAGTCTGTTTCATACTACATAGATGGTCGAAGTGGCGACACCTAATTCAAAACACCCACGAAAAAGTGCAATAAACCTTGTGGTATAAGGGAATACGGCGTTTTTATTAAAATCAAAATTGTGTAGATTTTGTAATTTGGGACACTAAAAACAGAGCAAATAAATGGTATTTTTTGAAAAAACAATTCAAATATACATCTGAACAAGTACGTTTAAGATGTAATCCTGCTCCTTTAATTTGTAATCATCCTTTATATACAAATCAACATTTTCTGTATAAAACAAAAAAGCCTGATGTTCAAATTCATCAGGACTTTTCTTGTCTATGTAATTATAATAAATTTTAACCTTATCATCAAATAGTATGATTTCCTTTACCAAAAGCTTAATCATTTGTAAAGGCTCTTTTTTGATACATTTAGATATGAACTTAATAATATCTTCTTTTGAAATAGAGGATTTTTCTTTAGCCTTTTCAATTAAGATTTTACCCTCTACAATATCAAGCCTTGCTTCAAATTCTTCAAGCTTTTCTTTTGTTTTAGAGGAACGATAACCCTCTGCTATTGCATCTAAAATATTATCAATTGATTTTGTAAGAGAAATCTTTTCTTCTAATAAAAGGTTAAGAACAGATGTGTCTGTAACTCGCTTTTGGTGAAGCTCCAATATCTTGTCCGCAACAAAAGACATGTTATTAACATTTTCAAAAAATTTAAGTGTCGAGTCAACAATCAAGGTTTCGATTGTTTCTTTTCTGATAGTTTCTTTTTGACAACCGTTGCCAGCATTTTTTCTACCAAAGCATTTATAATAACGCTTAATCTTTCCGCTTTTGCCTGTGCCACTCTCTGATGTGATAGTTTTGCCACAGTAACCACATTTCATTTTGCCCTTAAGAATATAAACTGCATCGGAATCGTGTTTGCCGTAACGATTGCTGTTTATTTTCAATTGAACAGCCTCGAATAATGCATTAGGCACAATTTGAGGATAGATATTAGTAAATACTTCGTTGCCGTATCGTACTATACCAATATATTTTTCGTTTCTCAGAAGCTTATATACTGTATTTCTACCTAACGGCTTGCCATTATGATATATTCCTTCATTTGCAAGGTCAGATATAATATCTTTAACAAATTTGCCTGCTGCAAACTCTTGAAATATTCGTATAACAATTTTAGAGGTGTTTTCATCAATATATATTTTCTTATCTATTACTTTGTAGCCATATAGAACAGCTCCACCGGCAAAGTGTCCTTTAATTCTTCCCTCACGCATTCCACGACGGACTTTTTGTGATAATTCCGCAGAGTAATATTCTGCCATACCTTCAAGCAAGGATTCAAGAATAATGCCCTCCGGGGAGTCTGGAATGTTTTCTTTTACGGATATAAGCTTAATGCCATTATCACGTAAGGTCTTTTTGTGCATAGCCATTTCATACTTGTTTCTTGAAAATCTATCAAGCTTATATACAAGCACATAATCCCAAGCGTGCTTTGAGCAATCCTTTAATAATCGTTGAAAATCTGTTCTATTATCGTTAGTTCCCGTCATAGCACGGTCAATATATGTATCAACAATAACAATATCGTTTCGTGCAGCATATTCATTACATTCCCTTAATTGTCCTTCAATAGATTGTTCGGTCTGTCTTTCACTCGAATATCGAGCATAAACTACCGCTGTTTTCATTTTTAAATTCCTTCCTTTTTTGATATTTAGTAATCCTTACGGATAAAAAGATAAACTAAAAAAATTCAAAAGTTAACACTTGGATTCACAAGGTTTTTACTTTAACTCACAAGGTTTTTATTTTGTATTTGAATGAATTAGATTAGAATTTATTCAAACCAACACAGACTATGAAAAACCACACAAACACCAAGTATTATTTATTTCTCCCCTCAAGAAATCACTCTACAACTCAGCGGAAAATGGCTGGGCTGACAAGGACTCGTCAGGAACTAAAATGCTCACCTAACAATCTTTACTATTAGCAACGCATTTTCGTTCCCCCTTGTCTGAACAGACGTTTTCTGCTACCATAAACCACTCCCTCAAAAAAGAAAGCAAAAAAGAAAAACCCTACAAAAAAGGGTTTGAAAAATGAGATAAATTACGATTAAAAAACTTGTGAGCAAAACTATTTTTCTTGTGAGTCAAATAGTAGAAAACGGAAAAATAGATGTGGTAAAGTATAAGCGTAAGGAGGAGAAAACGAGTTGGAGAAAATTGTTCTAAAGAATAATAAAACCGGACTGAAGGTATTTATCAATGGTGTTCCAAAATTAGAAAATATACACAATGAGAATATCGGAGAGTCCTTAGCATATATGATGAAATACATTGAAAAGACGGGCGAGAAAATCGTTTACTCTAAAGACTTACCTCAATATTTCATTACTGACATATTGGAGGATGACGTTTTATGTAACATTGGATTAGAGGACAGAAAGCTACTGCTCTTTGACGACTTTTCTTGTTGGAAAGCGGGCGAATATATGGGAACGGTATCGCCAGAAGTAATAAAGCAAATGCCGACCTCTAACGTATAACCTATACTAAAACAAAAAATCCTACATAGAATAACGAAAAAGCCACCGAGGGTGATTGCGGAGCTTTGGCAAGCGGCTCAGCGCCAAACCCGCAACCCCTCGGCTTTCGTTCTTGTGGATTTTGTTTGTTGGTTTAGTGAGGGCGTGTGCTTGTCTGGCGAGGCGCCAACGGGTCCCTGAAGCGAGCATAGCGAGCTTTGGGGAATGGCAGCACGCCACTTGTTCAAGACAAGCACACGCCCTGTTTACATGACCTTTTTAAACATTTAGTTAATGCTTTCAAACATTGACAAAAATTTTACAAAATCAATATTTTTTAATAAACAATAAAAGTACAAATATGCGTACAAAATACATAGTAAAGGAGATTAAAATTATGAAATTTAAGGATTGGCTATCCGAATGGCTTGAATATTATGTTAAGCCAAGAGCTAAGTATAGAACTTATACAAATTACAAGCATCAAGTTGATAAGCACATAGTAGTAAAGCTTGGAGAATATGAAATTGATGAATTATCCGCATTGGAACTACAGAAATTTGTAGTAAATTTATCAGAGGCGGGGCTTTCGTCAAATACCGTTAACGGTATTATAAACATTCTTAAAAATTCACTTCATTTGGCTGTATCGGTAGGTAAAGCAAAAGTGCAGTTTTCCGATTTGATTCAAAGACCTAAGGTGAGAGAAAAGCCGGTTGAGAGTTTTAGTAAGCAAGAGCAAAAGCAGAT
This sequence comes from Eubacteriales bacterium, assembly GCA_045632405.1. Lineage (GTDB taxonomy): Bacteria > Bacillota > Clostridia > Oscillospirales > CAG-272 > RGIG2000. The sequence continues at coordinate 22,673 of JAZQWO010000006.1, read as the reverse complement.
AGAAGCTTATATTAAGGGAAAGAATGTTCCTAAGCTTTATGGAATTATACTTTGCTTATATACAGGACTACGAATAGGAGAGCTACTATCATTACAGTGGAGTGATATAGACCTACAAAAGCGAATTGTTTATGTTACTAAGACTTGCAGAGACTCTTGGATAAACAAAGAGTATGTAAAAATAATAGATACAACAAAGACAGAGACCTCTGAAAGAATAATAGTTTTTCCTAAGCAGCTGTTACCAATATTAAAAGTAATGAAGCAGAATAACAAAAGCGGATTTGTTGTTGACGGCAACACAAAATATGGCGCAGAGGTACGTTCATACCAAAGAACCTTTGAAAGAATTTTAAATAAGATTGGTATAGAACACAAAGGATTTCACTCGTTAAGGCATACCTTCGCAACAAGAGCCTTAGAATGTGGAATGGATGTTAAAACTCTGTCTGTTACGTTAGGCCACAAAAATCCAACAATCACTTTAAAGCGATATGCCCATTCTATGATAGAGCACAGAGCAGATATGATGAATAAGATAGGCAAATTGTTTGATTAAAAAGAAAAAGTGGCTAAAAACAGCCACGGATTTATGTACATCTATCTGTATAATAAATGTACCATTTCCTAAGAAAAGTTTATCATAAGGCAATTAAAAAGTCAATAAATACATAAAAACGAAGTTAAAAGTACATATCAATCACAGATATGTGTACAAAATTTTATAAAAAGATACATACAATATACAGATAGATGTATTGATAATAGTAGAGTTATGTACATTTGAAAACAAGGAGTAAAACATGATTGAAGATTACGATGAGCGAGCGAAAAAGAAAAGACAAGCTTGGGAGTTGTACAAAGCCTTAAAGAAGGATGATTGTTATAAGCACGCTGACTTATACGAAAAAGCATTTTTGAAGGCAAGAAAAATATTAGTTGAATTTAGCAAGGAGTATACATTTAAATATTCTGAAATAACAGACCGAGAAATAGAAGATTGTATAAATTTTTTAGTAGATTTAGAATGTAAAAAAGAGAAAACGATAGAACTCACTGATAAAATTATCAGTGAGTTCATTGAAAATATATGATCATTTAGCAACTGGTTCTAAACTTGTTACAATTTTTTCTATTTCTTCCCAAGTTAAAGGCTTGTTGCATCGTAGACTAAATGAATATCCATATGCTAACCATTTTATGGTGTAGGAGTCATTTTTTATTTTATAGTAAATCTTTTGATCACCTATATATTTAATTTCATAAGATGTATCTTCAATATCCAAGGTAATATCACCATTATTAATAGTGTACTGAGAAAAATCTATTACCATATCATTTTTAGTCCAACATTCAACAGATTTTAAATCTGTACTTGATTGTTTGACATTTTGAAACTCGCTAGCTTTAAAATAAGTGGATTGGTATTTTATTTCTATAGTTTTGGGAGTTTCACTAACAGAATCATCTTCAATGATAAAAGAAGCAAATGTTTCATATATCTCAACAAAAAAGTCAACCACAACAGTTCTTATTTGGGCAGATACCGTGAACATTATTAAGAAACAAATAGTGAGCGCAGCCACAAGAATGAGGATGATCTTTTGGGGATATCTCTTTTTTTTCTTTGGTTTTTCGTAGATTAAGTCAAATATTTTGTTATCATAGCTTACGTCTGTGGCTATGTTGGGGCACTCCATATTTTCAATCAGTCGAATTCTTTTAAGAGATGCTTCAAGTAAAGCAGTTTCTACAACACCAGAGCTATCGTTTATCATAAATTCAAATCCTCAAATCTTTCATTTAGTAATTGTTTGCCCCGGTATATTCTTGATTCAACTGTTTTATATGGAATGTCTAACATATTAGAAATATCGGATACTTTATTTTTACAAACAAGATACATAGTTAATACAGAGCAATAAATTACTGGCATTTGTTCTATATATTCTAAAACCTGTTCACTTAAAATCTTGTTTACAGTATTTTCCTCTAAATTCTCATCTGAAGGAACATAAAATTGGTCTTCTATGGAAAAAACTTGGTGCTTATTTCTTCTAGATGTTATTGTATAGCAAGTATTTCTAATAGCGGTTTCTAGATAGACTTTCAATGTGACAGGATTACGAGGAACACTTTTTATATTTCTTGATATTCTTAAAAATATTTCATGAACAACATCCTTTGCGTCCTCTTCATTTTTTATATAATAATAAGCAATTTTTAGCATCCAAGGTTTGTAAGCCTTATAAACACCACTTATCCAACTCCTGTCATCCTCGTTATCTATCATAGATAAATAAAAAAGTATCATAATTCACCTTTAAAAAACTTTTTTGCAAATTATAGCATAAATACGAAAAATCGTCAAGATTTTACATGAATTTTTATGAAAACCAAAGTTTTTTAAGAAATTGCAGGGAAAAGTCGTTTTAGTTAGTCTTTATATATAGAGGCTAATGAAGAAAGGGGGTGAAAATATGAAAAATTTTAAGAGATTACTTTCTTTTGCTATGCTTGTTGTGATGCTATTCGTTATGGCAACAACCTCATTTGCTACAGAAAATGGAATAAATCCTCGTTTTAACAATTTGGATACTACAGAGGCTGTATTTGTAATCAACGATAGTGGAAAAGCTACTGTTTCGTTTACATGCTATGGTTATATAGGAATAACAACAAGAATTGTAGTTGAAACAAAGATTGAAAAGAAGTTTTTATGGTGGTGGAATGATGTTGACGGAGCTTCTTGGACAGATGAAACAACTGAATATTGTTGCGATAGAGAGCATTACATTCAGCTTACAAAAAGCGGTACATATAGAGCATCTATAACTTATACCGTTTATGGAACAGCTGGCGAAGCCGATGTGATCACCAGAACCATAGAGAATTCCTATTAAAATGAGCTATGTGATTTTTCCTTGCAAATAACAGAGGGAAAAAATTATTAATTTTGAAGACAAAATAAATGATTTTAAAGTAGCTTGAATTTTTTGCAAACCATTCAAGGGGAGAGATGGTGGATTGCCACTATCTCTCTTCAAATCACGCAAAACTAAACCATTAATATCATGGTATAAATACTAATAAACCTACAACAAGTATGCTAACATAGGCAAGTAATTTAATTAAATTCAATACCTCTAAAATCATTTATATTAGAGGTGCTGAAATGACAATTTATTATGATGTTGGAAGATTTGTGCGAGATAAAATAGAAAGAAAACATTTTACTGTCGCTCAATCAGCAGAATTGAGCAATATGAGTGTTACAGGATTTGAAAATATAGAGCTTGGCATCGACAAACCAAGTGTCAACCATACAACGATTATTTAAATGTTAATGTCGGCAAGCTAAGCAAGTGTGTTTACGGATAAACATTTACATAAATAAAAATAGAATGAAACATATTAAGATTACATCACTTAAGAAGAGAATATTATGAATAAATATACTATAGTATATCAACCTAAAAAAGCAAGATATTCATGCCTATATGAAATTGTAATATAAGCAAACAGTTATTTTGAAGCAAAAGAAAAGTTTAATCAAATTGATACTAATAACGAATATAAGATAATTAAAGTTATCACAGATTAAATAAAACGATAAATAAAGCATTGTGTTATTGGGAACTATGTCGTAAATTAATTTGAATTTACCATTAATAAAGCATACATTCTGATTTTATTATATTATTCTATTAAGAATGTATTAAATTTTCGCCAATTATAAAAATTTTTAAGGAGAATTGATATTTAAGTAAAATGAAAAAAAGTGATTCACTATTATTTGAGTTATCAAATACTGCAATAATTATATTATTTGTTTATTATTTCGCAGTATTACTAACAGGACTTGGTTGTTCTATATATGTTATGTGCAATCTTCCCATTGAAGCGGATAAAACTACCGTAATTATCAAAACAATAATTGCATCATTATCTGTAAGTGGAATGTTGTGTTGTTTACAATACATAAAAAGACTTTATAAGGCATGTATAACTGATAGAATAGTTGAATCTTCTTCTGTATATGGACAATTAGGAAATGTTATATATTTCATTCTTCGTCCATTTTATTCTTTTGTTTTTGTCGTAGTCATGCTTTTTGCTATTTTGTCTGGAATGTTTGTGATTACAGGAAATTTAGACTACATAATTAATGAGAAATTCTTATATCTTTCCGTCATATTGTCCAGTTATGTTGGATATTCTGTTGGACATGTTTTAGATAAATTTGAAAAAACGAGCAAAGAAAAAATAGAAAGTTAAAAATGAGGAGAAATGATGATAAACCAAAATTTAGAGCGCAAAAAAGTCATAAAAGAGCTTCAAGCTTTAGCCGAAAATGTGCTAAGTCTAAAATCGGAACACCGACAAAAAAGACCTATTGTCATTGAATTTAGCGGGTCTCCCAAAGCAGGAAAGACTTCGTGTATCAATTCGTTAGAACTGTTTTTGAAAAGAAATGGATTTACTGTACAGGTTATTCAAGAACGTGCAAGCGTTTGCCCAGTAAGTGATAAGCAAAGTCCCATGTTTAACTTATGGACTTCTTGTATGTCGTTGGCGGGATTGATAGGCACCTTAGAAAACAAATCAAATCTTACAGATGTTTTGATTCTTGACCGTGGTGTGTTTGATGCATTATGTTGGTTTGAGTGGTTGGTTTCAACTTCAAAAATGGAAGAATTTCAAAGAGAAACAATAGAAAACTTTTTACTTATGGAGGAACTTGTTAAATCAATAGATATAGTGTTTGCATTTAGTGTTGAGCCTGCTGTTTCTATTGAACGTGAATATGCCAATCTGCTTACTGACAAAATTGGAACAATTATGAATAAAAAAGTTCTAAATGAATATTTAGATGCTATGAAGCGTACAATACAAAAAAAGCAAACGTATTTTCATAAAGTGTTCGAAATCGATACCTCCAAAAAGACGCAGGATGATGTAGGAAAAGAAGTAACTGAAAATACGCTTAGCACGTTGAAGGATCTTCTTATGGAACGCATAGGTTATTTTGAAAAGAATGATAATTTGGAAAAAATTATTACAAAAAATACTGTAACAGAATATGAGCAAATCAAAAATGTTTTGCCAACAATACAATTTGATTTGCGTGACAAAGTAGAAGAAAATCAATCTTATATACAACCAATTCCCATTGCAGTTATAACCAATAAAAATCGCAATAAAATATTGGTGATAAAAAAGAATAAAGGCGCAGTGTCCGACACTTCCCCAGAAAAAGAAAAACATCTTATTTATGTAGGTGGTCATTCTAGATATGAAGATAAAACACAAAGTAATATTGACGACTTTATTTCCATATGTAAGACCGCACTTAAAAGGGAAATAAAAGAAGAAATAGGCATTTCCGTAGCATTGAGCAATATCACTCCGTTTTTTCTGTATAGTAAAGAAAACGAAACAAGCTTAAAACATCTCGCTGTATGTTTCATAGTACCTATGGATGAAGAATCAATTAAATTAAGAATGGATTCGCATGAACTAGTTTTAAATAAAGGAAAGAGCAAAAGTGGTAAATTTCTTATGCTAGATGAAATTAAGGAATTAACAATGGAAGATTGGAGTTATACAATTTTAAGACGGTCTTTCAACACTATTTGTAATGTGCAAATGTCTATATCTGAAGAAGCAAAAGAGGGATTTTCAAAATAACATTTTAGTGAGTTGAGAGGGAATTCTCGTTTCAAAACAGCCGATGCAGTGTTTTGATAACAATCTATTTATATTCTAAACAATGATTAAGAAAAGCTGTGTGATACGAAATTTGCCCAAATCATATGTAGGCAAATTCCAATGTCTTAGTTTTTCTATAAGAACAGTGAAATGTTAAGAAGTTACTCAGTATAGGGAGGTACAGTCCAATGGTTATTTTGTATAAAGCAAGTAAAAAATAAATGAAATTAAAAGGAGCTAATTTATATGAAAACCAAAAAATCTTATCTTGCGTTTTTCTTGGCGATAATAATGATATTGACTTGCTTTCCTTCGGTAGCATATTCTGAGGAGCTTTCTACATCTTTGGGTACCGAGAGCAGCCAAAGCAACGAAAGCAGCAATGAAATTTCATACAAAACACAGGTGTATACAGAAGACACAGTAATTGGTTCCGTACAAGAAATACTGTCGCTTAGAGAAGAAAACGTAAAGCATTTTCGCTTAGATAACGGAACGTATGAGGCTGTTGTTTACGGTGAGGCGGTACACAGAAAAGATAAAAACGGAGAATGGACTGATATTGATAACAGCCTTTACATAAGTGGTGAAAAAAGCTCGCAGGTATATTCAACGGTTGATTCAAGAGTGAGCTTTGCGTCATCATTTAAATCAGGTGCAGAAATTTTCGCACTGAGAGAAAACGGTTACGCTATTTCAATGGCACTATTATCTAAAGAAAAGCAGCTTAATGGAAATAGCAGTATAATTTCCGCCACAGTTGTGAATAGCAAGCAACGTGCAACCGATAACTTTAATTCTATTGAAGAAGCAAGAAAAATAAACAACACCACAACTATTGTATATAATGATATTAGACAAGGCATAAACCTCGAGTATGCTTTGCAGGGAAACGATATAAAAGAAAATATCATAATATACAAGCCTGGTAGTAATTATAGTTATAGCTTTGAAATCAACTTAACAGGGCTAAAAGCCACGCTTGACAGGTCGGGCAATATTGTAATAACTGATAGTAAAACAGGAGAAAACAAATATTACATTCCCGCACCCTTTATGTATGATAGCGAAAATGTATATTCATATGATGTAAAATATAAGTTGCAAAAATTATCTGACGGAAAGTATCTTTTAACTGTTGATGCAAACGCAGATTGGATAAACGACTCACAACGTGCGTTTCCCGTCACAATAGACCCGACATTAAAATATTACTCAAACATAAATGATACTTTTACATACAGTGCAGAGCCTAATGCTAATTATGGCAATTCAAGCATGATGTGGCTTAGTAATAGCTATATGCCTTTCATACAGATAGACATACCTAATATTCCCGAAGGTGCTACTCTTAGTAAGGCAAGATTACTTGTGTATTATTACTACTATGATAATATGACATCGGGCAGACTTCTTGGCGGATTATATCCTGTGTTGGGACAATGGAATGAAAGTATATTAACATACAATAATTCTCCGAATGTCAGCTCGACTTATATTGATAGGGTTATATTTTCCGCAAGCTTGGGAGCGTATGAATCTACACCGGGCGAGAAAATTTTTGATATTACAAGTTACGTTAATGATTACTATAACGGAAATGTAAGCTATTATGGATTCGCACTAAAGAGAATAGAAAATTCTTCTGCAACAAATGAATCTGTCATACTAAAATCAAGCGAATCGGGAACTACCTATAGCCCTTGTATAAGCATAACATATGTACACACTATCCCTGACGGAGTGTATGCTTTTAACAATATGTACGGAACATCCTATTGGATGACAGTGGGAGAAAACGGTGCGTTTGCGGGAGCTAATCTACAGTATATGACATCATCTGTTTCTCCAGCAGATACATCCGTATTTGATCGTTCAAGTTTATTTAAAATTTCTCAAAAAGGAAATACATATATTATTCGTTCTATGACTAATAACGAATTAAGTTTTGGTGTTTCTGGTAATGAAATAATAACAAAAACCATACCCAGCAATGATGAAGACGTATCTTTAGAGGATACTTTTTTGATTGAGTGGGTAGGTAATGGTTTTGCCATATCTCCGTATGGAAGTTCAAAATTTATATGTATCCCTTCTAATTCTAACAACAAATTATCACTTGTTTCCTCAAACAATGCAACTACTAATTGTTGTTGGTCTTTAGACCAGTACACCGGAATAGAACAATGGGGTTCTACAATTTATTTTCCTAGTGACTATTTTGTTGGACAAACAGTTGTTTTTTCGGCGATTTCTTGGTCAACAAGCATTAATTACAACACTACACGAATAAGTGTTGATGATGATTATTCCAATTATGTTACTTGTAGTTGGAATAGTAGCGCAAAAAACGCATCAATGGCTTTTCATCAGCCAGGATCTCTTATAGTTAAAGTTCTCATCTACAATGGGAACGGTGTTGAATGCAAAATGTCATCTTTTGTGTTTGGTGTATCACTTTTAGTTAGTGAGGGAGATTATTTTATCAAAAACAAAGAAACCGAAATGTATATGCAAATCGATAATGATGACGACCCAGACTATTCAACAAGCGAAAGCAAGATGGAAATTTGGGATTTTGACGGCGGACTTTATCAAAAATGGTGCTTTGTCCATATCGGTGATGGATATTACAAAATTATATCCAGAAAAAGTGGAATGGCACTTTGTGTTCAATCGGATTGTCTTAATGAGGATGGAGAAGCAGTTGTACAGGAAGCTTATTCGGACACAAGCAGAAAGCAGTGGAAAATAACAAAGTCTTCAACAGGATCATATATATTGCGTCCGAAGTCCGCTGAATCATACAATACGGATTGGTGTTTAAGTGTTGGTTCATACTTATTTATAGCATCTGGCACAGATGTGGAACAAAGAGAATATTCTAACAATAGCGATTATATGGACGAGTGGATTCTCGAAGCGGTTGTGAGAAGTGTCACTTTGTGCGGAATTCCGGATGAGTCCCCAGGCCACGACCATTCGAGTTCATTAGAATTTGTAAAAAACCAAATGCAAAATATAGGAAATTATAATGTGAATCTCCATACGGAAGAAATTTCCGCAGCAGGTTGCTTGGATTATCTAAAAACAAGTAATATTTTTACCATTAGATGCCACGGAATACCGGTAGTTTCCTCTGATAATTATGTGTTAGCTACAGGAATTCAGTTGAGCTCAAGCGGAAACAATGTACACGCTTTATTCAGCTACAGTTTTGCAGGAATGAATTCGTCAAGTGTTGCAATATCTTCGACTGATCGTTTTGACAATGCAGAGTTAATACTATTCGTCGGATGTCAAACAGGAGTCGGTGAAGAATATGGTGTGAATCTTCCTGCAAGAGTAGTCGGATTGGGCGCTGAGGTTGCAATAGGGTTTAATGTAGATATCGATTGCGATGTAGCAAATACTTGGACAAGAGAGTTTTATACTAATTTGCTTATCGGAGCGACTGTCCATGATGCTGTTTCTGCAGCATCAAAAAGAGCTGCTTTTGCCGTGGAAAATGTTATTGTGTGTGGAAATGAATTTTACAGATTATATGAATGAGGTGTGATTATGAAAAAGGTTTTTAGCTTTATTATTGTGTTATTTATAATAATCTCGATTTCTGCTTGCGGAAATGCAGATGAAAACGATGTAAGCAATGTAGGCTCAACCGGCTCTTATATCAATTCACAAAATACAGATGTAAGTAATGAGCCAATTGTTATGCCTGAAACATACTACTCTGTTATGCTGGCGGGTGTTTCAGATTCTAATTTTGGTGTTTCTCACAAATTAGAGTTTAACGCTTGGAATTTCAAAATCTTTACATCTTCTGATGCCCCAAAAACCGCGAGCATTTCTGTTGGAGGTATTGAAGCATCAGGAACATATAACTGTTCAGTACAAGAACTCTATGAATCCGGTGTTTCTTATGAGTATACAGGCGAGAACGGAACATTCGAAATTTCAGAAGACGGAGTGTTGCGATGTTACCGTGCAAAAATAAACCGTGATACAACTGAAAACAATAGAGCTTATTCTGAAAAAGAGTGTATAAATATAGCTTGTGAATTTCTTGCTAATTTTGTGGATCCAAGCGAATATACCATTACATCAAAATACTATGATTCTCTCAACGCATATTCTGTTTGTTTTGATAAGTATTCAAACGGAATTCTTTGTGACGATAGGGCTATCGTTTCCGTAAAAACCACAGGACAAATTGTCTCATATTTTTCCACGATGCTTGGAAAAATGAAGCCAAATATGGAGTTTGCTTTTGATTTAGCGGTTGTTGAAAAGGATGTTATGGCAAGAATGGCGGCGGAATATAAAACCGCAAGCAATGATTTCGATGAAATAACATATGAAATACTGGGCTATGGGCTAACTGTAGATGAAAACGGCGAACAAATTTTGAGATGTAATGTTTCAGTTCGTCGTATAGACCATTTAGAAGATGTTTCTTTAACATACAGCGAAGCAATCACTTTGGCAATACAGAACAAATGATATGGAGACGAGGGACGGTTCCTAATGGTCAAATTGCCTATGCAAGACGGGAAAAGGTGGCGTGTCTTAACCGACACCACCTATCCCCCTTGGGCAAACCTTTAGCAAAAATCATCGAGGTGACATAGCAAAAATACAAGAGCTTGTTCACTAGTAATTCAATGATTACTTTACCCAACGGGCTTTGCAAAATAAATATAGCGAATGATGTGGAAAGATACTGAACTTGTGTAGTTCCTTGTCTTTCAAAACAATTAGTACGGAGGAAATAAAATTATGTTTAATGAATACGATAACAACGAAGATTTGAAAAATGATGTTGGACCAGAAGACGAGGAAGGATTTTCCGTATCTGATAGCGAAAGGGCTTATATCGAAAATAGTATTGCAGACAAAGAGGCTATGATAGATGCTTTGGAAGAGGATAATGACAATGGAGAATATGATGATACAATCTCAAATATACAAAATGAGATTGATGGATTGAAGCATTTTTTGGGCAAATAGCGAAATTGTCAAAATCTAAATCCTAATACATAGCATAGTAGTTTTGATATAGTGACCGATTTTTTATATGAGTCGATAAAAATCAAAAATTTGTTGCTCATATATACTTCTACTAAATCCACATAAAAGTAATGTCATGTTTATGGGTTGAAATTGTAACGAGAACCAAGCAGGCAGTGTTCCTGACTGCTTGGTTCATCAAATTTGTAGGCGTAAATAATATAGTTACTTTATGGTAGTATTGCTGTAATAATTTTTTATTATGTGTCGAAAAATGTTATTTTTTATGATTTTTATAGGAAGGAGATGTATATATGCTACTAACAAAAAGCTTTTTGAATGAATTAGTTCAAAAAGGAACTTTAAACGAAAATTTAGAGTTTTCAAGAAGACGAGTAAGAGATGAGTATGATGTATTCATTTCGTACAGTTGGCACGACCGTTCTTATGCCGCTAAGGTAGTACAGTTGTTGGAACTATGTGGCTATTCGGTTTATATCGATTATAAAGATACTCGATTAGACAGAAATAATGTATCTGAGGCAACGGCGCAAAAGTTAATACAAGTAATGAGAAAATGTAAAGGTCTTTTACATTTGTATTCCCCAAGCGCATCGGTTTCAAAATGGTGTCCTTGGGAGGTTGGTGTTTTTTCTGGGATAAAAAACTTTAGATGTGCTAATTTGCCACTTCTTGATAGAGAAGGAGAAAGTTTCAAAAATCAAGAGTACTTAGAAATTTATCCATATGCTGATTATGAAAAAACAGAAGGAACTCAAAAATATGACTTTTGGATATGTGAAGATGATAATACATATGCATCACTCAGAGCGTGGTTGAATGGCATAAAGCCAACAAAACATTAAATAATAGGAGAGATAATAAATGAGTAAAAGAATTTTTATCAGTTTTGCAATAGAAGATGAAAATTTAAGAGATTTTCTAAGGGGACAAGCAAGGAAGGACAATAGTCCATTTGAATTTATTGATATGTCAGTAAAAACTCCTTGGGATTCTATGTGGAAAACTAATTGCAGAAGGAAAATAAAGGGTTGTGATGGCATGATAGCTATCATAACCAAAAATACAAAAAATGCAGACGGACAATTATGGGAAATAAATTGTGCTAAGGATGAAGGCATTCCAGTTTTAGGAATTTGGGGGCATTCAGATGAAAAATGTGCTATACCAAGCGAAATCAATCCAATTATCGTAAGAAATTGGACGTGGGGGAACATTAAGAGTTGGTTAGAGAGCGTATAAGGAGAAAAGTATGAGAAAAGCGTTAGTTGTGGGAATTAATGACTATCCGGGAAGTCCGCTATATGGTTGTATTAGCGATGCTAATGAAGTGGAAAGACTTTTAAGGAAAAACGAAGATGGGTCACCAAATTTTGATGTGAAAAAGCTTACAAAACGGTTGGGAAAAGGCGAGCTTAAACAATCAATAATTGATTTGTTCAATGGAAATAATGAAATAGCATTGCTTTATTTTTCAGGGCATGGATACGTTGATGCTAACAGGCACAGTTATATTGTAACTTCGGATTATGAACCAAACGATTACGGAGTTTCATTAAGCGATATTCTTGACATAGCTAATCGATCAGAAACGAAAAACAAAGTTATTATTTTAGATTCGTGTTATTCTGGAGCAATGGGTTCATTAGAACATTTTGGTATAGAAGGTTCGCTGTTGGGTAGTGGATTAACTATATTGACATCAAGCTTGCATAGTGAGCCATCAGCAGAGGTAAAGGGACATGGCTTATTTACATCTTTGTTAATCGAAGCATTAGAGGGTGGGGCAGCAGATATAACAGGTCAAATATCACCTGGAAGCATTTATGCATACATAGAAAAGGCATTGGGCTCTTGGGAACAACGCCCTGTTTTTAAAACAAATGTATCTTACTTTGTCTCATTAAGAAAAGTAAAGCCTTTAATTCCGCTTGAGTGTGTAAGAAAGATTACGGATTATTTTTCAGATCCAAACGAAGAAAAAAAGTTGGACCCATCGTTTGAATATACCAATACGCCTAAAAATGATAACTCCGCCATTATGCCATATGCAGACGAAGAGAACGTAAAGATTTTCAAAGATTTGCAAAAAATGGTGAGTGTAGGTTTAGTTAAGCCGGTTGATGAAGAGCATATGTATTTTGCTGCTATGAACAGCAAGAGCTGCAAATTAACAGCGGCAGGAAAACACTTTTGGAATTTGGTCGACAAAAACAAAATTTAAAAATTATCAATAGTTGGTAATTTACATTATCACTATAACGTCTTAGTATAGTGATAGGTAAAATATTTTTCTAAAGTAAGGTAAAAACGATACTCGAAATGATATTTAAAAACCTAAAATAACGCATGTGTCCAGGTAAGCAGTCTAATGTAAAATATTTTAAGGAGAGAGCATTATGAAACAAGGATACAAAATTTCAATGAAATTGTTTACTTTTATTATGGCGTTTATACTTGTATTTGTGTCGATGCCAGTAGCGGCTTTTGCAGAAGCAATAAAAAGAGAGCAAGATGATACGATTGCAACGGAAGAATCTTTAGATTCTTTGGCAGAAGGTGATTCAGTAGCTAATGATATTATCGTATTAACAGAAAATGAAGAATTGCGACAAGAAAATGTCAAGCATTTCAAACTGTCAGATGGAACTACAAAGGCAGTTGTTTACCCGCAGGCAGTGCATTACAAGGATTCAAACGGAAAATGGATTGATATTGATAATGCTCTGACTCTTAACGGAAGTGAATATTCTTCCAGTAATAAAACACAAATTAAGTTTGGAAACAAGTCAGGCTCTTCGGGGCTTGTTAGCATAAAGGATGGGGAATATAAGATTGATTTTACTCCCCTCAACACAAATAAAGTTGCGGTAATAATTGAAAATCCGCAAGAGAATAACAGTCGTAAATTTGAGGATGTATCAAAATTAAATAACCTTGTATCCAAGGCTATATATAAAAACATCTATGACGGCATAGATATTGAATATATTTTGGTTGGCAATAATATCAAGGAAAATATTATCGTTAAAGAAAAGCAGGACTCGTATACATTTTCATTCGAGCTTAAGCTTAATAAGCTAAGCGCAGAGCTTGCTGACAACGTCATAATCCTCTCTGATTATGACACCGAAGAAAAGGTGTACGAAATCCCTGCACCATATATGTTCGACAATAGCAACGAATTCAGCGAAAACGTTGAATATTCATTAACCCAAAACAGTAAGTGGAAATATACATTTACTGTAACAGCAGATGCAGAGTGGATAAATGCAGATGAAAGAGTCTTTCCTGTAACCGTTGACCCAGCTGTGTTTGTTGATAGTTCTGATATATTCGATTTCAGCTCAAATGCAAGCTATACTGCAACCACGTTAAGCGTTGGTGGAACTGTGTATACAGAGGTAGAGACACTAACGCTTCCAAGTATGCCAAAAAATAGTTATGTAGTATCGGTACAGTTATATATGTATTGTGTAACCGCAGGAAATAATTACATTGCGGCGTTTGCAAGTGCAGACGCAACAGATACTCCAATAGATTTTTGTTATATCGAAAAAACCGGTGAATATTGCTGGGAAATATCAAGCTTATATAAGCAATGGACGTCAAACGGAAATTCGTTTGATTCTGTCTTTTTACGTAGTATTAGCGGAAGCGGAACAAGCGTGTTTCATTCTTACGAATATGGAAGCGGTTCTCCTTTGTTGACCTTTACATACAGAGATATGAAGGGTATAGAATCATATTGGAGCTATACGTCGCAAAATGTTGGAATAGCAGGAACGGGTAGTATCAACTTAGCAACATCAAATTTGGTGTTTGCAATTCCCACATTAACATCACCCGATAGCTTGTTTGGTTTTACTCCTACATTGATATATAATTCTGCTTTGGCGGGATTGGACTATACAAATGCCAATGCGCAAGTGGCGTATAGAGGCGCTTATGCCGCTAAAGGCTTCAAATTCAATGGCCAAGAAACCGTAATGAGATGCTATTACAATGGCATTAATGGAGAAAACGCATTTTACTATGTATGGGCAGACGCAGACGGTACAGAACACTACTTCAGTGAAAAAGAAGGAAGCAGTGTGCATGAAGACGAGGACGGATTAGGTTGCAAATTGGAAATAGTTTCCGACACAGAGCTTAAAATTACCGATGCTAATTTCAATACTCGCACATTTACACACTTGACAGGCTCTACCTTGTCAAATGTGACAAAGGCATGGTATCTTACATCTTTAACGGATAAAAACGGCAATAAATTAAGCTTCACTTTTACAAGCGGTAAAAATCCAATAGCGGTCAACGTCACACCTAACGGTGGCTCACCGATAGAAATGCTTACTATAGCTTATTCAACTGATCACAGAATAAATTTGGTGTGGAATAAAACAAGTGGCAAGGCGTGTCTGTTAAGACATTCCGATACTCCAACCGGCTCACTTAATGCAACAGGTGGAGCATATTTGCGAGAAATGTTAATTTTACAATGTGATAGTACTGTAACTGCGGAAATGCTGCAAGCATTTGTGGGAGATTCTGATAATGTAGCAGGCGGTATAACAGTTGAAGCGGTTGCAACATATGAATATGACAGTAACGGCAGACTAATAATGGTAACTGATACACTTGTCAACTACTGTATAGAATATGATTATAATACATCAAACGATATTGGTTTGGTTGTAGAATATGGAAATAACCAAGAAGGAAATTTATTACCTATAAGCTACTACGACGGTTACACAGAGCTGACGTCAATAGGAACTGATGAAGCTTTCGGTATATCCTATGGTACCTGCGATGATATTGTAACAACATATGTTTTTGATGAGTGTGGACGTGCCACAACTGTTTATTCCACAAACTATAACGGAGAAAAAATTTACAGTATTACTGCAGGACAGTATACAAGCGGAAATGAAAAAACAGCAAACCGCTTAAACTATTCTGTTACATCCAATCAAATTAGCTCGAATTATTTTGTCAACGGTGCCTTAGAGGCAAGTGAATCTAACGCTTCGAGTTGGGTAACTAGTGGAGATGTGCGTTTTTATGCATCCCCTTATTTGGTGGGCTGGGATAATGCTGACATTACAATGTATACAGCGCCAAACGGCACAGCATCAGTTGTGCAGACCGCCGTTTTGGATAAGGGCACCTATACGTTTTCATTAAAGCTTGATTCTGCTCACGCGGAGGGAATGACTGTTTATTTAAAAGCAAGCTCTGCAACGTATAGCTATCAAAAGGAAGTGTCCTTGAACGAGATATCCGCTTCGGGCGGTGATGGTTTTGCAAGCTTCACCTTTACAGTGAGAGAAAATACGCCGACAGCATATACAGTGGGTGTATATGCCTACGGTGGCGAAAGCATTGCGGACAATGCATCTATAAGCATTGACAATCTTATGCTGTCAAAGACAACAGGAATGGCAGAGTTTAATAATGTAAGTTTAGCAAGCTCAACCGCCACATATGACATAGGAAAGTGGCTTTTGCCATCCTATGCAACAGTGGAGAAAACTAATACAGCCTTTGGCGAAGCCATTAAGGTTACGGGAAGCGTTTCGGAAGAAAGGCAAGTCAGCCAAAAATTATACTATATATCACAAAGTGAAGTGGATAGAGTTTTTGAAACTGGGGGAACTGCTAATATTACTACAAAGGACATAGCGTTCACCGTTGCCGGAGTAGGAAAGGCATCCAGCGGAATGAAGAACGAGGAGAGCAAGTTCGAAATAGAATTAAAAATTTCTTGGTATAAATATATAGCAGGAGCAATGAGTGCACAGGAACCGGCAATAGCTACGGCTGTTTTCCTCTGCGACAAAACAGGCTGGCAATACGCAAGCCAATCATGCGTTGTGCCAGCAGGCTCGATAGTGACGTCAATAGATTTAACTTGCAAATATTCGCATAATTTGGGAGAGGCATATTTTGGTGATATTTCTCTAATAATGGATGACGAAAGTGTAGTTAATAATGTTTACGATGACGAAGATGGAACTGTTGTATATTCTCAAGTAGGCGGAGTAAATAGAACATACTATGAATATGATGATAACAAAAACATAATTGATGCAATTGGAAGAAAAGCAAGAGCATCTTATGTATATGATGACAGAAACAATCTTATAGAGGTTTTGGAATATAAGTATAGTCCCATATTATTTGGTGAAAATGACAATATTGAGACTCTCG
This sequence comes from Eubacteriales bacterium, assembly GCA_045632405.1. GTDB lineage: Bacteria > Bacillota > Clostridia > Oscillospirales > CAG-272 > RGIG2000. Next base: position 5,717 of record JAZQWO010000006.1, on the reverse strand, counting down.
AAGCGTATTTAGAGACCCGACAGATCCTGGCCTCCAGAACTACATATTCATATAACTCCTACGGCTTGTTAACATCCCTTGTTAAGTACGATGCGGAAAATGCGCAAAGTATGCAAACAACATATGTATACGATACTGTAGGAACAAGTAAATTTTTTGGCGCATTGAAGGAAGAAATTAATTCATTTGACCAAAGAACACAGTATTTCTATGATAATAAAACCGGCAACCTTATAGCGGTAATAGCACCCGATAGCACAGGATATTACTACACCTATGACGAAATGGGCAAGCTTGTTATGGTTCGGCCTGCTATATGCGCGCCTCAGCCTCAGCCTGTAGAATACACCTCTGAGGTGGAATATGTGTACAATGAGCTTTGTCAGCTTGAAAGTATAGTAGCAAACGGAATGACATATAGCTTCCTATACGATAATTTTGGAAATCGTCAAGGAGTAACCATAGGAGCGACTACAATACTTGATGCAACCTACAGTAACACACACGGAAATCTCGAAAGTGTCACTTACGTAGACGGAACAACTGTATACTATACCTATGACGAGCTTTTAAGGGTGAAGAAAATAAGGTATGTTGCAAGTAATGGTGACACTACGATTTACGAATATGAATATGATTCAAACGGAAATCTCAGCAAGATAACAGACCAAACGTCTAACACATCAACTGTATTTAAGTATGACGGTAGTGGCAGACTTGTAAAAATGATAGAGTACGACAACGGAAAAATGAAGAACAACTTCGGTATTAGCTATCATTATGATACAGAGAAAAGAATTTCTTCGCAGTTCTATTACAGAGATTATTTGTATAATAGCGGACAAGACTTTCTATATGTAAAAAACTACTATAAATATAGCGATAACGGTGATGGCACTCTCAGAAAAATGGATATCAGTGTCGGTGAGGGAAGTGAGTACCGAATAAACTATGTCTATGACGGCTTATATAGAGTTGATGAAAAAACAATAAGCATAGAAGACACGGAAAACAGTATATCCTATGAGTATATTACAAGCGATAATAAAACATCATACGTTGTATCTCAATATAGGTCTGAGGTGTCATATGACGGAAATGTAATAGCAGAGAATGTGTTTAATTACACCTATGATGTTTGTCTGCAGAATATAACCGAAATCAAGGACAAAAACGGTAATTTGTTGTATAGATACACCTATGACAGCCTTGATAGGTTAATAAGAGAAGATAACAGCGTAACTAACAGAACATATACGTATTCCTACGATAATAACGGCAATATTTTAGAGGAAGGTGTATATTATTATACAACAGGAGCAGTTAATAGCAGTAACGATCTCTATACCAATGCTTATACGTATAATAACAGTAATTGGAAGGACCAGCTAACTGCATACTGTGGCAGTCAAATCACATATGACAGTATGGGTAACCCATTAAACTACTACAATGGCTTGCGATTCACTTGGAGCAACATTAACAAACTGACTCAGGTGAATGGATGGGGAAGAACTATTACTTATACATATAATGACAGCGGTATAAGGACAAGCAAAACAATAGATGATGTTACTCATACCTATCACTTGGACGGTACAAGGATTTTAAGTGAAGAATATGGGAACACATTAATTCTCTATATTTACGATGAAACGGGCAGTATTATCGGTATGGCATATAGAGAGAACAGCTACGCAAAGGGTGTGTTTGATTATTATCTCTTTACAAAAAATCTTCAAGGTGATATACTAAGTATATACGATACTAACGGAACGCGCGTAGCTTCATATAAGTATAACGCTTGGGGAGAGTGCAGTATTACCAATTATACAAGCGCAGCTATTGGTAATATAAACCCTTTCAGATACCGTGGCTATTACTACGACACGGAAACAGACCTGTACTATCTTAATGCAAGATATTATGACCCATATACAAAGAGGTTTGTTAATGCTGATACATACATTAATGCAAATGGAGATTTTGACGGATTTAATATGTATGCATATTGTTCGAATAATCCTATTATGTTCGTGGATATAACGGGAGAAGGCATAATACCGGTAGTGTTGATAACCGGAGTACTAGCTTTTTTAATTGGAACTCAAACCAAGGTGGGTGGAGATCTTAAACCATCAAAAGATAGCGATGAATACGTAAATACGGTTAACGAACTAATGGATAAAACTTCAGACATTAAAATTGATAAAGAGAAACAAGAATTCACATTCTCAATAGATTTGTCTAACACTCAATTGGATAATAGTTTGTACAATGAATACACAGACACCTTAGCCGATTTTTTAGAATCTAAGTACACTTTAGAATTAAATGGAAATAAAATAGATAGAAAGCAATTATTTTGCGAGATAAAGTTTCATGGAGAAAATTTAAACAATTTAGTACCATTTATAAGAGAAAGAGCAAATCCTGCGGATATTAATATTTTCTTCACAGGAGAGGTTGTAGATCCCAGACCATATATAAATTGGTTAGCGAGGTTCTTATATGAAGATGATTATAAATAAAAAAATAGTGCTTGCGATAGCAATTGTAATATCTCCTATTTTGTTAATATGGTTTTTTATTTGGTATAATTTTTTTGATGTTACAGGATTGGAATTCTATGAAGACCAGCCAATAAAATGCTTCTTTTCTACAAATGACAGGGTGTTTTTATTGACGGAGGAAGGATATGGTTATGTAGCAGGTGGTTATTCAAACGGTTCTTCAAGGAAATATTTAAACTCTGAATTCACCTACAATTCATATTTAAACGGTTCTTGTCCTATTAAATTTTTCGATGGAAAAATAAAGCAAATAATAACTGAGGAATCAAATGCGTTTTTTATTTCGGAGACGGATCAACTTTTTCGTTTGAATTATGATTTGACGATAGAGTCGGTTGCAGATAATGTTATATATGCAAGTAGGGGAGCTGAGGGCGAGATATATTTCGTTGATACAAATAAGAATTTGTATGTTAAATCAAATGAAAAAATTAACTTTCTCAAAGAAAATATAAAAAAGATTAAATGCTATAAAAGCTTTGTATACGTATTAACAACAAAAGGCTCTCTTTTTCTTTGTGAAAGGTCTGTAGAGAGCTTGAAATTTGATAACGTGCTCTTTGAAAATGTACAAGATTTTGATGTGGTAGACACATCACCAAGAATGATTGATGGGCTATATGTTTCAAATGACGAAACAGCTTTGTTGTTGCCATTGATAAATGTATTAACGCAAAGTAGCGACTTATATGTAAAAGGAGCCTACAATACAATACCGTGTGGAACGATGTTAACTGGAGAGCCTGCAGAACCTAAAATATATGAGGATTGGTTGCATTTAGCATCAGGCATAAAGCAATTTTCCATAGCACCAATGGGAACTATTATGCTTACTTATGATAATAGAGCGATATACTATGGATTTGATTCTGATTTGACCTACAATTCAACATTTGGTAAAAGAGAGTTTGATATTTCAAACTGTGAAATAGTAGGTGCCGCAGATATGCTTATTTTTGTAAAAGATAATAATGGCATATTTTATATTTTTGGTTATTGCTCTCTTTTGTTTCCGTTTGCTTATACGGATAACAATGATCATAGTATAATGAACGGAATCGCATTTCAATTAATGACAAAAGATGAGGTGTCCTGACTAATATTGTCCTACTCCTTGGAACCCTATTAACAAAGATTTGCATTGTGTATAACAGAAATGGCTTATGCCAAAACCACAAATGTGGTATTGTGCCATTCCCGTTGACGGCGAAAAGCGTGTGCCTTCGCACCCATCAACGACAACGTCGTTGCAAACGCTCTGCGTTTGTTTTCTGGTATAATTAGGTATATACGATATTAACAGAAGGTTTTACAATAGGAGTTAATACAGGTTTTTTAGTAGCAATAGCGTACGGAACTTATCTGTTGGTTGCAACCGGTGACTATAGTGTTCTTCAGGCGGCGTTTTCATAAATGTGTTAGGAGAAAGTTATGAAAAAAATAAAGTTTTTTAGTAATGTAGTATTATTGGTACACTGGTTTCACCTATGGTGTCATTCGCCGTAGTTGCGAGCATAGGAGAGACTGAGATTTTTGGTATTGGCGGTGCTGTTAGATATTCTTGGGTGATGTGGATATTTATTCCTGTTGGAATTGTGTCGGTGATAATTAGCATCATACATAAAAATAGTAATCAGAATTTTAAAAAGAATCTCATTATTGTTTTTATTTGTTTGCCACTACTTTTGATTTTCGGCTCATTTAGATTTATTTTCAATAATGTGTCTTACGATGTTAGTAAAATAGCAGCCATTGAGGATAAAATAAATATAGAAATTCCACATGAAATAAAAGTAGCAACAAACAAATTTGAGCTGTACGATGTAACTTATTCTAAAATAACCAATAATAATAGTAAAACTTTGTTTGAACAAAAGATTCAAAATGATCGGATTTGGCAAAGCGAGTTGAATTCTAAAATTAAAGGCTTACTACCATTATATATTCAATATGAAATCGAAGCGTTTGATTATTTTGTATTACACAATGTTACTAGTAACGAATATAATAAGGATTCAATAAACGAGGAATGTGAATTTATATTTGTCGCATATGATAGTGATTTACAGAGGTTAATCATTTTAGATGGTTAGGTAAGACAGGGGACGGTGGTGTGTCTTAACCGACACCCACCTATCTCCCTCGGACAAGCATTTATACAAAAACCTTCAAGGTGATATATGCGTAAGCCGTGACAACTGTCAAAATTTTATTCGCATAAATATTTTGTCAAAAAAGTTTTTGACTGAATTTTTCAAGTTGTGTCGAAAAACCGAGGTATGCCTCGTGTTAATAAACAGTAGATGGTAGTAAAATTTTCCTGTTTTTGATTGGGGAATTGATGTTATGATAAGTAAAATGGAAGCAATTCTTAAAGAAACATTTAGGGAATTGGCATTGAAAATGAGATATGAATATGGGCTGACTCAAAGCAAAATGTCAAGAGCATTGGTAATGAGCGAGCGCTATTATGAAGATATAGAGCGAGGAAAGACAGGATGCGGAGCGCTAACTGTGATTTTACTACTAGCTAAAATTGATAATCCCATGATTTTTCTTAATAATTTAAGGATTAAGTTAGAAAAAGCATACGAAATGGCGGGTGCACTTGTATGAGTAATATTACATATGGAGTTTCGAAAGAAATATATTCATACAATGGAGTCACCCGTGAAGCCTATGGCTTGGTTGCATTTGCCGATGTTGAAATCGACGGTACAGCGACAATAGTTGCATCTGCAAACGATTTGTCTTGTGATGAAATACGACTGCAAAATCTTGCAGATAAGTGTAACGAAGGTAAATTGGAGCTTGTTCACTTTAACGATATTGTGGAAGAATTTATTGCAGGAAATACTGACGGAACAAATTAAAACCATTAAATAAGAAAGGAATAATTTCCCAAGCACAAATGCCAAAAATAGTGGAATTTTTGCTTTCTTAGATTTGTGTTCATAATATTTTATGTAACACAGAACGAGCATAAAAAATGCCAGCTCTTTTAAGTGATATGCACCCCAAAAGTTAGACACTTTTGGAGGTGCATATTTTTTATGTCAAGAAAAAACAAGAAATACTCGCCAGAATTCAAAATATCTGTTATACTAGATATGCGAGAAAATCATTTGGGCTACAAAGAAACAA
>JAZQWO010000005.1:0-52901 GCA_045632405.1 Eubacteriales bacterium | reverse complement strand
TTTTTTATCCATTGCGAAAGCAATGGTATATCATCACGCCTTGGCGTGCATATCATCGCCAACGGCGCATATCATCAACCGCAGGTTGCATTTTCTTTCGCAATGATGATATACAATTTCTGCGAAATTGGTGATATTCAAAACTCCGTTTTGATGATATACAACGGCACGCCGTTGATTTTTCTCTTGGTTTCTACAACACGAAGAATGAGCTTTGGGGGCTTGCAGATTGCATGCGTAAGGTTCGGGACGCCGAGGGCGTAGTCCCCTACAATCCACAGGCAACGCATCTTTTCTCCTCACCATCTACTTTTCTAAGACAGGCATGTGCCTGTCTTTTCTTTGTTTGAGAGTTTTTATGCGATAGCGCTTTTTCCAGTTTACAAAAACGTTACAAGAAATTTTTGACAAAGTCACTAACTCGCTTGACAATAGCGCTTATATAATATATAATATAGTGCGGTGCTTATTTTCAATTCTACTTAGACGCGCGGAGGTAAACCTTTTGGAAAGAAATGTACTTGAATATTTAGAACAAGCAGAAAAAAGATTTTCTAACAAAATCGCCGTGATAGACGAGCATTCTCAAATGACGTTTAGCGAGCTGCTTGACGCTTCAAAAAGAATCGGCTCTGCTTTGGCAGAAAAGATAAAAATTGGAAATCCTGTGGCAGTGCTTGCTGAAAAAAGCATATCCACTCTTTGCGCTTTCTTTGGCATTGTTGAAGCAGGCGGCTTCTACGTGCTGTTAAATCCAGATCTTCCTCAGTATAGACTTGAACAAATACAGTCTGTGTTGCAAGCGGAATATATCATAACCGACGAGGAGCACAAGCCATTAGCCCTCTCCCTCGCTTCAGAAGAAAAGATTTTGGATATTTCCGAGCTTATCCAAACCGAAGCAAACGAGCAAAGGCTCTCACTCATACGTCAAAGCATGATAGATACCTCTCCCTTGTATGCAAACTTCACATCTGGCTCTACGGGTGTACCAAAGGGAGTTTTGGTTAGCCATCGCAGTGTACTTGATTTCATCAGTGTGTTTACCGATGAATTTGGCATAGATGAAACCGATATTATAGGTAACCAAGCGCCCTTTGACTTTGACGTTTCGGTAAAGGACATCTATTCGGCTATGAGAACGGGCGCTACGCTTGTTATCATACCGAAGCCATTGTTTTCCTCACCCGCGAAGCTTGTTGATTATATCTGCGACCATAACGTTACAACAATGATATGGGCAGTGTCAGCCGTGTGTCTTATCAGTGCCTTCCACGGACTTGATTACCGTGTGCCAAGCTCTGTCAAGCGAATATTATTCAGCGGCGAAGAAATGCCCTTAAAGCATCTTGAAAATTGGATGGCGCATCTTCCAAGCACTGAATTTGTGAATTTATACGGACCTACGGAAATTACTTGCAACTGCACATTCCACCGCATTTCAAGAGATAACGATTACTCTTGCGGAATTCCCATAGGCAATGCTTTCCAAAACGAAAGAGTTTTTCTACTTGATGAAGAAAACAAGCTTATAACAAAGTGCGACACAGTTGGCGAGATATGTGTCAGCGGAACAGCCTTGGCTCTCGGCTATTATAATAATCCTGAGCAAACAAGCAAGGCCTTTTGTCAAAACCCCTTGAACAGCTACTATCCCGAACGTATATACCGCACCGGAGATTTGGCGAAATACACCGAGAACGGTGAGCTTATATTCTGCGGAAGAAAGGATTTCCAAATCAAGCATATGGGCCATCGCATTGAGCTCGAGGAAATAGAGCGAGCTATTTCCGAGGTGGACGGCGTGGAAAGGCTCTGTGCCGTATATGACAGTGGATGCTCCAAGCTATATGGCTTTTACGTGGGAGAAATTAACAAAAAGGATCTTCGCACAAGACTCCGTCAATATCTTCCCGTGTATATGATACCCAATTCATTTCACCAAATAGAAGCCTTCCCAATCACAAAAAACGGAAAGGTCGACAGGAAAAAACTGATTGATATGAGGTAAAAGAAGTGATTGAGATAAACGAAATACTAAAAAAAGAAAAAACTCCGTTTTACGTATTTGATTTAACCAAGGTTGAAGAGCGAATCAAATATCTGCGCGAGCATTTACCGACAGATGTGGAGCTTTGCTATGCCGTAAAGGCAAACACCTTTATTTCAAAAAAGGCATCTGAGCTTGTGGACAGGCTTGAAATATGCTCACCCGGAGAATACCGCATATGTCATCAATTGAATTTGCCCTCAAAGCAATTCGTCATATCGGGTGTTAACAAGGAGCGCGATTTTATCGAAGATCTAATTTCAAAAGATCTATCGATCGGATATTACACCGTTGAATCAAAGCTCCAATTTGAATTGCTTATTAATGCAGCCAGACAAAACAACCGACAAATTGATATTCTGCTCCGCTTGAGCAGTGGCAATCAATTCGGCTTGGACGAGAGCGATTTGGAAGAGATTGTACAGAACTACAAAAACGACCCCTTTGTAAGCATAAAGGGAATACAGTTTTTTTCCGGCACTCAAAAGAACTCCTTGAAAAAATTACACCGAGAGCTTGAGTATGTGGATAGCTTTATGGAACAGCTTGAAAGCAAGCTTCAATACCGCTTCCAGGAGCTTGAGTTTGGCCCCGGCTTTCCCGTTATGTACTTCAAAGAGGATAGCTTTGACGAGGACGCTTTCCTGCTTGGCTTCTCTGACCTTTTGAAAAGCTTGAGGTTCAAAGGGAAAATATCTCTTGAATTGGGAAGAAGCATTGCGGCGTCCTGCGGAACGTATTTTACAAGCGTAGTTGATATCAAGCAAACCCGCAACGAGGGATACGCCATTGTTGACGGTGGAATGCACCAGCTTGTTTATTACGGTCAGTTTATGGCAATGAAGCACCCAAAGCTATACCTTTTGCCTGAACGAAGCGGCGAAGAAATGGATTGGAACATTTGCGGCTCGCTTTGCACCTCAAACGACATCTTGGTAAAAAAGCTCCCGCTTCCAAGCCTGAAAATAGGAGACACCCTTGCCTTTTGCAACACAGGAGCTTACTGTATGATTGAAGGCATTTCACTGTTTCTCAGCAGAGATTTGCCAAAGGTTTTGCTCTATGACGGTACCGATTATATAACGGCGCGAAGCCGCTTTGATACCTACGTCTTAAATACATTGGAAAAAATAAAAAAATAAATATATAAGGAGATTTTACAATGGACAGATTAATTGAAATACTTGAAGAATTGCAGCCGGAGGTTGATTACAGCACTTGCACCAACTTGATAGACGGTCACTATTTGGACTCTTTGACCATCCTTTCATTGGTTGCAGAAATTGAAGAGGCTTTCGACATCACAGTTCCCGCTGTTGAAATTATCGCTGAAAACTTTAACTCTGCTAATAACATTTGGTCAATGATCCAGCGCTTGCAGGACGAAGAATAATGTCTCTCTCTACATATTTTTCTCCCCAGTATCTTGCTCTTTTTTTGCCCATAGTTATACTTTTGATGGCAGTTTTGCCGCAAAAGGGCAGAAGATTAACCCTTTTGTTATCAAGCTATTTTTTGTTCTGGTGCTTTTCCGGCAAGCTTATTATATATTTGCTTGTGTCAACGTTTTCGATACACCATTTCGGTCTTTGGTTGTCAACTCTTCAAAAAGATACGGAAATCGCTCTGAAAGGGCTTGAAAAAGAAGAAAAAAAGGCATTAAAGGCTCGTGCTCAGCTCAAGCAAAGAAATGTCATGATTTTTGCGGGAGCATTACATATTGGAGTGCTCGTTGCATTAAAATACACTCCATTCTTTACTGAAAACATCAACAGCCTTTTTTCGTGGATGGGAATATCCTACCAAATGGCGATTCCTCGCTTTGCAATCCCTATGGGAATTTCTTTCTACACCTTGCAGGCAATGTCCTATCTTTTCGACGTTTACCGCAAAACAATATCCGCCGACAAAAACTTTATGCGACTTGCCATGTTTATGAGCTTCTTCCCTCTTATTATGGAAGGACCTATCGTTAGATACACAGATACTGCGGATAAGCTTTGGAACGTGGAGCGCGTAAGGTATAATAATTTTGTTTACGGAGCTATACGCATTCTTTTCGGTTTTGCAAAGAAAATTATTGTTGCTGACCGTGTAAATTTGTTTGTAAAGAACGTATTTGAAGGCTACGAGAAATATGACGGTTTCGTTATTGCGCTTGCGGCAATTCTTTACACGATACAGCTTTATATGGAATTCTCAGGAACAATGGATTTGGTTATGGGAAGCGGACAGATATTCGGCATTGTTCTTCCCGAAAACTTTAAAAGACCGTTTTTCTCCTCAAGCATTTCCGAATTTTGGAAACGCTGGCATATTTCATTAGGCGCGTGGTTCAGAGATTATATGTTCTATCCGATTTCCATGTCAAAGCCCTTGAAAAAGCTAACCATGAAATCAAGAAAACGCTTGGGTAACCACTTTGGACCTCTTTTAGCAGGAGCGGTGGCGCTACTATGTGTTTGGTTGTGCAACGGTTTTTGGCACGGCGCAGGCTGGCAGTACATATTTTTCGGTTTGTATCACTTTACCCTTATTTTGTGCGGAAACGCATTTGAGCCATACTCCGAAAAGGCACTGAAGAAGTTGCATATCGACCCAAATTGTAAGGTTTATTACGGATTTCGAGTGTTCAAAACAACCTTGCTCGTATGCATAGGCGAGCTGTTTTTCAGAGCAGCCACACTGAGTGCAGGCATGGGCATGTTTGGAAAGATATTCTCTGACTTTTCGTTCGCAACGCTTAAAAGCGGCGCAATCTTAAAAATTGGTATGGACCTGCATGACTTTATCATAGTTGCAGTGTTCATTAACGTGTTGTTTGTCATAAGTCTGTTGCAAGAAAAGGGCGTAAAGCTTTCCGAGGTCTATGCTAAGCAGCATATTGTGGTTCGCTATGCAATTCTGTATGCACTGATTTTATCCATTATCATATTTGGCGCATACGGCAGAGGCTATGTTCCTGTTGACCCGATGTATGCGGAATTTTAAGAGGAGGATTTGAACTATGTACATAAAAAGAACTGTGAAAATTCTTTCCTTCTTGTTAGGACTTCTTTTGCTGATTTGTGCTACTTCCGCTCTTTTCATACCAAAAAACAATTCAAAAGAAGCTGGAATGGAGGAACACTTAGCAAACGGTGTTTTGGGCGAAGCAACTAACACGGTAGATGTTATTATTTTAGGAGACAGTGAAGCTTATTCTTCCTTTTCACCTATGCAAATATGGCAGAATACCGGATATACTTCCTACGTTTGCAGCTCCCCTGTACAAACTTTGGATTATACTCTCACGCTTCTTCAGCGTGCGTTTGAAAAGCAAAAGCCAAAAATCGTTTTCCTTGAAACACTCGCAGTCATCAGAACTGTTCACAAATCCAGCGTGTTTGAAAGCGAACTGGCAAAGATATTCCCTGTATTCACCTACCACAACCGTTGGAAGTCGCTACAAGCAAACGATTGGTTTACCTCTCCTGAGTACACCTGGACTGATTACAAAAAAGGATATCGCTATTACCCAAAAGTAGATGGCACTGATAATACGGATTATATGCAACCAACAACAGCGGCAGCAGATTTATCATCCGTAAACGTTGATTTGGTGAAGGATATCTACGAGCTGTGCGAGGAAAATGGAGCAAAATTGGTTTTTATAAGTTCTCCAAGCAAGAAAAACTGGAATTATAAAAGGCACAACGCCATTGAGTCGTTGGCAAAGGAAATTGGTTGCGAGTATATAGATATGAACCTGGAAAACGATACTATAGGTATAGACTGGACTAAGGATACCAGAGATAAGGGCGACCATATAAATCACAGCGGCGCAGTTAAGGCAACTAAGTATCTTTCCGATTATTTGGCGAAAACCGGGCTTCTTACCGACCACAGAAATGATGAAGCATATAAAAGTTGGGATGACGCATTAGAAAAATATCTCAAAGAGACCACCAAAAAATGATAGCTTGAGCCGTACGAATCTCATTTTCGCAATAAAATGTAGCTTCTCTTTTTCTCGGGACGCCGAGACCGTCGTCCCCTACAATGCGCGGGAATGTATTTTTTCTCCCCGCCCTACGAGATTTAATTTTGCATTGTGCATTTTGAATTTTGCATTTGCAAAGCCAACGATATTCACGCAAAGCGTGAGTGACACGAAAAAAGCAGACCTGTGCGGTCTGCTTTTCTTGCTAAAATATGGGGTAGCCTGCTTTTTCGTGTGCCTCGAAAAGCTCGTCGCAAAGGGCAACGATTTCGTCGGTGGAAAGCTCTGCGCCTGTGTGTGGGTCCATCATAGCGGCTTGGTAAATCTTTTGCTTGTCCATTGTGTATGCCGCTTCGATTGTAAGCATTTGAGCGTAGATGTTGGAGCTATTCATAGCTGCCAGCTGTAAAGGCAATTCTCCCACAAAGGTCGGGTGAATACCCTCTCCGTCAACCAAGCAAGGCACTTCAACGCACGCCTCGTACGGAAGGTTAGGAATAACACCGTGGTTAATCACATTGCCACCAATCTTATATGGTGTGTTTGTCCAAATAGCTTCCATAATGTGAGATGCATATTCCCTTGAACGGTTATGCTCTATCTTACCGCCTGCCATCAATTCCTCATATTGCTTTTGCCAGCCTGCTATCTGCTTGATACAGCGACGGGGATACTCATCAAGAGGGATGTTGAATTTTTCAATTAAATCATCTCTTTGAGGCTTAATATAAAATGCATTGTACTCAGCATTATGCTCGCTTGACTCTGTACAGTAGTAGCCCAGCTTATCAATATAGTCGTAGCGCACCATATCGCCGTGCTTTTCGCCCGCGTTCTTTTCCTTGGCGCGCTTTTTGATTTCGGGGTACAGGTCATTTCCGTCCTTGTCCCTGATTTCAAGAAGCCAGCCCATATGGTTAATGCCCGCTATCTTTTCGTGTCTGCCCTCAAGCTTATCTTCCATACCAAGCTCTCTCAAAAGTCCCTCGGAGCAGCACTGCACGCTATGGCAAAGACCTATTGTCTTTACCCTTGTGTGTCTTAACATATAGCCTGTGAGCATAGCCATTGGATTTGTATAGTTCAAGAACCAAGCATTAGGGCACACCTCCTCCATATCACGTGCAAAATCCTTTAAGACGTGAATTGTACGGAGAGCGCGAAAAATGCCGCCAATGCCAAGGGTGTCGCCTATTGTCTGGCGAAGTCCGTATTTTTTTGGAATTTCAAAGTCGATAATTGTACAAGGGTCATACAAGCCAACCTGAATTGCATTAACAACAAAGTCAGCGCCGCGAAGTGCGTCCCTTCTTTGCTCAACGCCAAGATACTTTTTAACTGTGGCTCTGCCCTCGTTAACGCTCTCGTTCAATTTGCAAATCAAAAGATAGGATTCCTCAAGCCTTTGTGCATCAATATCGTAAAGAGCGATTTCCATATGGTGAAAAGCGTCACAAAGCATTGTGTCGCCAAGCACATTCTTTGAAAACACGGTGCTGCCCGCACCCATAAATGTAAGCTTCATAATAATTTCTCCTTGAAAATGTATGTTAATTCGATTTTAGCATAAATTACCGTTAATTTCAATGGTTTTTATTCATTATTAATTCATTTTTGGGGAAATATAAATGTGTCATATATTAATAATAAGGAAGAAATGAATATTTAGTCACGCCTTTTGAATATTTTCACAATATTTTCTCCAAAAAATCACAAAAGGTATTGACAAGCGAGGAAAAAAAGAGTAATATGTATATAATATTTTTATTTTGGAGGAAATTAAAATGAAGAATAGAGCTTTAGCTTTAATTCTCGCAATCGTGCTTACTCTTGGTATGGTTGCAATGTTCTCATCCTGTGGTGCTACAAACTACGCTGAGAATAACACAAAAATCAAAATCGGTGCATCCGGTCCACTTACAGGCGGCGCTGCTATGTACGGTATCGCTGTTCAGAACTCTGCAAAGCTTGCAGTTAAGGAAATTAACGCAGCTGGCGGCTTGAACGGTATTGAGTTTGAGCTTGTTATGCTTGATGACAAGCACGACGCTAACAACATCTCTACAAACTATGCAAGCCTTTATGAGGGCGGTATGCAGGTTTCCCTCGGCACAGTTACAACAAAGCCAGGTCTTGAGTTCAAGGAATATGCTTTTGCAGATAACGTATTCTTCTTGACACCTTCCGCAACAGGTGACGATATTGCTGAATATGCAAACGGCTACCAGATGTGCTTTGCTGACTCTGACCAAGGTACAGTTTCCGCACAGGTATTCAACGATCAGTACAAGGGCAAGACAGTTGGTATCTTCTTCAAGTCTGACGACGACTACTCTGTTGGTATCAAGAACAACTTTGTTGCTAACCTTGATGCTTCCTTCGGTAAGCCAGTTGAGGCTTCCTTTACAGATGCAACAGCCTCCAGCTTCACACAGCAGGTTTCCGAGCTTAAGGATTGCGACGTAATCTTTATGCCTATCTACTACGATCCAGCAGCTCTCTTTATGAAGCAGGGTAACGGTATCGTTAAGGCAAATGCTATCTACTACGGCTGCGACGGTCTTGACGGTATTGACGCAGTTGAAGGCTTCGACATCACATCTATCACACAGGGCGTTTCATATCTCTCACACTTCAACTCCGGCACAACAGAGGGTGCTGCAAAGAAGTACATCGACGCATATGTTGCTGAGTACGGCGCTGACGCTCCACTCAACCAGTTCGGTGCAGCTGCTTATGACTGTGTATATGCTATTTTCGAGGCTATGAAGTTTGCAATTGCAAACAATGGCGCAGAAATCACAGCTACAACAGCTCCTGCTGACCTTTGCGATATTCTCACAGCTGTATTTGACAGCAAGGACTTCAAGTTCAGAGGTATCACAGGCGCTCCTGAGGCAGACGGCAAGTCCACAATTACTTGGAACGAAAACGGCGCTTCTACAAACGGTCACGTTAAGAAGACTCCTGTTTCATATGTAGTTAAGGCTGCAGACGCTCAGTAAGGCGAGATAAATATATGATTTTGCCGACGCCACGCGCGTCGGCAATTCTAATTGAAGGAATTCTATATGAAATTTTTAGAAACACTTATTAACGGCTTTAGCATCGGCGGCATTTATGCAATGATTGCTCTTGGCTACACAATGGTTTACGGTATTGCTAAAATGCTTAACTTCGCCCACGGTGACATCATCATGGTTGGCGCATATGTTATCATTCTTATGCTTCCTGTCAACCCAATTGCGGCTATTATAGCGGCGGTTGTTTTCTGTGCTCTCCTTGGCATATTTATTGAAAAAATTGCATACAAGCCACTTCGCGGCGCATCTCCCTTGGCGGTGCTTATTACCGCTATCGGTGTTAGCTACCTTTTGCAAAGCTTAGCGCAAATTATTGCAGGACCAAACCCAAAGCTCAACAATCTCTTTGAGCTGCTCTTCCCCGAATTTTTAAAGACACACCGCGGCGGCATTATTGCTATCGGCTCATTTAATATTAAGCTTTCAACAATAATCACCCTTGTGTGCGCGGCTCTTGTTATGGTTGGCTTGACCTTGTTTGTTAAGCGCACAAAGACAGGACGTGCCATGGTTGCGGTTTCCGAGGACAAGGGTGCGGCTCAGCTTATGGGTATCAATGTTAACAGTATTATTATGATCACCTTTGCTATCGGCTCTGCCTTGGCTGCTTTGGCAAGCACACTTATGATGCTTGACGGACAGAAGTTTGCCGTTGATATGGGCTCGCTCCCCGGTATTAAGGCATTTACAGCCGCAGTTATCGGCGGTATCGGCTCAATCCCCGGCGCTATGCTTGGTGGTATTGTCCTCGGTCTTGTTGAGTGCTTTGCTCAGGCAATAGGCTTTGGCGAATATACCGTTGCTATTGAATTCTCCTTGCTTATCATTGTTCTTTTAGTTAAGCCCACAGGTATTCTCGGCAAGAAAAGGAGGGAAAAGGTATGATGAAATTTGTGAAAAACTATCTCAACTATACCCTTGTTGGCTCCTTTGCTCTTATTTTCGCCATTATTGGCGCAGTAGGCGGCTTGCCCGGCACATTCTTGGCTCTTTTGGAGCAAAGCGTTATCGCTATTATTCTTGCGGTTTCGCTCAATATGGTTGTCGGCTTCCTTGGTGAGCTTTCTCTCGGTCACGCAGGCTTTATGTGTATCGGTGCTTATGTCGGCGGTAAAATCGCGGTGCTTCTTACCAAATCCTTGGGCGGCACCAACATTTTAACAGTTGTTATCGCATTGATTGCAGGTGGCGTTTGCGCAGGTATTTGCGGCTTTATTGTAGGCTTGCCTGCCCTCAGATTAAGAGGCGACTATCTTGCTATTGTTACTCTTGCATTTGGCGAGATTGTGAAGAACATTTTTGAAAACAGTGAGGCCTTTGGCGGTCAGATGGGTCTTAAAACTCCACAGTTTACAACACAGAGAGATACAAGATTTATCCTGTTCACCATTGGCGCAGTTCTTGTGCTTTTGACTCTTTTCGTTATTCAAAACGTAATCAAGAGTAAGCACGGCCGTGCTATTACCGCTATTCGTGATAACGAAATTGCGGCAAGGGCAACGGGCATTAACGTAACAAAATATAAGCTTATGGGCTTTGTTGTTTCTGCGGTTTTTGCAGGCTTGGCAGGTGTTCTTTACAGCTACAGCCAGCAAACCCTTCAGGCAAAGACCTTTGACTATAACTACTCTATTGAAATTTTGGTTATCGTAGTTCTTGGCGGTATGACCGTCAACGGCTCTATGATTTCCGCGGTTCTTATCACCGCCCTTAACAACATTTTGCAAACAAAGCTTGGCGGCAGCTTTGCAATTGCCAAGGATTTGATTTATGCAGTAGTTCTCATTCTTATGGTTATTTACAGAAACGCGCCTGCTCTCAAGAGCTTCCGTGAAAAGTATAACCTTGGCAACCTCTGGCGCAAAATCTTCAAGCCTAAGGTTGACCCCTCGAAGCAGGGCGATGACTCTATGCGTTGGGACGTTGTTCCTACCAAGATTGATATGGACGAGGTTCTTTCCACCGATGTTATTATTGATAGCACAGGTGACAACAGCTCAGACATTGGCGAAAGAGGGGGTAACAAGTAATGGCTAAATTTATTGAAAGTGTAAAATCCCTCTTTGTTAAGAAAAAGCACGGCGAAAACATCCAAAGCGATTACGTTTTGGAAACAAGAAATTTGGGCATTTCCTTCGGCGGTCTTAAAGCGGCGCAGAATGTTAACTTGAAAATCAAGAAAAATCAGATTTACGGTCTTATCGGCCCTAACGGTGCAGGTAAAACCACAGTGTTCAATTTGTTGACAGGCGTTTATCAGCCAACTGAGGGCGAGTTCTTTTTGAATGGTGAAAACCTGACAGGCTTGCCACAGGACAAGATAAACCACAAGGGTATTGCAAGAACATTCCAGAACATTCGTCTTTTCAACAATATGACGGTTGTTCGTAACGTTATGGTTGGTCTTTCCAATCAGCCAGAGTATAAATGCTCTCTTTTTGAAAGCATTCTCCGTTTGCCAAGCCATTTCCGCGTTGAAAAGGAAATGAGGGAGCGCGCAAAGGAGCTTCTTGCCATTTTCGGCCTTGAGGATGAGAGAAACAACCTTGCCTGCAACCTTCCCTACGGTAAGCAAAGAAAGCTGGAAATTGCACGTGCCTTGGCAACTAATCCAAAGCTGTTGCTCTTGGACGAGCCTGCGGCAGGCATGAACCCACACGAAACAGAGGACCTTGTTAACACAATCAAAATCATTCGCGAAAAATTTGATATGACTATTCTCTTAATTGAGCATGATATGAAGTTCGTGTCAGGTCTTTGCGACGAGATTACAGTTCTTAATTTCGGTACAGTATTGACACAGGGTGACACAAAAACGGCACTTAATGACCCTGAGGTTATTAAGGCTTATATAGGAGGTTAATGATATGGCTATATTAGAGGTACGCGACCTTGAGGTTTGCTACGGCGTTATCAGAGCCCTCCACGGCATCAGCTTTGAGGTAAAAGAGGGTGAAATCGTTACTCTTATCGGTGCTAATGGTGCCGGCAAAACAACTACTATGCAAAGCGTTGTGGGTCTTATTCCAAAGCACGCAGGCACGGTTATGTTTGATGGTTGCGATATCACAAAAACTCCTTGCCACAAGATTGTCCATCTCGGTATGACACAGGTTCCCGAGGGTAGGCGCATTTTTCAGGAGCTGACCGTTTACGAAAATCTTTTGATGGGTGCTTACTCAATGAAGGACCAATCGGGCTTCAAGAAGGATTTAGACGCTATTTATGCGCGTTTCCCAAGACTTGCAGAAAGAAAGAACCAAATAGCAGGTACTCTTTCGGGCGGTGAGCAGCAAATGCTTGCTATTGGACGTGCGCTTATGAGCCATCCTAAGCTTCTTATGCTTGACGAGCCATCAATGGGTCTTTCTCCACTTTTGGTTGACCAGGTGTTTGAAATTATCAAGGACATTAACAAGGACGGCACAACCGTTTTGCTGGTTGAGCAAAATGCAGGTAAATCCTTGGCTATTTCCGACAGAGCCTATGTTTTGGAAAACGGCAAAATCGTTCTTTCCGGCACAGGAGAGGAGCTTGCCTCCAGCGAAATGGTAAGAAAGGCTTACTTGGGAGGCTAAGCCAAGGCAACTAAATCCGCCGAGGCGGATGAAATCGTGTCACGATGAAATTCTGCTACGCAGAGTTAAATAAAACAAGCTAACAGAGAGAGCATAGCTCTCTCTGTTTTGTTTGCTGTTCGTACATATTTGTATTGAAAAATGGAATATTTTATGATATAATGTAGATAATTAAAAAAGGAGGGTTTTATATGGACAACCAAAATCAACAAACGGTTACTAATGAAGCGCCAAAGCAAAGCTTTTGGGCACGCCTTTTCGGTCTTAAGCCTGACACAAGCATAAAGACTGAAATTATTGCGGGTATCACCACATTCTTTGCAATGTGCTACATCATTTTAGTTAACCCAAATCAAATCACAGGCTTTTACAGTTACTTAGGCGGCGAGGTTGCAGAAATTTGGAGGGCTGTTTACGTCGGCACTATTATTGCTGCGGTATTCGGCACACTTCTCTATGCTTTCTTAGCAAAGAAGCCCTTTGCTCAGGCATCGGGTATGGGTCTTAACTCATTCTTCTTTACCTCATTTGTTCTCCCTTGCGCTATCACAAATGCAGACGGTGAGATTGTAGGCTTTGACGGAATTGCTACCAACTACGGTGCAGGTCTTGTTATCATCCTTCTCTCCGGTCTTATCTTCTTGGTTCTTTCAGCAACAGGCTTGCGCTCCTATATCGCAAAGTCCTTGCCTGACTGCTTGAAGAAGGCTATTCCGGCAGGCATTGGCTTGTTTATTGCCTTCCTTGGCTTCAAAGGCTCATTTATGGTTACTGCTAACCAGTTCACCTTTGTTCAGTTAGCTGACCTTACAAAGTGGACTGTTTATAACCAGTACGGCGAGCTCGCCGGTGGTGCGGCTCCTGTTCTTGCCGTTTTCCTTGGCTTTATTGCAATTATTGTTTTCAACAAAATGAACGTTAAGTGGCTCAAGAATATGTCTGTTGTTGCAGGCATTATCATTTCCACAGTTCTTTTCTACCTCTTTACCTGGACAGCTCCAAGCCTTGAGTTCAGCCAGATTGGCGAGTCCTTCAGCGCTTTTGGTAAGTACGGCTTCTCCGTATTTAAGGGAGACTCCTGGGCGGCTGCCTTTGACGGTGTAACTATCGGCTCTATTTTCTCCGTTATAGTTCTCGTTATTACATTCTGCCTTGTTGATATGTTTGACACAATCGGTACTCTTTACGGTGCGTCTGCACAGGCAGGTATGCTTGACGAAAACGGCGACCCTGAGGACATCGAAAAGTCTATGCTTTGTGACTCTGTTGCTACCTGCGCAGGCTCACTTGTTGGCACATCCACAGTTACAACATACGTTGAATCCGCATCAGGCGTTGCAGAGGGTGGCAGAACAGGTCTTACAGCCTTCACAACCGCTATGGCGTTCCTTGTATGCTTGTTCCTTTCCCCACTTGCGACTCTTATTCCTGCCGTTGCAACAGCACCTGCCCTCATTTACGTTGGCGTTTTGATGCTCCGCAACTTCAAGGAAATTGATATGGACGATTTGTCAAGTGCAGTCCCTGCATTTTTGACACTCATTTTGATGCCGCTCACCTACTCTATCTCCAACGGTATTGCAGTTGGCGCTATTGCATACGTTCTTATCAGACTTTGCACAGGCAAGTTCACAAAGAAGGACATTGTTGTTACAATTATCGCACTTTTGTTCATCTTCAGATTCTTGTTTGTAAATACACTTTAAAATCAAAAAGCAGACCCTTTCAAAAGGGCCTGCTTTTCACTTTTGCAAAGCAAAAACATCACTCCTTGCTAAGACAAGGAATATCACTGAAGCAAAACGCTTCAATATCACTTTTGCAAAGCAAAAATATCACTTTAGGCTCTTTATAGTGCCTAAGGCTCTGTCACAGAGAATAACTGATTAGCGCCACGCGCGATTTGGCGAGGAAAATACAAGAAAGACAAGTGTTTTGCGAAGGCGCATACTCGAAGCATGTCTGTAACTGAGCAAAACACGCAGTATTTCGCCGTAGTTTACCGCTAAAAATCAGTTAGATGAGGTGACAGAGCCTAAAACAAAAAAGGGGTGGCAGATTGCAGATTCTGCCACCCCCGTCCTTTCGGACGTTTTGAGGAGAGTAAGTTATTTTATTCTATGTGTAGCCTTATTTTGCTAATGAGCCAGAAAACTATAACACCGAGTCCGAGCAAAAGCACAACCGCGCCTGATACAATGCCTATAATTGCTCCTGCGCCGAGTCCGTTGCCTGCCTCGTTGCTCGCCTTGTTGTCACCTTCGTTATTTTTCTCACCGTTATCTTCACTTGGCTTGTATGCTGGGTCAAGCTCTTTGCACGCGGTGCATTTGCCGTCTGTGCCGTAGGTGTGAGTTGTTTCTCTCTTGCTTTGGCACTCGTTACATTCTGTGTCACAAGCATTATCGTATATGTGACCCTTTGGCGCTTCTCCGTAAGGTGCTTGGCAATACTCACATTCAGCATAATCTGTGCAGCTTGCCTCTCCGCCGCTGTGCTCACCTGTGCCCATATCCTGTGCACAAAATACACACTTTATGATGTGGTGTGCCGCATCATCTGCTAACGCTTCATATTTAGCGGTATGCTCAAGCAAATATACTTGGTCATCGTCACACACCTCTCATTCATACCAGTGGTTATTCTCGTCATTTTTCAAGGTTGCACCCTTGTGCACCACCACTATTGTGCCGTCATATATATCACTCAGCTCATCCATTGTCAATTCTGTGCCGTCCTCTGCCAAAAATACCAATTGGCACTCACCGCTTATACCAAGCACATCGGAAAGAAGGGGGAGAATAGCCTTATCGTATGTATAGAAAACTGTACTGTTTTTAAACACACCGCCGTTTATTGTCAGCTCTATGTCGTTTGACCAGCTATAATCAAACACAGATACGCCACATTCAAACGTACCGCCGTTTATTTCCACAGATGTGATGCTTTGAAGCCTGAATTTTTCGCCGCCTGTGAATTTTCCGCCATTGATTACAATGCTGGCGCTCTGACATGATGATATGCCCGAATAAAGCAAGCCGAACAATTCGCCACCGTTTACGACAAGCTCACCGCCGTTCATCATCTGTATGATATAGCTGTAATCGCTGGTTGCTTCAATAGTGCCTGTCTTGCCTTGGCTTTCGTCACATATTGTCAGCTTGCCGTGTACATAAATTCTGCCGTTGTATAATTTAGCTGTATATCCGTTAAGGTCTAATTTAATGACATTTCCCGATTGCACACGGAAATCACCGTCGGTTACATTATCCATCAGTGCAATCTCAACCTCGCTAAGAGTAGATGCCCACTCAAATGCGCCCTTCAAGGTTGTGAAATATCTTTCCTCTGTGCCGCGCACAAGAGCCACGATTTTCGCTTGACATTCGGGACACTCACCGCTCTCATCCGCCGTGTGGTAGAACTTTTCCACATTGTCGGGGTAATATCCGCAGCTGCACCCTGTCCAGTGGGTAGCATCATCATAAAATTTTCGGTCATTGTTATGCTCTGCGTGCTCTACAATAGACGTAACGCCCGAAATTTCACTCTTTGAGCCGTCAAGCAAGCCATTTCCCCCTACATACGCATAGCCTGCGGGCAAAAATTGATTTACGCTTGCTGCATCGTCAAAATAGCTTGCATTCACTATCTTTGCAAAGGAGCCACTGTTAATCCGAATGCTCAACAAATCTGCGTTTTCATAAAGGAGCTTCAATTCGCCTAAGCAGGACATTTCTGTAATCTCCGCGCTTGACTCCTCATAGACGCTTATGGACAAATTCTCGGTGCACACAACATTTTTCAAAATAATAGAGCCTGTTTTGCATACGCTCAAATTTAAGGAAATAATGGTTATTCCGTCAATTTCAAGAATTCCACCATCAACAACCGAGCTTTGCCAGCTTGCGCAGGACCAGTCGCCTGTCTTTTCCTTGCTTGAATCTATTATTGTAAGCCTTGCGCCACTACATACATCAAAATCTACGCCCTCTATCTGCACGCCTGCCAAACCAATTGTCAATGTGCTCGGTTGCAAGCTCCCTCTGCCCTGAATAATGGTATGCCACGGCACAGGAAAGACGCAAAAATATTTCAGGAATAACAGTTTTGTCGACACGCGCCTGAGTAATTAGAGGCTCAATGGTATTTGGTATCATTTTCATAAGAGCAAGCCCGCTGACTCCCTCAAGCTCCAGCTCCTTTGAAGCCACGGCAAATGCCGCCATAAAAAGATGCTTGATATAAAAAACCTTTGCCGCAGGGTGAGCATCAGAGGGCAAAACCTCAAAATTTCCACGGGTGAACCACTGTGGGTAGTCCTTGTTATCATATATGGAGCTATCAATTATGGCAAGGGTGAGAGACACAATTTCGCGCTCGGTGCTTGTGTTACAGGGGGCTTGACAGATGTGGCGCTTTGCCTCGTTCCACAAATGAATATCGCCTCGCCAAATGGCGCACTGAGCAAGGAGCATACCACCGCCCAAAATGGCGTAAAAGCCTGAATGAGCGCTCAAAAAGTATCTTGCTTTGTCATAAACCCTCTCTATTTCTCCGCGGCGATAAGCAATTTGCGCTTGGAAAAGCTCGTGCGCTTCCTTGTTATTTTCAAGAAGGGTGGCGCTTTCCTCTGCCATGCCCGCCTCGTTATAAATACCTGTCATATCAAGGAAGGGGCTTTTTTCGGCATTGGCATATGTGGCTCCTCGCCCTTGTTTGTGCTTGGCAATACCGCGTGGTCGGGTATCATCCACGTGCGCTCCCAACGGGTAGCGCCCTTGATTTTCCCTTCCTTACAAAGACCCTGAACGCGTCTTGGTGTAACACCCCATTTTTCTGCTGCCTGCTTTACTGTTATCATATTGTCGCCTTTCGTTTGAACGAAATAGTTTTTTGTAGTTTTTTCGTTTTAACGAAGTATATTTACCGATATAAATTCGCTCAAACGAAATTTTATTTTTATTATACTCCCAAAAAATATTTTTTTCAGCGAGCTTGACAGTTTTTTGCTCCAATTTTTTCATTTTTAGATTTTTTGTTACAAAATTATTGATAAATATATAAAATAATAATATAATTAATTTATCAAGTTATTTTGAAAGGATTTATTGTTATGTATCTTGACAAGAAGCATTATTCCTTCTGCTCTAAGATGGGTCTTATGAAGGAAAATTATTCCAAGGAGCAGGCTTTGAAGTCAATCAAAAAGTCTGTTGCCGAAACTAAGAAGGCTGACCCTAAGTTTATTGAGCTTGTTCAGGGTCTTACTCTTTCTTCTTCCGAGGTTGAGATGAGAGTTTGCGCTCTTTACCACTACACTGCTGATGTTGACTATGTTGTTGGCGGTATGATTAAGAGCACAAAGATTAACGACTTCGGTTACTCAGGCGCTCCTGACAGCCTTTACATCACCAGCTACAAGGATGGCGGTACATACACAACTATTAGCGACCCTAAGGACATTCCTTACGACATTTTCAACGACCACAACCTTTTCACACTTGATTCTATGAAGAACGCTTTGACAAACGCAATCGGCAAAGCTCTTCCATCAAGCTACACATCCTTCCAGTCCAAGTCCTGGGATGTTTCTGTTTACTTTGTTCCTGTACTTACAGTTGTTGTTAAGTTCGGCAAGGAAACATACGCTATGAACTACAACCTTCATAACGGTCGTTATCACTGGGAGTATCCTGATAATCCTGCCCTTGTTAAGAAGGGTACAAGAGCACGTTCACTCCGTGGCTTGTTCAAGTTTGCAGGCTTCGTTATGAACATTGTTGCTATCATTTTGGGTATTGTTAACAACAGTAATGGCGATGCGGGTGCTAGTGCATTCCTCATTCCTATCTTGCTCTTGGTGGTTAATATCTTCTTACACAAGAAGTCCAAGAAGTCAAAGCAGTACTTCAAGAAGCTCTTTATTAAGAATCCTAATAAGAAGTTCTTCCCTGTTTTGATCCCTGCAATTTTCAACCTCATTATCGGTTTGATTGCTTTGATCGTTGCTTAATGCGATTTAATTGAGAATTTAAACACCGCAAGAAAACCTTGCGGTGTTTTTTGTTGACATTGTGCGCCCTTTAGTGCTATACTGTAAATGTATTTAAGGAAAGACAGAGGAAACGAAAATGCTCCCACAAAAGCCTGAATTTCAAAATGCCATCCGCGTTAATCACCGTGGCTTTTTGCCAAACAGCAAAAAAAGATTTGTTCTGACGGAAAATAAAACAGGCAGCCTTGAGTTTTCCGTTATTCATATAGATGATGTGAAATACATTTGTGTTTACAAGGGAAGGATGACCCCCGTTTCTGAAAACGGAATTACCTACTACGAGGGAGATTTTTCCTGTGTTACTAAGAACGGCGACTATCACATAGAAGCAGGCGGCTTTAAAAGCCGACAGCTTGTGATTTACGACGGCGCATATGATATTTGCCAACGCACAATGCTTGAATATTTTACATATCAAAGGTGCGGCCACCCTCTCGGCTGGAATGGGGAATGCCATCTTGACGACGGAATTATCAAGGAAACAGAGGAGCGCGTTGATTTAAGCGGTGGCTATCACCAATCCTGTGACCTGCGAAAATCCCCAGGTGGAGTTTCCATAGGCGTTTTATGCATGCTCCGCTTTGCCCTTACCGACAAGAGCCAATGGGGCAAAATTCTTGTGCGGGATGAGGTTAAGTGGGCGTGTGACTACTTTGTTAAAACCATACAGGAAAACGGAGTTATGTATAACACACTCAATGACCCATTCGGCTGGGAAGGACGCGTTTTTTATAAATCCGGTGCTCCAAGCTCCGCACAGTGGAACGTCACATCTGCCCTGACCCTTGGCTATTTGTATTTCAAGGACAAGGAGCCTGCCTTAGCACAGGTATATCTTAATACCGCCCTGCGCTCATACAAGTTTATGACAGGGGATGCGCGCCCAAATGAGCTTTACCGCCATCCCGACAAATATCAAATGGGTATGGACCCTGACTTTTTTTATGACCAATGCATCAAAAATTCAACCGCTGATATTGCGTACCAAATAACAGTATCAGCCGACCTGTACCGCGCAACAGGAGATAGTGCTTATCTTCAAAAGGTGCGCGAGTGCGCCCCCCACTTTGTGGAGTGCATACGTGATGGTTATGTCCTTTACCGCGACGATATAGAGGGCAAAACCGTTTCCTCCTCGTGCAGCTACACCTGGCTTGCGGGCGGTCTTTTTGCCCTGTGCGATATTGTGGAGCTGAGCGGCGAATACAAGGATGAATTAAACTATGCCACCAAGGAAATCGGCAAATTTATGGACAGAACAGTGTGGAAAACAATGGTTCGCGTTTTGACCGACACCGACCTTGACTCCCCCTGCGGACACGAAAACAAAACTCTGCGCCAGTCTATCCCCGCCATTTCAACCTACGGCAAATATTCATATTGCACACGGGATGTGCTTGAGCCATCATACGCCTGCTATATAGGTGCTTTTTTGGCACGTGCCGCCTCGCTTTTGGAGAGTGAGGGTGCTATGGGCTATGCACAAGCAATAGCGGACAATCTTTTGGGCGCAAATGTCCTTGATTCTTCACACATACGCGCCATAGGCTACAACCATCCACAGCACCACTCATACGGTCAGTTTTTCCCATCCACTCCCTTTATTCCCGGTGCGGTTGGCGTTGGCTACCACAGCATAGATGTTTACGAAACATCATCGGAATACGATATGCCCTGCGTGGGACTATCAATGTACTTGTTATCATTATTAAAGTAATTTTAAAAATATTGGCTATGTACATAGCCTACTAATCAAGGAGATATTATGAGAATTTTATTTCAGGGTGATTCCATCACCGACGCAGACAGAAGCAGAACAGACGACACCCGCCTTGGCAGAGGCTACCCCTTGCTTGTAGAATCCGCTCTTTCCCTGGCAGAGCCTACAAAATACCAATTTGTAAACAGGGGAATCAGCGGCAACAGAATAGTTGACCTTTACGCGCGCATCAAGTGTGACATCATCAATTTGAAGCCTGACGTTATGTCCATTCTTATTGGCGTTAATGACGTTTGGCACGACCTTGGCGAATCCCCCAACGGAGTAGATGCGGACAAATTCTTCAAGATTTACTCAATGCTCATCGAGGAAGTAAAGGAAGCACTTCCGGATATCAAAATCATGATTTTAGAGCCGTTTGTTTTAGAGGCTTGCTCCACTACCGAGCACTGGGATTTCTTTAAAACCGAGGTTCAAAAGAGGGCAGAGATGGCAAAGAGGATTGCGGAAAAATATAGCCTTCCATTCATTCCTTTGCAAAAGGGATTTGACTCCCTTGCCACAAAAGCCCCCAACAATTATTGGCTTGGTGACGGCGTGCATCCAACCCCCGCAGGCCACGAGTATATAAAAGCCCAGTGGCTCAATGCATTCAAAAGCCTATAATAACAAACCACCAGCTAAGCTGGTGGTTTTGCATTTTCGGGCATAGCCCTAATACTACTTGCTACATACAAGTATGCTTAAAACGACCTGTCAGACATGCACTTACTGCTGTTTGCCATAAATGGCTTTGTAGGCTCCATCGGTGGAGGGAGCTGTCAGCTTTGCTGACTGAGGGAGCGTTTTTGCTCTATTCATTTTGTTTAGTTAGTTTTTTCGGAGGGGTCAACTCCTTCCACCGCAAGCGGGCCCCCTCCCTCTTGACACGTGAACCCCAATCCTACCGAAGAGCGGATTGAGGAACCCCTATGATGGAGGCTTAGTCCCTCTTATTTTTCTTTATCAAATTAATTTTCTACTCACAGGTAAACCTCCACGGAGCCCCACGACTATCGTGGGGTTTTCTATGTGCAATAAAAATTGCCTGCTTCCGCAGGCAATTTTTATTTTATTATGAGCAAGGCTCCAGCTACTCACAAGCGCTTACCTCTGCCACGTGTGGACGGTGGTCAGATGCGACAATTTCCGCTATGTCCGCAGACACAACCTTTAGGTCGCGGGACACAAGAATGTAGTCTATTTTTATTCTCGGCTTATCCGATGGGAAGCTCAGCTTATTTTCGCAAAATCCCAATGACGTGTCGATTAAACGCTCTCTTATGGGGTTTAAAAGCTCATTTTGTGGCTCAACATTAAAGTCGCCCATCAATATGCATTTTTCATCTCTCATATGCTCAAGCACAGTCTTGACCGCATTTTTCTGCTCGTCAGGCTCAAGCCCAAAATGAGTTACTAAAACACGCACTCCGTTTTCAAGCTCTGCCTTTAAAACGCATCTCGTTTCATACCAACCGCCGGGGCGCTTGGGGTTAGGGTCAGGAATGAGAATTGTTTCCACACTCTTAAACGGGATTTTTGATAAAATGCCGTTGCCGTAAGGGCCGTCCGCATCATCTATCGCCTTAGCGAAATAGTAATTTTCAATGCCGCAAAGGTCGGCTAATTCCTTTGTTTGCGGGCAGTATTTCCCACCGTCAAACATTTCGTTAAGACCGATAATGTCCGCACCAAGCTCTTGTATTGCTCTTGCCATTATTTCATAGTCAACACGCTTTTCCAAATAGTTCAAGCAGTGTTGAGTGTTAAAGCTCATTAATTTCATTTTTTACCTCTTACATTTATCATTGGCGGCGGGAGTGCAGGGGTCCTCGCTCCGCTCTTTAGTAGGAGCGGGGTTCTCGTGAAGCCCCCGCCCTACGAAATATAAATTCATTTTGAATTTTGCATTTTGAATTTTGCATTTTCTATACCCTACGGGTACGTGCTAAAATTTTACAATTTTGCATTTTGCATTTTGAATTTTGCATTTTCTATGCCCTACGGGTTTGGTTCATCAATTTTGCATTTTGAATTTTGAATTTTGCATTATTTTAACGGCTCGCCGTTAAAATGTATGCGTTCCCTTTTTCACCTTATGTGCAATTCCATTTATTATAACCGTTGCACTCTTAGGCACGGTGATTTCATAGCGAATTTTCCCGTTTTCGTGGTACCATTTGGATTTGATTTTGCCGTATTTCGTACACAGGGTGGCACTTAAATGCTCTAGCTTGTCTGTTGGGTGTGGGGTTATCACAATTTCCTCAAAGCCAGGCTTTTCCTCGCTTGGCTTGATACCGCAGGCATATTCATAAACCCAGTCAGCCACACTGCCGTAGGCATAATGGTTAAAGGAGTTCATATCGCGAGACCAGAATTCGCCCTTGTCATTCTTGCCGTCCCAATGCTCCCAAATGGTTGTTGCGCCCTGCTTGACAGAATAAAGCCAAGAGGGGAATTTGTCCTGCAAAAGAAGTCCGTATGCAGTTTCTCCATAGCCGTTTTCCGCTAACGCATGCAAAAGGTAAGGTGTTCCCACAAAGCCTGTTTTTAGGCGCGTGCCGTTTGCGATTACCATATCGTTCAGCTGCTTAGCAACTGCGCACCTGTCCTCTGCCACTCCGAAATGAAGCGCCAAGGCGCACTCTGTCTGCGTTTTATATTCTTTAAAGGTTTCCTTTATTTTATGGGTAATTTTTGCGTACAGCTTTTCGTATTTTCCAACGTCCTTGCCGATAATTTTTCCAACCTTGCAAACAATGCCGACAGAATGGCGGTAGAAAACCGACGCTATAAAGTCCTCGTTTGACGAGCCACGATAGCTGCCCTCAGGAGCATCAAGTCCAAGCCAGTCACCAAACTGACCGCACCCTGCCCAAAGGTATTTTTCCTTTGTAGCGCTTGCAATATAGCCAAGGTACTTGCACATACATGAGAAGTGCTTTTTCAAAATATCGCGGTTTCCGTAGGTCAGGTATAGCTGATATGGAATTATAGTTGCACTATCTCCCCACACCGCACCGCTTGTTTCTGCCGTGGACCAATCCCAGCACACGGTTTGCGGAATAATATTCGGTATGTAGCCTGTTTTGCCCTGGTCAAGGCGCATATCGTGCAGCCATTTTTCAAAGAATTTATTTACATCATAGTTATAGCAGGCGGTTTTGCAAAATACCGTGGCGTCCCCTGTCCAGCCCTGGCGCTCATCCCTTTGCGGACAGTCCGTGGGCACGTCCAAAAAGTTGCCGCGCTGTCCCCAGATTATGTTGGAGAAAAGCTGATTGAGGTCGTCATTTGAGCTTTCAAGATAGCCTGTGCGCTCAATGTCGGAGTGCAAAACTATGGCTCTGATATGCTCCTTTTTTATCTCCACAGGGAATGCATCTACACGCATATAACGGAATCCCCAGAATGCCAAAATCGGCTTATAACGGTTTTCTCCCTCGTGGCAGATGTATTCAAATCTTGCCTTGGCGTCACGGTAATTATCGTTATAGAAGTTGCCGTATTTGTCAAGCTCCTCGCAAACGGTAAGCTCAACCCTGTCGCCCCTTTTGGCATTGACACAAAACTCGAAATAGCCTGTCATATTCTGACCAAAATCTATTAAGGTGTCCCCATTTGGCGCTTTGAAAATCGACACAGGGTCGCGTTTTTCCTGTTCTTTAACAAAAACGCCCTCTTGCTTGACTATTTTTTTCTTGTCGTAGTCAATAGTCCTTGCGCTAACATAAGTGTCCTCAAAAAGCGAATCGTAAATCTCACCGTCATATAGCTCTGCCATGCGGAGCTTGTCCTTTTTGGCAAGCCAATTTTCGTCTGTGACAACAACTTCCCTTTTGCCGCCCTTATACTCAATTATAAGCTTGGCAATAAGCGCTTTTTTTAGCTCTTCCTTGCCTGCATCTACATTGAAGTTTATCTTGCCCTTGTACCAGCCGTCAGACACGATAACATCAAGGGAGTTTTCCCCTCTCATCAGTTCTGTCACGTCATATTCCTGGTACTGTACGCGGCGGCGAGATGTAAAGCCGGGCGCTAAAATGAAGTCGCCCACGCGCATTCCGTTAATCTCGGCATAGTAGCAGCCAAGAGAGGTTATATAAAGCCTTGCTCTTTTGATTTCACCTTGGGCTTTTATCTGCTTATTAAAATGAACAGGCTCATATAGCTTGTTTTCGGGATGTATAATCCAGCTTGCGCATCTAAACATTATTTCTTATTCTCTTTCATAAATTTTACTAAATTTTGCGCCAATATCTCAGCTCCGTATGCGTTTGGATGGATGCCATCCGCCACACATTCGCTAACATTCGGCATTAGTGTAAAGCCGTCTGCCACCTTGATGCTTGGGTATTTTTCGCACTCCGCCTTTATTGTGTCAATGCACCACAAAAGGCGCGCCATATCTGTTCCCTCGTTGTTTCTCCAAAGGGGAGTTACGGAAATGACAGGAACGCTTGGGTAAAGCTCCGTCAAGCGCGCATAGTAGTCCCTTACCGCCTCGGCATAGTAGTAACCGCGCTGCTCCTGCTCTATATCGTAGTAGTTTGTGCCTAAAAATACAATGATCATCTCAGGCTCAAAGCCGTCAACCTTCATTAAATCACGCGCTTCGTAGCGGTAGCCGCCAATGCCCTGCGCCAAAATGTTGAGTCCTGTTTTGCGACAGAGAGAATGAACGTATGCTCCGCTTGCAAAATCAGGTCCTGCGCCCTGCGTGATGGAGTCCCCTAAGATAAGACATTTTTTGCCCTTGTCCTTGGTTGCGCTATAACTGCCGTCTATGGTGAAATTCTTAATTGCTGCTTCGCTTTCGTTGGGGAAATAAATCGTCACCAGCTTTTCCCCCTCAGGTAGCGCAAACTCCACCTTGCCCTTTAGCTTTTCGCCTATTTTGTAAACCGCGCTCATAACTCCGTTTATGTACAAATCAAAGGTGTTTGCACGCTCGTGGCTATGGCTTGCCCTATATTCAAAGCTGATATGTCGGCTGTCCGTCTTAAACTCCAAGCGAACACCGCCTGTAAATCTCGCTCTCATTCGCCAGCCCCAATCGTACGCGGGGTCTTTCATATATTCAATTTGCGCTTGGCTATATGTAAAGGGGGTAAAGTAACCTCTTTCCTCGGTATAGTAAACCGCGCCCTTGGTTAGTTTTATAAGTGTTTTTCCTGTAAGCCTCATAATAGCTCTCCTTATATTGCGTGCTATTTTAATATTATAATAAATTACTTCCATTGTCAATAATATAACAAAAATCCCGATTAAAAATCGGGATTTTTCTCTGTTATTTTTTTGTGAAGCTACCGCAAAGAAGCGTTACACCTTCCTTGGCAACGGTCAACATTCCGTCTGTTGCCTCAGCTAACATTTCCGTGTCCTCGTCAATGAGAATTTTCACCTCGCCTGCCTTGGTTGCGGTAATGAAAGGCACGTGATTTGCCATAACCGCCAACGAGCCCTCCGTTCCGCGAAGGGAAATCATTGACACATCGTTTTCAAAAACATTTCCCTGTGGGGTGGAAACTATGAGCTTAAAGCTTTTCATTTCGCTTCCCTCTTTGCCTTTTCCACAGCCTCGTCAATAGTGCCGACAAAAAGGAATGCACTCTCCGGCAAGCTATCGTGCTTGCCCTCTAAAATTTCCTTGAATCCGCGAATTGTTTCGGAAAGGGGAACATATTTACCTGGGAAGCCTGTAAATTTCTCCGACACATCAAAGGGCTGTGACAAAAATCTTTGGATTTTTCTTGCTCTTTGTACAAGGAGCTTGTCTTCGTCGGACAGCTCATCCATACCCATAATGGCAATAATGTCAAGAAGCTCACGGTATCTTTGAAGCACCCTTTGCACCTCACGCGCAACGTTGTAATGCTCCTCTCCAAGTATCTCCGCATCAAGAATTCTTGATGTTGACTCAAGTGGGTCAACCGCGGGGTAAATACCCTGTGATGCAATATCTCTTGAAAGAACCGTTGTTGCATCAAGGTGAGCAAAGGTTGTGGCAGGAGCAGGGTCTGTCAAGTCATCCGCAGGCACATAAACCGCCTGCACAGATGTGATTGAGCCTGTCTTTGTAGATGTAATTCTTTCCTGAAGGGCGCCCATTTCCGTTGCCAAGGTTGGCTGATAACCAACGGCAGACGGCATTCTGCCAAGAAGGGCAGACACCTCACTACCCGCCTGGGTAAAGCGGAAAATATTGTCGATAAACAAAAGCACGTCCTGTCCTTCCTTATCACGGAAGTACTCTGCCATTGTAAGACCAGAGAGTGCTACTCTCATTCTTGCCCCCGGTGGCTCGTTCATCTGACCGTACACAAGAGCGGTGTTACCAAGAACGCCTGATTGCTTCATTTCGTTATAAAGGTCATTTCCCTCACGGGTGCGCTCGCCAACACCTGTAAATACGGAAAGACCGCCGTGCTGCTTTGCGATATTGTTAATAAGCTCCATAATAAGAACTGTTTTACCAACGCCCGCACCACCGAAAAGACCGATTTTACCACCCTTTGAGTAAGGGCAGATAAGGTCGATTACCTTAATACCTGTTTCAAGAATTTCCTTAGATGTGGAAAGCTCGTCAAAGCTGGGAGCAGAGCGGTGAATTGCCCATCTCTCCTCTGTATCAACGGACGCTCCGTTATCTACTGTATCGCCCAAAACATTAAATATTCTGCCAAGGGTATCTCTGCCCACAGGCACACTGATTGACTTGCCTGTATCAAGCACCTCTGTGTGTCTTTTCAAGCCGTCCGTTGATGCCATGGCAATACAACGCACCACATTGTCACCAATGTGCTGTGCAACCTCAACGGTCAAGGATTTTTCACCGTTTTTGATAACCAATGCGTTGTTAATGGCAGGCAACGTACCCTCATCAAATTTAACGTCAACAACAGGACCCATTACCTGACTGACGTAGCCAATATTTGCCATATTTATTTCTCCTTGTGCCTCGAAAACGAGATTTTTCAAAACAGATAAAAGCTCGCATCAAGCGTTTGATTTTTTGAAAATTACTCGCCGCTACCTGCAACGATTTCGGTAATTTCCTGTGTGATTGCGCCCTGTCTTGCTCTGTTATATTTGAGCTGCAAATCGTCAATCATAGTGGTTGCGTTCTTTCCTGCGGAGTCCATTGCATTTCGTCTTGCTACAACCTCACAGGCAAAGCCCTCCTTAACCGCGGCATACAAAATGCCCGCTACATAGATAGGCACTGCGCGCTCTAAAATAGTTGCCTCGTCAGGCTCGAAAATCGCTCCGTTGCCTGTTGCACCCTCACTTTTTGTAAGTGGGAAAATCCACCGCACCGACGGCTCTTGACTAATCATAGAGATGTATCTTGTAAAGACAACGCCCACTCTTGCATATTTGCCCGATGCAAAATCGCGGCATAGCTCCTGTGCCAGCTTTTCTATGTCCTCATAGCTTATCTGCTCTGAGGAGCGCACCTCTTGACCGTATCTTTCACAGGACTTTTTGCCAAGAGCAACAATTTCCGCCTTGGGAAAATTCTCTCGTACAAACCTAAATATATTTACGTTATAACCGCCTGCCAAGCCTCTGTCGCCTGCAATCACTACAATTTTTTCAAGCTCACCGTGGGAGCTGACATAGGGACTTTTTGCACATTCCTGTGACAAAAGCAGCACGTTCACCAAGGATTCTAAGGAAGCGGCATATTGCGCGCTCTTAACCCTTGCCTCCTGTGACCTTCTGATTTTAGAGGAAGCAACAAGCCCCATTGCCTTGGTTAAATGCAAGGTAGATTTTACACTTTTTATTCTGTTGCGTAAGCTCTTAATATCTGCGCCCATTTCTCCTCCTTAATCATAAAATCGTACACGGGGTCGATTATTTCAATGCTTCGAGGATAGCCTTCAGCTCCTCGATGTCGCCACTTTCCCAGCTGCCGCCCTCTATTCTTTCAAGCCAAGGACGATACTCGTGCTCAAGTGTGTCGTAAAGACGCTTTTCATATGCCTTAACCTTGTTAACCGGAACTGCGTCCAAATATCCGTTAATTACCGCATATACAATAGCAACCTGTGCGCCTGCTCTTATAGGCGCGTTTCTTGGCTGCTTCAAAACCTCGACTATGCGCTCACCAAGTGCAAGTCTTCTCTTTGTGTCTGCGTCCAAATCAGAGCCAAACTGAGCAAAGCCCTTCAATTCTCTGTACTGAGAATACAAAAGCTTGAGCTCGCCAGACACCTTTTTCATCGCCTTAATCTGCGCCGAGCCACCAACACGGGAAACGGAAACGCCTGGGTTAATGGCAGGCATAATACCCGCATTAAAAAGCTCGGTTTCCAAGAAAATCTGTCCGTCAGTTATGGAAATAACATTTGTTGGGATGTATGCGGAAACGTCACCCGCCTGTGTTTCAATAACAGGCAAGGCGGTAATTGAGCCGCCACCGTATGCTTCATCCACACACGCGGCTCTTTCAAGGAGTCTTGAGTGGAGATAGAAAACGTCACCTGGGTAAGCCTCTCTGCCCGGGGGACGGCGAATGAGCAAGGACAAGGCTCTGTATGCAACGGCGTGCTTTGACAAATCGTCATAGATAATAAGCACGTCACGGCCCTGCTCTCTGAAATATTCAGCCATAGCACAGCCCGAATATGGGGCGATATACTGAAGGGGTGCGCTTTCCGAAGCGGAAGCGGACACGATAATTGTATATTCCATAGCACCTGCGCGGCTAAGCTCATTTGCCAAGCTCACAACAGATGTGCTTTTCTGTCCTATTGCTACATAAATACAGATAACGCCTGTATTTTTCTGATTAATGATTGTATCTACACAAATTTCTGTTTTACCTGTCTGTCTGTCACCGATAATAAGCTCTCTTTGTCCTCTACCGATAGGAATCATACCGTCTATTGCCTTAATTCCTGTCTGGAGTGGAACGCAAACGCTCTTACGCTCGATAATGCCCGGTGCCTCTGCCTCAATTGGCTTTGTGCCGCTATTTTCAATAGCACCCTTACCGTCAATAGGCTCGCCCAAGGCATTGACTATTCTGCCGAGGAAATTTTCACCAACAGGCACGGACACAACCTTGCCTGTACGGCGCACACGGCTACCCTCGTGTATATTGCTTGTATCGGACAAAATAGCAACGGACACCGTTTCCGTTTCCAGGTTTTGCGCCATGCCGAAGCTTCCGTCCTCAAACTCCAAAAGCTCGCTTGACATACAGTCCCTAAGACCGTAAACCTTGGCAATTCCGTCACCGACAAGTATAACAGTGCCTGTTTCCTTCATTTCTATTTTAGACTTGTAGCTTTTGATTTGCTCTTTGATTATGCTACTAATTTCATGGGGTCTTTGGCTCACTGTTAATCACTTCCTTTACCTCTTGTATTTTGCGTCTGATACTGCCGTCAATGACAGTATCGTTTGTTTCAACAATAATGCCGCCCAAAATTGAGGGGTCAACAACACATTCAAGCTCCACACGGCGGCCAAGCTTTTTCTCAAGCCCTGCCGTGAGCCTTTGGAGCTCGTCCTCGGACAGTGCAACAGCACTGGTCACGCAAACAGGTGCAACGCCCTTAATTTGGTTATAAAGCGCCTCGTAGGCTTCAATACATTCATGAAGAAGCTCCATTCTTCCGTTTTGGCAAAGGAGCTTCAAAAAAGAGCAAACATGCTCCTTCACCCTGCCGCCAAAGGCACTCTCCAAAACAGAGAGCTTTTCCTCTTGGGAAAGATTGGGTGAGCGCAAAAGCATAATAAATTCAGGCTCTTCCTTGATTAGCTTACCTACAAGCCTTACGTCATTCAGATATTCCTCTGCTTCATTTTCCTCACAGGAAATCAAAAACAGAGCCTCTGCATATTCCGTGCTTATATTATTCATTGTCCTCATCTCCTATTTGAGAAATGAAGCTGTCTATAAGATTATGGTGATCCTCTTCCTTAATTTCGCGCTCGATAAGCTTTTCGCTAAGCGCCAAGGACACATCGACAATCTGTGTCTTGATATCTCCCTGCGCCTTTTTCCTTTCAAGCTCTGCCTCAGCATGCGCCAAGCGGACAATATTGTCTGCCTCGGCTTGTGCCTCTGCCGTAATTTCTGCCTTGCGCCTTTCTGCCACCACGGTTGCATCGCTAACAATTTGCTCTGCCGCCTTGCCCGCCTCGCTCAATTTTTCATTGAGCTCAGCCTCTGTGTTTTTGGCATTTTCCAAGCGCTCATCCGCTTCCGTATATTTTTCCT
Source organism: Eubacteriales bacterium (assembly GCA_045632405.1). GTDB lineage: Bacteria > Bacillota > Clostridia > Oscillospirales > CAG-272 > RGIG2000. The sequence continues at coordinate 22,148 of JAZQWO010000005.1, read as the reverse complement.
CAAGCTTTTCCTCTCTGTCCTTGAGAGTTTTCTTGATAGGCTTATACAAAAACTTTTTAACTATCAGAAACAAAATTACGAGATTAAGTAAGGAAACCACAATTTGCCATATATTGACGGTAATGATTTCCGATGGTTGCATCTTTTTCTCCTTATGCCACTACTGCAGGCAATGCACTTGTCAAAACGTCAACAAAAATGCCAGGTGCTACAAAGATAAGCAAAATAGCAATAATCAAAGCGTAAAGACCTGTTGTTTCTGCAACGGCACAACCAAGAATCATTGTTGATGTTACCTCACTCTTGGACTCAGGCTGACGGCCAATAGCCTCACACGCGCTTGCAACCGCGTTACCTTCACCAATACCAGGGCCTATACCTGCAATCATTGCAATACCTGCGCCAAGTGCACAGCAGCCTAAAATAATACCGATAGCTAATTCTAACATTTGTTTTTCCTCCGAAATATATAATTTGTAAAATTAAACCTTATTTTTGTTTTTCTTGTCCTGCTTTTTCTTTTTGTATGCCCGATAGCCGTCAATGTCAAATGCGCCCGACACATTGAGCATAGTAAGTATAGCAAAAATGAATGCCTGCAAAAGTCCGCTGAACAAGTCAAAGTAAATTGACAAAACACCGGGAATACCGACCTGCAAAAGTGGAATACTCGCAAGGAAATCGGGCGCCCAGCTAAGCACAAGGGCAGATGCCCCCTGCAAGGCAGTTCCCACAAGAACTGACACAACAACGCCCGAAAGCACGTTACCGTAATGACGGAACGCCATTGAAATAGGTGTTGCAAATTCACTGATAATGTTGATTGGAGTCAGCACCGCCACAGGCTTTGTAAACTCCTTCATATAATTGAGCGGTCCGCATTTGAGCTTGTAATAGGTGATGATACCGAAAACAAGAATTGCCCAGCCAGCCACAATGTTCATATCCGACGTTGGCGGGAACAAGCCAAAGAGGGACAAAAGGCTGGAGAATGCTGACAGCGCCATAATTGCCATAATAAACGAGGTGAAGTGAGAAAAATACTCACCCATATTGCCCGCTACCAAGCCCTCTGCCTTTTCCACAAGCATTTCAGCAATATACTGACGGGTCAAAACAGGCTTTTCCTGTAAGCCGTGGGTCATAAAAAGGCACAAGCCAAGCACCATTATAATAACAATGAGGGAATTGAGCTGTGACTCCCCAATCGGCAGATTTTGAAACGGCATTGGAATTTCAAAATAGATAAGAGGTCCTGTAATGCTAACCCCCTCGGACGGTGGAGTAAACAAAACCTTAAAGACGATACCCACAAGCAAGGGCACCACCATCATCATAATATAAAGGGTGTCAACAAGCTTGAATTTAAGTGTTTTTATGCTTTTTACATCATTCATTTCCGCCGCCCCCCTTCTTTTTCATAAGGATGCCGCGAATTATCAGAGAAATCCTTGGGAAAAGCATAGGAATAAGTGTTGCCCAAAGGTTAAAGCAAAAAAGTGTTGCACCGAGAATGGCAACCACGCCAAGCATAATAAGACGCAGAGCCTGAGAAATTTTCATTTTACTCTTTGCAGCCTTCACATCTCCCGTTTCAAGCGCTCTTTGCACAGTGACGCCAAGCAAAAAGAAATTGAAAATGCCAACCGCGCCGCTTAGCAAATTGCCGAGCAGCACCGTGTAATCCCATTTTTGTATAATGAGAAAAACCGCCTGCATAACCGCAGAAAATATCAAAACCCAGATAGCGACAAACCGCGTTTCGCGAGCAACAGCCTTGTCTAATTTACTGATATTAGCTCCCCCCTTCAAAAAAGATATCTGCGCAAATCCAAATCGCGCCATAAGTATATAATATAATATTTTCGTACAAATGTCAAGTTAATTATATACCAAATAAATTTGCAAATTACATTGAATAGTTGGTTTTTTCGTGTTATAATGAATTGTAATTTCAATTTTGCGAGGTTGACATATGAGCAATACAAGAAAAGAAAAAATAATTCAGTTTGGCGAGGGCGGATTTTTGCGTGGCTTTGTTGACTGGATGGTACAGATAGCAAACGAAAAAGCAGATTTTGGCGGAAGCGTTGTTGTTGTTCAGCCTATTAAAAACGGCTTGTGCGACACCCTTGAAGCGCAGGGCTGTGTATATACTCACCTTTGCCGTGGCGTTGAGGGCGTTGATGTTAAGAAAATTGACTCCATTTCAAGAACAGTCAAGCCCTATGACGATTTTGCCGCATATATGGCTTTGGCTGAGAATGACGATTTCCGCTTTATCGTTTCCAACACAACAGAGGCGGGTATTGCATTCAACGGTGAGGACAAAATGTCAGACACTCCTGCCTCATCCTTCCCGGGCAAGCTGACTCAGCTCCTTTACAAGAGATTTACCCTTGGCAAGGGCGGCTTTGTTTTCTTGCCCTGCGAGCTTATTGAAAATAACGGTGGAGAGCTGAAAAAATGTATTCTCAAATACTGTGAGCTTTGGGGTCTTGGCGGTGATTTTGCCGCTTGGATTGAAAATGAAAACATTTTCACCAACACCTTAGTTGACAGGATTAACACAGGCTACCCTAAGGAAGAAAAAATCGACGTTGGCTTCGAGGACAAAATGCTAAACACCTCAGAGTATTTTCACCTGTGGGCAATTGAGGGCTATATGGGTCTTTTCAACGAAATTCCATTTGACAAATGCGGACTCAACGTTGTTTTGACAGAGGAGCTTAAAAAGTACCGCACTATCAAGGTGCGCATTTTGAACGGCTCTCACACATCTATGATTCCCTATGCTCTTTTAGAGGGTGTGGAAACTGTTGGGGATTGCTTGAAGGACGAAAAAATGTCCGCGCACCTGCGTGCTTGCCAGGCGGAAATTGTGGACTCTCTTGATATGGACAGGGCGGAAACAGAAGCTTATGCCAAGGCGGTGCTTGAAAGATTTTCCAACCCATACATCCGTCACCTTTGTCAGTCAATTGCGCTCAACTCCGTGAGCAAATTCAAGGTGCGTGTGCTTCCCTCAATTCTTGACTACGAAAGAAAATTCGGCAAAGCGCCAAAAACCCTTTTGTTCTCCTTTGCCAAGCTGATAGATTTTTATAAATACGGCACACCGAACGATGACGCAACAGCAACAGAAAAAATGCAAAAGGGCACGGTTGCAGAAATTTTGTCCGACGTTTCCTTGTGGGGACAGGACCTGAGCCGCTTTGCAAGTGAGGTTGAAGGCTATGCAAATTCATCCAAATGACAATGTAGAGGTGCGCGAAAACGGTCACAAATATGCCCTTGTGCCAATCAAGGCAGGGGAAAACGTAATCAAATACGGCTCTCCCATTGGCCACGCAACAGAGGACATAGGTGTGGGCGCACACGTGCATACTCACAATTTGAAAACCAATCTTTCGGGCAATCTTGAATATACATATAATTACAAGGACTACGGAATTTCCCACATTGACACCAATTTATATTTTGAGGGCTACGTGCGTGAAAACGGAGATGTGGGCATCCGAAATGACATTTGGATTGTAAACACAGTTGGCTGTGTCAACAAGGTGTCCGAGGCTCTTGCCCGCCAAACAGGCGCTATGTGCTTTCCCCATCCTTACGGCTGCTCACAGTTAGGTGACGACCAGGACGTAACTGAAAAAATCCTGTGCGGTATGATTAACCATCCTAACGCAGGCGGTGTTTTAGTCCTTGGCTTAGGGTGTGAAAACACAAATATTGAAAAATTGAAGAAAACCCTTGGGGAATATAACCCAAATCGCGTGAAATTCTTGAATTGTCAGGACGCCACGGACGAAATCGCCGAGGGAGTGTCTATAATTGAGGAATTAAAAGCATACGCATCCACCTTCAAAAAGGAAAAAATCCACATTTCCCGTCTGCGCTTGGGACTCAAATGCGGGGGAAGCGACGGATATAGCGGAATTTCCGCAAATCCATTGGTGGGCAGTCTTTGTGACCGCTTGGTTTCCTTTGGCGGTAGCTGCGTGCTCACCGAGGTGCCCGAAATGTTTGGCGCGGAGCATCTTTTAATGGAAAGGTGCAAAAGCCGAGAAATTTTTGACAAAACAGTTTCCTTGATAAACAATTTCAAGGATTACTTCACAAGACACAACCAGGTTATTTACGAAAACCCATCCCCGGGAAACAAGGCAGGGGGCATCACAACTCTTGAGGAAAAATCCTTGGGATGCGTGCAAAAGGGCGGCCTTTCCCCTGTGGTTGACGTGCTTGACTACGGTGACCGACTTACCAAAAACGGTCTTTCTCTCTTGAACGGCCCGGGCAACGATATTGTGGCAATTACAAACCTGATGGCGTGCGGCGCGCATATGGTGCTTTTCACCACAGGCAGAGGTACACCTTTAGGGGGCGCTGTGCCAACGGTAAAGATTTCCACAAACAAGGACCTTGCCACCAAAAAATCCGCGTGGATTGACTTTGACGCATCTCCTGTGTTAGAGGGCGAAAAAATGAGCTTGCTTACTGACCGACTTTTGGACTACATAATCTCGGTTGCAAGCGGCACAAAAACAAAAAATGAGGAAAGAGAATTTTCCGAAATAGCAATTTTTAAGGACGGAGTAACGCTATGAGCTACATAAAAGACAATTTTTTACTGACAAACAAAACAGCAGAAATGCTTTACAGTACCTATGCCAAGAATATGCCCATTATCGACTATCACTGTCATTTGCCCGAAAAGCAGATACTTGAAAACAAGCCCTTTGGCGATATTTTCGAGATTTGGCTCTCAGGCGACCACTACAAGTGGCGTTTGATGAGAAACTACGGTATTAACGAGGAGTATATCACAGGCACAGCATCCAACAAGGAAAAGTTTTTGGCATACTGCAAGACCTTGGGCACTGCCTTTGGCAACCCACTTTACCACTGGTCACAGGTGGAGCTTCAGGAGTTTTTCGGCTGCACCCACGAGATTAACGAGGAAAATGCGGAAAAGATTTGGGACGAGTGCAACACCTATATTAAGGCAAACAACGTTACTCCCCAAAGCCTTATCGAAGGCTCAAATGTAACTCACGTGTTTACCACAAATGAGGTTTTTGACGACCTTGATACCTTTGTTAAAATCAAGGAAAAGAACTATGGCTTCACAGTTTTGCCTGCATTCCGCGCAGATAAAATAATGAATATTGAAGCGGAAGCATACCTCACCTTCCTTGGTAAATTAGAGGAGCTGACCCACAAAATCACAAGCCTTGACGAGCTTGAGTCTGCTCTGGAAATCCGCTTGCAGGAATTTTTAAAGGTTGGTTGCCGCGCAAGTGATATTGCCGTTGAAAATGTATATGCAGTGCCAGAAAAACAAGAGGCAGACAAGGTGCTAAAATCCGTTTTGGCAGGTGGCAAGCCCTCAATTGCCGACAGTGAAATCTTTAAGGGCTATGTAACATATTTCTTAATGAAGCTTTACGCAAAATACAAGGTAGCAACAGAATTGCACTTTGGCGCTATGCGTAACAACAATGCGGTGATGCTGAAAAAATTGGGTCTTGACACAGGCTATGACAGTATTTCCGACAAGAACAGTATTTCCCAGCTTTCTCGCTTGATGGATAAGCTCAATTCAGAGGGCGCTTTGCCAAAGCTCATTCTCTTTAACTTAAACCCAAAAATGAACTCCGAGATTATGACAATTATGGGTTGCTTCCAAAGCGACGAGGCAAGGGGCAAAATCCAGTACGGTCCTGCTTGGTGGTTCTTGGACAACAAAATCGGTATGGAAAAGCACTTAGAGGACTTGTGCGCAACAGGTCACATCGGCGCATTCGTTGGTATGCTCACCGATAGCCGTTCCTTCCTTTCCTATCCACGTCACCACTACTTCCGCCGCATTTTGTGCAACTATCTCGGCACAATGATGGAAAAGGGCGAAATGACAACTAACCTTGACACCGTATCAAGAGTTATCAAGGACATCTGCTACCATAACGCTATTAGCTACTTCGGACTATAAACCTCAAATAAAACACACAGGGTGAGCCATTTCGGCTTACCCTGTGTTTGTTTTTTATGTAAATTAAAGCTTCTTGCCGTTTTGTACAGCCTCGAGCATAATTTCTGCGCTCTTTACGTTTGTAGCCAAGGGGATTGACTGTACGTCGCAAAGACGAAGGAGCGCTGTCACGTCAGGCTCGTGTGGCTGAGATGTGAGTGGGTCGCGAAGGAATACAATGAGGTCCAGCTTGCCCTCTGCAACCATTGAGCCAATCTGCTGGTCGCCGCCGAGAGGTCCTGACTTCATTCTCTTAATTTTAAGTCCTGTTTCACCCATAACAAGAGTACCTGTTGTGCCTGTTGCGTAAAGCTCGTGCTGTGCCAAGGTATCTTGATATTTAATTGCAAGATTTATCATTGCGTCTTTTTTCTTATCGTGTGCTATTAGTGCAATCTTCATTTGTTTTAACTTCCTTTCTTATTGCTATCCAATTTTACATTTTGCATTTTGAATTTTGCATTTATATCTATATATTGCATTTGTATGTGCAAGATTTCTTTGAGGTTTCGTAGGTATCGCCGTTTGGCATGGTGATAACCTTCTTGACACCCTTGTCGCTTGTTACCTTCAAGGTGAATTCGTCCTTGGTCTTCTTCCAATCCACCGTTACGTCGCCGGCAATTGTGGAAACTGTGCCGCGGGCGTAGCTTCTGCCCTTGATATATGGCTTGATTGATACGCTCCTTTCACCTACGTTTTCTGTGCGCACACCAAGAACGGTTGCGGAAAACTCGTAGATAGCAAGAGCGCCCCAGGCGTGACAGTCACTTCTTGAAAGGGTTGGTGTTTCGGGAATTGTGGTGCAATTGAGCTTCAAAAGTCCGCGATAGCTGTCCATCATTTCCTTTGTCTTATCGTAAAGACCAACGCGCTCAAGGGCACGGAAATAGAAATACGCAAATGCGTATGTAGCCTTTGCCTCAAGGGAAAGACCGTTTTTCATTACCTTTTTAGCCTTTGCTCCCTTGCAAACGCCCGAAAGAACGCACCAGGTCTGCATATGCTGTGAATAATAGATATGATTTACATCGTCGGCGTAAAGTCCCTTTTCCTTGTCGTAGAAATACTTTTCGGTGTTCTTCTTCAAAACCTCAGCCACCTCTAAATATTCCCTTGCAACATCCTCGCGTCCGCAAATCTCATTGAGCTTAGCGGCACACTGAAGGAAATATGCCATCATTGGGTTGTAAATACCGATAACGCCCTCGTTTACTCCGAGAGGTACACCGCCCTCACAGCCTCTTACCTGGTCGTAAACCCAAGGGGTTGCCCAGTCGATAAAGTTCCAATATTTGCTCTGTCCTACAACTCCGTCCTCGTTAATCAAGTGTCTGAACCACTCAATAACGCCGTCCATTGCGCGCAGGTGCTTTCTCACAAGGGAAACATCACCAAAGCGAATATAGTGTGCGTACACCATAAATATAAAATAGAACTGGAAGGACGGAATGTGCTGCTCGCCAACGGAAGGAGTTCTTGAAGGCATCAAGCCGTCCGCGTGCTGCTCTGCCGCAAAGTCGTCCATTGCCTTTCTTGCCAACCTGTCATCGTTTGTGAGCTGATAGTTAAACACCATCTGCACAGATGTATCCATAGCATACTGAAGCTGCTCATAGAATGGGCAATCCTCATATGTTTCGTGCATACATCTTTGAAGGGTACGCACGCTGATTTCCCAGAGCTTATTGTCTGTTTTTGTTCCAAAATCGTAGTCTGTGCGTGGGAACATAGGGTAGTTAACCTCGGTAAAGCCAACCATTTCAACGGACACATCCCCTGTCTTTTCCACCTTGATGTAGCGGAAGCATCTGAACCAGAATGGCTCAAAGTGATATTCTCCGTCAACCTCAACAGTGTCTATCATTTCACGGCAGATGCCAAGGCTTCTGTCAGTTCTGTCTCTGTATGTTTTACCGCAATCGGAGTCGAAGCACTCGAAATAAACAAGGTCAACCTTGCCCTTACCTGTAATTTTGAAGTGAGGGAAGCCGAAGGTTAAGTATTTACTTTCAAAATATTCACCGTCAAAGCTGATAATATCACGCTTTTGTTGCATATCGAGCATTGGAATAGGACGCTCAAAAAGGAACGCCTTATTTGTGCAGCCCCACCAATAGTGGTCAGCCTCACCGTCGGAAATGCCGCACTGTACCTTTGCGTTTTCATACACCAGGCTTGCCATCTCGGTTGCGTTCACCTTCTCACGTGTAGCACCCGAATAGCAGCTCCTTGCGTTGAGTTGTGTATTGCCTGTTGCCTTTGCGCACAGCCAGCTGTCGTCACTTGCTATAACAATATCTCCGCAAGCAAGCTCAAGGGCAAGAAGTGGGTAGCTCATACGCAAAACGCCCTCGATAGGTGACATTTTGCCTTCCATATCCGTTGCGGCAAGCTGCAAAACCTCAACGTAAATTTCATTTTTACCAACCACCAAGCAGTCAGTAACATCTATTGTGTCAAAGTATGTCTTTTCGCGTGTGCCCTTGCAAGGACCAATGCCAACGAGCTCTCCGTTTATGTAAAGCTTGTAGCGCGCCTGTGCGGAAATGTCCACGCGCGCCTCTTTAACTACCTTTAAGTCAAATTCCTTCTTAAAATAGTAAAGCTGATTGTCCGAGCCCGTGGCTTTGGGACTTGTTATCCATTTGCAGTCTTTCATATTCTCCTCCAATACGGTTTTTCTAATCTAATTTTGAATTTTGCATTTTGCATTTTGCATTATATTTTAGAGGCCCTTGCCCTCTAAAATATCAACAACTTCGCAAACATACATTTTATGGTAGCCGCCGTTTTTGTAAAACGATTTTGGTGTGTCGTTCACAAAGCATTCCTCTTTCAAGTCGTCGGCATAGAGCTTTTTGAGCACCAGAGTCAGCTCTGCCTTTTCCAAAATGCAAGTGCCGTTTTGCATAGTGTATTTCAGGTCGCAAGCCTCAAATTTGTCCACGTCCCGCCCGCTTTTTGTTCCACAAAGCGACAAAGTGCCTTTTTCCCGGTCACCTAAAAATGACAGGGTCATAGTGTCGCCGCTTTCAGAAAACTCATAGGTGTATCGCTCGGGACGGACAAAAACAAAGCACACATTCTTTCCCCAAAGTATGCCTGTGCCACCCCAGGAAACCGTCATTGTGTTCACGCGTCCGTTTTTATCAGTGGCGGTCAGAAGAGCGCCCTTTTCAATTCTTGTTGCAAGATTCGATTCAAGTTCAGTTAATTTCATACAGCACCTCTTTATTCATTATAGTTTATAATTCTGCGTCCGTCAATAAAAAACGCAAATTATTTTAAAATTTTCTCTTGACTATATGTTAAGTATAATATATAATTATATTATGTAGAAATTTGGCTCATTGGATTTATCGGCGGATCTTTTGCGCTTTTTACATAACTAATGTTAATAATTTCTAATATTTCGCCGAAATAAAAAGAGGAGGTATGTTGTTGTGGTACAATGGTACATCGCAGCTATTATCGGAGCGGCTTGCGCGGTAGTTGGCGTCGTTGTGGGTATTATACTCAGACGTAGCATAGCCGAAAAGCAGATAGGCTCAGCCGAGCAGCAAGCGAAAAAGCTCTTAGAGGATGCTATCAAAGCCGCAGAAACCAAGCGCAAGGAATACATGCTTGATGCCAAGGATGAAATCCAGAAGGCAAGAAACGAGCTTGAGCGCGAGGTTAAGGAAAGACGTGCCGAATTAACCCGTCAGGAGCAAAGACTTGCTAATAAGGAAGATAATCTTGATAAAAAGGCTGAAGCTATGGAAAAGAAGGAAGAGGCTTTAGCGAAAAAGGTTAAGGAAGCAGACGAAATCAAAGAAAAAATCGAACAATTGCACGAGGCTCAGCTCAAGCTGCTTGAAAAAATTTCAGGCTACTCCGCCGAGGAGGCAAGGGCTATGCTTATCAAGAATCTTGAGGATGATGTTAAGCACGAGCAGGCACAAAAGCTTATGGAGCTTGAGGCTGAATTCAAGGAGGAGGCAGACAAGAAGGCTAAGAATATTATTTCCTTGGCTATTGCAAAGTGTGCAGCGGACCACGTTTCCGAGGCTACTATTTCCGTTGTTGCTCTTCCAAATGACGAAATGAAGGGCCGTATTATCGGCCGCGAGGGACGTAATGTCCGCGCTATTGAAAATCTTACAGGTGTTGAGCTTATTATTGACGATACCCCAGAGGCTATTACAATTTCAGGCTTTGACCCTGTCAGACGTGAAACTGCAAGAATTGCTATCGAAAAGCTTATTTCCGATGGTAGAATTCACCCAACAAGAATTGAAGAAACTGTTGAAAAGGCAAGACGCGAGGTTGAGGCTTCAATCAAGCAGGCAGGCGAAAAGGCTACCTTTGAAACAGGTGTGCACGGCATTAACATTGAGCTTATCAAGCTCCTTGGCAGACTTAAATACAGGACAAGCTACGGTCAGAACGTGCTTGACCACTCCATTGAGGTTTCTGCCTTGGCAGGTGTTATGGCGGCAGAGCTTGGCGCAGATGTTACTCTTGCTAAGCGCGCAGGCTTGCTCCACGATATCGGTAAGGCATTGACAGCCGAAATCGAGGGCTCACACGTTCAAATCGGTGTTGATGTTGCTAAGAAGTACAAGGAAAGCAAGGAAATTATTCACGCAATCGAGGCTCACCACGGTGACGTTGAGGCACAGACAATTATTGCTGTTATTGTTCAAGCGGCTGATGCAATTTCCGCGGCTCGCCCGGGTGCAAGACGTGAAAACCTTGAAAACTACATAAAGAGACTTGAAAAGCTTGAGGAAATTGCCAAGAGCTTTGAGGGTGTTGAAAAGACCTTTGCTATTCAGGCAGGCCGTGAAATTCGTATTATGGTTAAGCCTGAGCAGATTAATGATGACAGAATGGCACTCGTTGCCCGCGACATCGTTAAGAAGATTGAATCTGAGCTTGAATACCCGGGTCAAATCAAGGTTAACCTCATCCGCGAAAGCCGTGTAGTTGACTACGCTAAGTGATTAAAACCAAATAAACAAAAAATTCGGGGCTGCTTCCCCGAATTTTTTCTTGTTGGCATTGCCAACATATCGAGTGCGACAGCACATATGGAGTTTTGCTTTAGCAAATCATATCGAGTTCACGCAGTGAACATATCGACAAAATTACCAATAGAAAAAGGACAAGGCAGCTCGCCTTGTCCTTTTCGGTTTACTTTTAATTTTGCATTTTGAATTTTGAATTTTGCATTAAGTAATTCGCGAAAGCGAATTACTTCTCTACTTCTTCCATACCAAATGCTTCGAGAACATCGTTTTCCTTGATGTCGTTGAACTTATCAAGTCCTACACCGCACTCGTAGCCTGCGTTGACTTCCTTTGCGTCGTCCTTAAATCTCTTAAGGGATGCAATCTTGTCCTCCGCAATAACGATACCGTCACGGATAATTCTGATAGAAGCGGAACGAACAATCTTGCCATCCTGTACGTAACAGCCTGCAATTGTACCAACACCAGGTACACGGATTGTCTGTCTTACCTCGGCGTGACCGTAAATCACTTCCTTGAAGGTAGGAGCAAGCATACCCTTCATAGCTGCTTCGATTTCCTCTATAATTTCATAAATAATTCTGTGTGTTCTTATATCAACATTCTGTCTTTCAGCGGAGTCCATAGCAACCTTATCAGGACGAACGTTAAAGCCAACGATAATAGCATTGGATGCTGCCGCTAACATAACGTCGCTCTCTGTAATACCGCCCGCCGCTGTGTGAATTACATTAACCTTAACCTCTGCGTTGGAAAGCTTAACGAGGGATGCCTTAACCGCCTCGCAGGAACCGCCCACGTCAGCTTTTACGATAATGTTAAGCTCCTTAACACCGTCGTTAATCTGGCTAAAGAGGTCGTCAAGGTTAACCTTTGCGTTAGCCTTAAAGATTTCTTCCTTAGCGCGAGCACGTCTTTGCTCTGCCAATTCTCTTGCCATTCTTTCGTCCTTAACCGCATTGAACTCGTCACCTGCGTTTGGAACCTCGGAAAGACCTGTAATTTCAACAGGAACAGATGGACCTGCCACCTTAAGTGCCTTACCGTTATGGTCTGTCATTGCTCTTACTCTACCAACGGCAGTTCCCGCAATAACAACGTCACCGGACTTGAGTGTTCCGTTCTGTACAAGAATTGTTGCAACAGGGCCTCTACCCTTATCAAGCTTAGCCTCGATAACGATACCCTTTGCAAGTCTCTTTGGATTAGCCTTTAATTCCTTAACCTCGGCAATCAAAAGCACACTTTCCAAAAGGTCATCAATACCCATCTTTGTGTGTGCGGAAACAGGAATACACATAATGTCACCGCCCCATTCCTCGGGAACAAGGTCGTACTTTGTAAGCTCCTGCTTAATGTTATCAGGGTTAGCGGTTGGCTTATCCATCTTATTAATAGCTACAACAATATCAACTCCCGCAGCTTTAGCATGGTTGATAGCCTCAACGGTCTGTGGCATAATGCCGTCGTCTGCCGCAACAACGATAATAGCAATATCAGTTGCCATAGCACCACGCAAACGCATAGCTGTAAATGCCTCGTGGCCCGGGGTGTCAAGGAATGTGATGTCCTTGCCGTTTATATTAACTCTGTAAGCACCGATATGCTGTGTAATACCGCCTGCCTCGCCTGTTGTAACGTGTGTATGTCTGATAGCGTCAAGAAGTGATGTTTTACCGTGGTCAACGTGACCCATTACACAAACAACAGGTGCGCGCTCAACAAGGCTTTCTTCGGAGTCAACCTCTTCCTCAAATAGCTTTTCCTCAATAGTAACAACTACTTCCTTTGTTACCTTTGCGCCAAGCTCGTCACCAATAAGGTATGCGGTGTCAAAGTCAACTGTTTGGTTAACGGATGCCATAACGCCCATCATCATAAGCTTCTTGATAATTTCGCCTGAGTTAACCTTCAATCTGGACGCAAGCTCACCAACTGTAATTTCGTCAGGAACTGTAATGGAAAGCTGGGTATTCTTTGCCTTTTCAAAGGCAGCCTTCTTCATCTTTTCCATTGCCTGGCGCTCCCTCTCCTTCTTAGAGGAGCCGAAGCTGTCCTTATTATTCTGCTTCTTAACCTTCTGCTTGCCTGCACCACCGCCGTAGTTGCCGTGGGTTGCCTCGTAGTTGTCGAACTTCTCGTCGTACTTGGACAAGTCAACGTCGGAAATTCTTGTGTCAACAACTCTTGTTTCGCCTGTCTTTGTCTTGATTTCAACTACATTGGATTCAGGCTTTTTCTGCTTTGGAGTAACATTGTATGTCTTCTTTTCGCCCTTGTCCTTATCAAAGAAGCCACCGTTTGGACGACCCTGGTTATTTCTGTCTCTGTTAAAGTCCTTGTTGCCAAAATCTCTGTTGCCGCCAAAGTCCTTGTTATATTCCTTCTTTTCGTAGCCACCCTTATTTGCATCCTTGTTAAATGGCTTGTTATCTCTGTTGAAGTCCTTCTGATAACCGCCCTGTCCCGGTCTTTGCTCATACTGTGGCTTAGCAAATCTGTCATTTCTGTTGTTCTGCTGTGGCTTCTGCTCTGCCTTTGCTTTAGCCTCTGCTTCTGCCTTTGCTTTAGCCTCTGCTTCTGCTTTAGCCTTAGCCTCTGCTTCTGCTTTAGCCTTAGCTTCTGCTTCAGCCTTTGCCTTAGCTTCTGCCTCAGCCTTTGCCTTAGCCTCTGCCTCTGCTTTAGCCTTAGCCTCTGCTTCTGCCTTTGCCTTAGCTTCCGCTTCAGCCTTAGCCTTAGCTTCTGCTTCTGCCTTAGCCTTAGCTTCTGCTTCTGCCTTTGCTTTTGCCTCTGCCTCAGCCTTCGCCTTAGCCTCTGCTTCAGCTTTAGCCTTAGCCTTAGCCTTCTTCTTTTCAGATGTAATTGTATTTTTTCCGTCCAAGTAAGCATCAATGCCGCCGCACTGCTTATCGAGTGTGAGCATATTAACTACTGTGGAGATTTCGTCTGCTTCTATGTTAGCGCCTGATTGACGAGCGCCAAAGCCAGCCCTTTCAATTAAATCAAGAGCATCCTTTATATCAAGGTTAAAATCCTTTGCAAAATCCTTTATGCGTGCCATATATTTTACCTCGTTTCTTTAGATATTAAAAGGTTCAATTCCCGTGAAAAATTCTCGTCGGTTATGCCAACCACAGAAACGGTTGACTGCTTACCGATAGCATGGGCGATTTCCCCACCGTCATATGTTAATTTTACACATTCTGTATGATAAAATTTACATTTGTCGGTAATTTTCTTTTCCGTGTTAGCGGAAGAATCATTTGCATACATAACCAGCTTCACCTTACCGCTTGGGAGTGCTTTTGTCACCAAGTCGGTGCCGATTATTACCGCCCCTGCACGTCTGCAAAGACCGAGCATAGATAATACCTTACTGTTCAATACCGTCAAGCTCCTTTGAAAGCGATTCGATTAGCTCCTCGCTTATTTGTACCTCTAAGTTACTTTGAATTCTCTTTGCTTTAACTGCCTTTTTGAGGCAAGCCTTGTCTTTACAAAGGTATGCGCCCCTGCCCGATTTCTTGCCCGTTAAGTCAATCAAAACCTCATTTTCAGGGGTTCTTACCACTCTTATCAGGTCTTTTTTCGGAAACGACTGCATACATCCAAGGCATTTTCTCATTGGTATTTTCTTTTCCATGGAATACCTCTCTTGCACTGCTTACTCGCTCTTGATATCTATCTTACAGCCTGTAAGTCTTGCCGCAAGTCTTGCGTTCTGACCCATTTTACCGATAGCCAAGGAAAGCTGATCTGCGCTTACAACCGCCTTTGTCTGTCTGTCGCCAACAAGCTCAACGCTCTTAACAGCGGCAGGAGAAAGTGCTGCCTTTACATATTCGCAAGGGTCATCGCTATATGGAATAATGTCGATTTTTTCGCCATTCAATTCGTCAACCACAACGTTTATTCTTGAGCCTCTGTTACCGATGCACGCGCCAACCGCGTCAACCTCTGGGTCTCTTGAGTAAACGGCAATCTTTGTTCTTGAGCCTGCCTCACGGCAAATGCTCTTGATAATAACAACACCGTCAGCAATTTCAGGAACCTCTGTTTCAAAGAGTCTCTTAACGAGGTTTGGATGAATTCTTGTGAGTGAAACAAGAGGACCGCGCTCACCTGCTGCGGCAACCTGTGTTGCAAACACCTTAATTCTGTCGTCAACGCGAAGAACCTCGCCTGGGATTTGCTCAGCCTTCAAAAGAACAGCCTGTGAAATACCTGTGTCAACAACTACATTACCTGTAGAATCCTCAACCTTTGTAACAATAGCGGAGAGCATTTCGCCGCGCTTGTCCTCATATTCCTTAGCCTGGTAGCTTCTTTCAGCCTCGCGGATACCCTGGATGATAACCTGCTTTGCGTTCTGTGCGCTAAGACGGCGGAACTCCTTTGTCTGAAGCTCATATTCATAGTCTGCTCCAACGCTTCTCTTACGGGAACGGGTCTTGAGCTTCTTGCCCTGAGCCTTCATATTAATTTCAAATTCTGCAATCTGGTCCTTTGTGATTTCTGTCTGTGGGTCTTCAACAACGGACACAATCTTATACTTTCTGTAAACCTTAATGTCCTGCTTCTCTGCATCAATAACAACAGAAATGTTAGTTGAGCCAAGCTCACGTCTGCAAGCGGTTGCAAGAGCAGCCTCAACCTTTTCAATCATGTACTCCTTTGGAATGTGACGCTCTTTCTCGAGCAAATCAAGTGCTTCAAAAAATTCCTTGTTCATCTTTGTTCTCCTTTTTAAATTTCAAAGTAAGTATTCATTTTACCGATTGCTTTTCTCGGAATTTCAACATTTTCCTCGACATATAAGGTAACGGTGTCGGCATTATACGAAACAAGCTCGCCAACATATTCCTTAAAGCCGTTCAACGGTGCGTAAAGGCGCACCGATACAGTCTCTCCAAGACAGTGCTCTAAGTGAAAATCGTTTTTGATAACTCTTTCAAGTCCGGGAGAGGAAATTTGCAATGTGTATGCATCCTCAATTGGGTCAATCTCGTCAAGAAGTGGGTCGATAGTGCGTGAAAATCTTTCACAATCCTCAATATTAACGCCCTTTTCCTTGTCAATGTCAATCCTTAAAAACCATTCCGTACCCTCTTTTACGTAGTCAACATCCCACACGAAAAAGCCAAGCTCACGGGCTACCTTTTCTGCAATGGGTGTAACTGTGGCAACTATGCTCTTTGATGATTTCAAGTAAAAGCCACCGCCTTTCGTTTAAGTGATATTTTTGCCCACCTTGGGCAAAAGTGATATTTTTCGCTTTGCAAAAAGTGATATGTTAAGGTTGCCCTTAACGTGATATATTTCGCACAGCGAAATGTTATTTGCCGCAGAGCGGCAAATACTAAAGAGAGAGTGAACTCTGAAAAGTCCACTCTCGCTCGGTATTAACTGCCCCGATTATAGCATAGTTTTTTCCAAATTGCAATACTTTTATTAATATTTTTTTATTTTTTATTATTCTTCATATTTACAAAGGTGTTTTTTTGTGCTACAATATTTCAAACTATATTTATAATTTAAAATTTTAATGCCATAGGCGGGCTTGTTCTGTGTTTCCGCTTGGCTTATCTTTGAGGTGATTTTTTGGAGAAGAAATATAGCTTTCGCGGCATCCTTTCCGCCTTGCTTTTCTCAATTTTATATTTTGCCGTTTATCTCATTATTCAGGTAGCATCGGTTTTTCTTTTGGCTTGGCTTTCCCCATACCCTGGCTTGGTTGAGCAAATGAGCCTTGAGCTGACTATTGTGGGCAACTGTCTTTGCATTTTGGCTTTCGCCCTTATTTTCAAATTCACGGACACTCCGCTTAGCGAAAAATCATATGTCAACCCATTCCCGTCCCGCTTTGTGCTTACTATGATTATTCTTGGCGTTTCTGCCGCTTACGGCGTTGCACTTATTCTTGGTATGATACAGATGTCGGGCATTTTGCCGGAGGAATGGTTTAACGTGCAGAACGACACATATTCCGACGTTATGACCGCAAGCGGTGTTTTGCAATTCTTCAGCGTTGGTCTTATGGCACCCTTGCTTGAGGAAATTTTGTTCAGAGGTCTTATTTTGGGCACACTCAAGAGGGAAATGCATCCTTGGGCAGCAATTCTTTTGTCATCCCTTGCCTTCGGCGCGGCACACGGCACAGCCATCAGCTTTATTTACGCAACAGGCATTGGCATTTTGATGGGTTGGCTCTTTGTTAAATTCAACTCCGTTTTGCCATCCATTGTGTTCCATATGGCATATAACTGTACCCTTGCGTTTTCAGAGGGCATCAGCGGTCTTGTGGCACTTCTTTCAATTCCGATTATGATACTTTCAGTTATCAGTATTAAAAAATATTTCAGAGGTAGTAGATAATGAAGCTTTATAATACACTTACAAAAAAGGTTGAGGACTTTATTCCCAACGAGGAAAACCGCGTTAAAATGTACACCTGCGGTCCTACCGTTTACCACTTTGCGCACATCGGCAATCTCCGTACCTACATTATGGAGGACGTGCTGGAAAGATTTTTGCGCTTTTATGGCTATGATGTTACAAGAGTTATGAACATCACAGACGTGGGACACCTGTCAAGCGACGGTGACACGGGTGAAGACAAAATGCTCAAGGGTGCTAAGCGCGAGAAAAAGACAGTTATGGAAATTGCGGAATTTTACAAGAACGCATTTTTCAACGACTGCAAGAAGCTCAACATCAAATACCCCGATATTGTAGAGCCTGCAACAAATTGCATTGACAACTTTATCAAAATGATTGAAGCCTTGCTTGAAAAGGACTACGCATACTTGGCTGACGGCAACATCTACTTTGACACATCTAAGGTGGAAAACTACAACGTGTTGACAGGTCACCAAAGCGAGGAGCTTATGGTTGGCGTGCGTGACGACGTTACCGAGGACAAGAGCAAGAAAAACAAGAGCGACTTTGTTCTCTGGTTCACCAAATCCAAGTTTGATGACCAGGAATTGAAGTGGAACAGCCCTTGGGGCATTGGCTACCCAGGCTGGCATATTGAATGCTCCTCTATTTGTATGAAGCACTTGGGCAACAAGCTTGTTATCCACTGTGGAGGTGTTGACACCATTTTCCCACACCATACAAACGAAATCGCGCAGAGCGAGGCATATACAGGTGAAAAATGGTGTAACTACTGGTTCCACGTTCACCACTTGAATGACGAAACAGGTAAAATGAGCAAATCAAAGGGAGATTTCTTGACAGTTTCCTTGATTGAGTCCAAGGGATACAACCCTCTTGTTTACCGTTTCTTCTGCTTGCAGTCACATTACAGAAAGCCACTTGTGTTCTCCTACGAGGCACTTGACCAGGCAAGCGGCGCATACAACAAGCTTGTGCGCAGAATTGCAGGACTTAAAAACGGTGGCGAGATTGACTCCGAGTTTGTTAAGCAAGCAAAGGCTACCTTTATTGACAAGGTTGGCAACGATATGAACACCGCCCTTGGTATTACCTGCATTTACGATATTTTAAAGGCAAACACAACAGATGCATCCAAGCTTGCAGCTATTGCTGAAATTGACGGTGCCGTTCTTTGTGTTGGTCTTATTGACGCGGCAAATGCTATGAACGCACAATCTCAGGCAAGCGCACAGACAGAGAGCGCGAGCGCTGAAATCGACCCAGAATTGAAATCTAAGATTGAAGGCCTGATTGCTGAAAGAGCCGCAGCAAAGAAGGAAAAGAACTTTGCCCGCGCTGACGAAATCCGCGCTGAGCTTTCACAAATGGGCGTTACAATTAAGGACACACGCGAGGGAACAACATACACAATCGAGTAACACGATTGTGAGTGATATTCGCCGCAGGCGAGTGATATTTTTGCTGACGCAAAAGAGAAATTATGTAGGGCGGGGGCTTGCTCCCGCCGTTTCTATGAGGTATAACTATGGCTAATATTTGCGAAAACTGTGAACACTACGACTACGACGAGGAATACGAGGAATATATCTGCAAAATAGATATGGACGAGGACGAGTATTTGCGCTACCTGACAAGCAAAAACCAATCCTGCCCCTATTACAAATTCTACGACGAGTATAAGTCAGTACAAAAGCAGAATTGATTCTGCTTTTGTACTCTCGTTAGCGAAGCAAATATATCTTGTAGGGGACGACGCCCTCGGCGTCCCGCTTTTGCACATATCGAGATTTGCTTTGGCAAATCATATGGAGTTCACAAGGTGAACATATCGACGAAAGCTCTCAGAACGCACCGATTTAATTTATACGCACCGTCTGTTTTTATCGATATTTTTACCTCTCGGTAAAATCGATATTTTTTCGCATACGAAAAATCGATATGTTAAGGCTGTGCCTTAACTCGATATGTTTGCCTGTGGCAAACGAGCAGATGTTTCGTATTATTTTTCATTCATTATTTGGAGGGTATATGAACTTCAAAAACGCAATAATACTCGCGCCAATGGCTGGCGTGACTGACTATGCCTTCCGCAAGGTTGCAAGGCAATTTGGCGCTACATACTGTGTCAGCGAAATGGTAAGCTCAAAGGCAATCCATTTCAGGGACAAGAAAACCGCCACCCTTGCAGAAATAAAGGACGATGACCGTCCTTTAGGCATACAGATTTTCGGCTCTGACCCGAAGGTGATGGCGGAAAGCGCATATCTTCTCTCCACCGCCACCTATGAGCATCGCAAAAATGACAACATTCCAAATGTAATTGATATTAATATGGGCTGTCCTGTGCGCAAAATTGTCACCGCGGGAGACGGTAGTGCCCTGCTCAAAAACCCCACCCTGTGTGGCGAAATCGTCAAAGAGGTTGTAAATGCGAGCCAAGTGCCTGTCACTGTTAAAATTCGCGCAGGCTGGGATTTTGACTCCATCAACTGTGTGGAAATTGCCAAAATAGCTGAAGCCAACGGAGCCGCCGCTATTTGCGTGCACGGGCGCACAAGAGAGCAAATGTATGAGCCTAGTGCCAACTGGGAATACATAAAAGCGGTAAAGGAAGCAGTTTCCATTCCTGTTATCGGCAACGGTGATATTTTTTCCGCCGCCGATGCAATTCGTATGCTTGAGGAAACAGGCGTTGACAGCCTTATGATAGGCAGAGGTGCTATGGGCAATCCCTTTATTTTTGACGAAATTCAGCATCACTTTGACAAAAAAACCTACACTCCCCCAACAATTTTTGAAAAAATCAAGGTTGCAAGATGTCAGCTTGAATATATGATAGAGGAAAAGGGCGAGGGCGTTGCCATTTGCGAGGCGCGCAAGCATTTCGCCTGGTACTTAAAGGGCGAGCGCGGCAGTGCCGCCGTGCGTGACGCAATCAACCACGCGTCCACCCTTGACGAGCTTAACAAAATAATTGATAGCTATATTGATTCTTTGAAGGATTAAAATAATATGAAGAAGAAAAAAATCTCATCCTCGCCCCTGTGTCTGATTTCCGCCATAGTTTGGGGCACAGCATTTCCTATACAGGAAATAGCATCAAAATACTCCCACCTGTTGGACGCATTCGGCTTTAGCGGCATACGTATGCTTATTGCCAGCCTTGCTCTTGTGCCCGTTGTTTTGATATTCGAGAGAAATGCCGACCACTCCAAGGAGCGCATGCTTTCCACGGTGAAATGGGGCGCTTTGGCAGGACTTGTGCTTTTCTCCGCCAGCTCATTTCAGCAATTCGGCATCGAAATAACAGGCGAAAGTGGAAAAGCAGGCTTTATCACAAGCCTTTACCTCATTTTCGTTGCGTTCTTTACCTTTATATTATTTAAGGAAAAGCCCTCATATTTTATGCTAATTGCTTTACCCTTTGCGGTGACAGGGCTTTATTTCCTTTCCTTTGCAAACGGCTTTGGCGCGGTATCAATGGGAGATTTGCTCCTGCTTGTCTGCTCCGTTTTGTTTGCCTTCCATATTATGATTTTCGACCATAGTGCCAAGCGCGTTAATCCCCTTTTGTTCTCCTGTGTGCAATTCTTCGTCACAGGCGTTCTCGGCACAATTTTCGGCGCATCCTTTGGCACTATCACATTAGAGGGTATTTCCCTTACCTGGTTTCCCATTGTCTATTGCGGTGTGTTCTCCGCAGGCGTTGCCTACACCTTCCAGCTTTTGGGTCAGCGAAACGGCAACCCCACAGTGTGCGCCCTTTTCTGCTCCTTGGAAGCGCTTTTCGCTGTTATTGCCGAGTGCATTATCGAGGGTCAGCTCCCCACCGCAAAAATCATTATCGGCTGCGCCCTCATGCTTGTAGCCGTTATCCTCTCCCAGCTCCCCGCCGACCTTTTCAAAAAGAAAAAACCAACCGAGGAAATAAACAGCTAACAACAAACCACCAGCCAAGCTGGTGGTTTTTGCGTTTTCGGCATAGCCCTATAAACAAGAAAAATAATAAATTTAAAAAAACACTTGACATTTTGAGTTTTATGTGTTATCATAATTAACGCTAAAGAAAATGCGCCCCTAGCTCAGCGGATAGAGTGCCCGGCTACGAACCGGTAGGTCGAGAGTTCGAATCTCCCGGGGCGCGCCAAGAGAGACTCAGTTGAACACCTAAGGTTCGCTGAGTCTTTTTTTATTTTATTATATCGAATTATACACACAGGACAGGGTTTTTCAACTCTGTCTTTTTTTATTTTATGCACTCAAATAAAGGAGATATTATGATACTGAACCCTGGCTGCTTCTGCACTTCACTATGGCAAATAAGAGTAGGTTCAAAAGCCTTTGTCCTGTTCGCTTTTAGTCGCCCTCCTTTTCTTTACGACAGATTTGTGAAGAATCACCATTACCATTTTTCTAATTTTCCCCCTACTTTTACCCTTTTGCGTTACCGTTTTACCACAGACCTCGTGTTTGTAAACACGCTAATTTCCAAAAAATTTTTCTTTTTTAAGTCAAGTATTTATTACTTGGCTTTTTTCTTTTTAGAAAATTTTTTTGGTATCCTCCACAAAAAGTTTTTGCATGTTGACAAACACCTGAGAACAAAAAGATATAAGCATATAACCGGTCAGTGGTGTCAGCACTTCGTGCCAAAAGGCTAAAAATAGGAGGAAAGAAAAATGAAAAAGGTA
>JAZQWO010000004.1:0-6130 GCA_045632405.1 Eubacteriales bacterium | reverse complement strand
ATTACCATCTGTAACATAAGCGCAGAAAACAACGCCGCTTGCTGTATGTTCCTCGGTAATGCCGGAAACCTTAACACCAAAGTAATTGTGAATCAAGGCATTCATAGGAGCTAAAAGCACCTTGCTTGTGCCCTCAAATTCGCTATCCACAGGATTGTCAACGCTTGCAACAACAATGCCAAGCTCAAAGGATTTGCTTACCTCGTTTTTGTAGCGGGTAATGTTGTCGTTGTTAATGCTATAAAACTGTGACATAGAGTATTTGCCGTTAATAGCCGCCTCTGTGTAAGAGTAGCCAAGATAGTTGAAAAGTGCGCCGATAGCACGCTCGTCATCGAAAATCTTGTTGCCGCAGTCCTCTCTTGTGCAGGTGTCTGCAAAGGTGATAGGCTCAAAGTAGCCGCTAAACTGCATTGTTACGCTACCTGCCATCTGGTGTGCACCCTCATAGAAAGCGTCACAAGCGCTGTAACCGTAAACCAATGTAAAGCCGCTTGGCTCTTGTGTTATGTCATATTCGTCAGCGGACACGAGAACCGCATCGTAAAGCTTGGACTGGTTTGGTCCGTTGTTTGTACCTTCAGTTGCAGCCTTAACAATAGCCTGCAAAGCCTTAGCCTCCTCAAGAGTGCCTGCAAAAATAAATGTGATATTAGCAGATGAGTCTCCGGAGTTGGACCAACCGAGAACGCTGCTAGCAGCAGAGGTAATTGTGGAAGGCAAATATACTCTCTTTAAATTTTTAGAAATAAGATTGCCACCGCCCAAATATGTTGTATTTGCGCCAAAATTGAATTCCACAACGTTTGAGAAGTTGCTGCCTGCTACATATGTAACGGAATTAGGAATTTTAACGTGTGTAATAGCGGTACTTGTAAAGTTCTGTCCGCCTGAAATCTTTATAAGATTGTTTGGCCAAATAACCTCAGACAAAAGAGTACAGCCACGGAAGTTATCATAGCCGATATCTGTAACAAGAGGTGGAATGCGAATGCTTGTAAGCTTAGGGCAATATTCTGCAATACCAACGATTCTGTTTGAAATCAAGGAGTTATCGGAAATGAAAATTGCCTCAAGATTGTCACAGCTGCTGAATGCGTAGTTGCCAATGCTGGTTATATAATCAGGAATAGTGAAGGACACCATAGAGTCGCAGTTTTTAAATGTGCTGTCCGGGATTTTTGTAAGACCGGTTGACCAAGTAACTGTTTTCAAGCTTGTACAGCTGTCAAACACGTTTCCGCCCATAGAGGTAACGGTGTTTGGAATATGGAATTCGGTAAGTCCTGAGCATCTGATAAACGCCTGCTGAGCAATAGTCTTTAGCTTTGTTCCTTCTTTGAATGTAACGGTTGTCAACGCCTTTGATCCGTCAACAGAGTTCCAGCCGAATTCTGTCAAAGCATTATCAACAACAATTTCCTTGAGTGCAGGCAAATTGCCAAGAGTAGTGCCGCCGCCGATTAATGTTGCCGCGCCTGTGATTACCTTTTCAAGGCTTGTAGCGTTAGTGGGTGTGAAATTGGTTTTGTATGCGTGCATTGAGCCGTTTGTTCCTCTTTTAAGCTCATACTCGCCACTTGTGGCATTGTAAACATGACCCCAAGCATTTGTAAAGTCAAGCACCTTGATTTGTGACCAGTCAACGGTTGGGTAGGTTGCCTCTGTGTCCACAGGTGCTTCGGTGTACATAGTGTCAGTAATCCAAATGCGACCCTGCCACTGGTCCCAATCGCACGTTTGATGAACTGTGATTTTTTCACCACTTACAAGCTCAACCTCATAGGATTGGAATTTTTCTCTCTGTGCGGCATTTACGCAAAGGGCAAAAATGCACACGAAGAGAACTGTCATTGCAAGGGTAAGCAATAATTTCTTTTTCATAAAAAGCTCCTCCAAAATATTGTAATATAATTATATCATACCCGCCGCGCGTGTGTAAATATGGCAAATTAAACAAACTTCAGTTCGCTAAAGCGTGGAAAAAATCGTTTTTTTGTGCAATAAGCGAGAAATATATTGATTTTGTGCTCCCTGTGTGCTATGATACCTTTCGTAAAATGCTTTTTGGAGATGATTTTTTGGAAAAGAAAAGATATACAAACAGAGCAATTGTGCTCCTTTGCACAGTTGCCTATTTCGCTAGCTATTTTTCACGCAAGACCTTTGCGGTGGTAATGGTTGATATGCTCTCTGAGGGAGTGCTTGGACGTGATGTGGCGGGACTTGTGGGTACTGCGCTTTTCGTCTTTTACGGTGCGGGTCAGCTTGTCAGCGGATATTTGGGAGATAAATTTTCGCCTAAATACCTGATGTTTTCGGGTCTTATGGTATCCGCCCTTTGCAATTTGCTTTTACCCATTATGCCTAACCAGTATCTCATGATACCTGTGTGGGCGGTAAACGGCTTTGCACAGGCACTTTTGTGGCCGCCTATTGTTCGTATCCTTTCGGACAATCTGAGTCATAGCAAATATGTAACCGCAAATTTGATAGTTACCTGTGGCGCTCACGTTTCAACCATAGTTCTTTACCTGTATGCGCCCATTTGTATTCAGTATATGTCCTATAAGGCGGTTTTCTTTACATCTACTGTGTTCTGTCTTGTGGCAGGCGTCATATTCCTTGTAGCTATGACAATTGTGCTGAATAAAAAAGAAGCGAGCGCACCGGTGTCAGCACCAAAGGCGGAGCTTATGGAGGGCTCTGTTTGGCAGGTGTTCCGTCGCTCAGGAATTTTGCCTATATTCATTTGCATTATCGTTATGGGATTTATGCGTGACGGCATTGAGTCCTGGCTGCCAACCCTTTATAGCGAGGCATTTGGCAGAGATAGCTCCGAGTCAATTCTTGTGTCCGTTGCGTTGCCGATTTTCTCAATTATCAGCCTTTTCCTTGTGAGAATTATACATAAGGGCAAGGTTTTCAATAACGAAGCACGAGGCGCGGGAATTTTGTTTGCCCTGTCAGTTGTCCTTTGCGTGCCCTTTGCTTGCCTTATCAGTGTAGAGCATACCGCCGCAAGGGCTGTTTGCTTGCTTTTGGCAGGTGTTATCAGTGCTTGTATGCATTCCACAAACTTTTTGCTTATTTCCTGTCTGCCCGGCAGATTTGCAGGTACAGGCAAGGCATCCACCGTTGGCGGCTTTTGTAACGCTTGCACATACATCGGCGCGGCAGTGTCAATGTACGGTATTGCCTTAGTGTCCGAAGCCTTTGGCTGGACATACACAATCCTTTCCTGGATTGCAATTCTTGTCCTGGGCGTTGTGTTCGCCTGCATAGCATTTAAAAAATACACCAAATTCTTGGAAAAATAATGGACGAAAAGGATTTGCCAAAGAGGAAGCATCCTCGTCTAAAAGAATTTAATTATAGTTCGGGTGGAGGATATTTTGTCACAATATGTGTTCAGGACAGGAAAAATATTCTTTCAAAAATTGAGCGCACAAATGATAACGACCTTGTAGGGCGGGGGCTTGTCCGCGAACCCCAAGGCTACTGAAGAGCGCCTTGAGGACCCCTTTGCTCCCGCCGTGAAGATACAAAATACCCTGTATGGGCAGATTGTAGACAACGAATTGAAAAATATCGAAGCACGTTTTCAAGGGGTTGAGCTGGGCGAGTATGTTATAATGCCGAATCATATTCATTTGATATTGCATATCACCGAGGCGGCGGGAGCAAGCCCCCGCCCTACGATTATGGATGTAATATGTGCGTTCAAGTCATTAGCCACAAGAAAATGTAAAGAAATTGGCTATAACGGAAAACTGTTTCAAACATCCTTTTACGACCGCGTAATCCGCAACCGCGACGAATATATGGAAATTTGCAATTACATAACCTTAAATCCCGACAATTGGGAAAACGATGAACTCTATAACTAAAAAAGCTCGACACGTGTCGAGCTTTTTTATTAGCTTAAAGTGATATTCTTTGCCAAAGCAAAGAGTGATATTTCCTTTGTGGGAAGTGATATTGTGAACAAGTTCACAGTGATATTCTATTCGCTTGCGTGGCGAATAGAGTTAAGGCGTACCCGCCTTAATATAGCGGATCTGCGCCGATGGCTTTGAGGATTTCCTTTGCGATAATCATACCGCCAACCCAGTTGGGGTGAACTCTGTCCCAGGAGATGTAAGCAGGGTAACGGTGAACAAGGTGCTTGTCAAACTCGCCCTGAACGTCGATGTATGTAGCACCGTACTTTGCGGCAACCTCGCGGCAGATTTGCGCGTATTCAACAGTGCGCTTCTTCATTGGGTCATTGTTGTTTGCTTCCATATAGAATGGGCTGATGATGAACATACCCTTTACCTTTGGCATTGTGCGCTGGCAAACAGCTTCGATGTTAGCGCGGTAAGCCTCTGGGAATCTGTCTGTATGGTCAAAAGCAGGCTCATCAAACTGACGCCAAACATCGTTTGCACCAATCATAATGAAAACATAGTCAGGGTTGCACTTTTCCACATTGTTTTCCCAATCGCGGAGCATATCTGCGCTTGTTGCGCCACTGCAACCAACATTTGTGATGTGAATGAGCTTTTCAGGGTAGAGAACAGACAAGATAGAGTCAACCTGTCTTACATATCCGCTACCAACGCCTTCCCAAAGGCCTTCGCCATATGGACGCTTTCTGCCGCAGTCTGTAACTGAGTCACCTGCGAAAACAATTCTGTCACCATTTTCAAATATCATATAAACCTCTATTTTTTCGCTGAATTATCAGCTTTATTTTTTCTTTTGTTTTTTACGGAAAAGCCGAATTTTCCAATTCGCTCTCCCAGCTTGTAATACTCACCGTGAGCAAAGGCGCACAGGTGGGCACGGTTGATGCATAGCTTGTCCCCGTCCAAAAGGCGCTTTTCCACATTCACCGCCACAATATCGGCAAGGAACATATGGTGCGAGCCTAAGGGGATGATGTCACTGACCTTGCACTCAATGGAAATGGGACATTCACCAATCAATGGTGCACTGACCTTGCTGCCGCGCTCCTTGGTAAGACCGCATTTTTCAAATTTATCAACCTTTTTGCCCGTATAAACACCGCAAAAATCTGCCGTTTTTGCAAGGGCTGCGGGAACTAAATTAATAACAAACTCTCCGCTTTCCTTAATTATATCAAAGGAATGTCTGCTTGGACGCACGGAAATGTAGGTTTTGGGCGGTACCGTGTTGGTGATACCGCACCAAGCAACGGTGATAATGTTGGATTTTTCCATATTACCGCAGGATACCATAACTGCGGGAATGGGGGCAATTAAGGCGCCACCCTGCCAAGTTATCTTTTCCATATTACAGCTTACCTGCCAAATTAAAAATAGTGAGTCCCGACAGCTTAGCATAGCTGTGGGTTTGCCCTGTGCCTGAGCGTGGACTGTTCATATAGCAAATGCAATATTTTGATGCATCCACCATTTTGTAATTTCGCACCCTCATACAGCCGTCATAGTAGGGTACGCTTGGCATATCAACGAAATCGGCATTTTGGAGCAGAAGCTCGTATGCTGCCCTGTCCTTGCGAATCCATCTTTGACTTTGGTTATTACAGGGCGCGTAAATGTGAAGGTGGATATGAGGGTAATCCCTTTTTGCCTCTAAAACCGTTTGAGCGCAAAGAGTGTCAAAGCCAAGAGCACCGCCACAGATAAAGGTGTCAACACCCAAGCCTATCAAATAGTCAATTCCTCGGCGGAGCCGCTCAGGATTGAAGTCTGCACCTATGATGCGGTGACCTGTGAAGCAGCAGGTGTTATCTCTACTCATAAAATCCGTCCTTTCAACAGTCGATACAAGCAAATTATATCATTAATATTCATCAATTACAACCGATATTCACAAATTTTATCAACAAAAATTTGGGAAAAGCGCCCATTTGCATCAAAATGAAAGAATATAGTAGAAAGCTCCTTGATAAAAGCTAAAATCCGCCGCCACTGTGCGACAAAATCCACCTTGCCAAGCCATATATAATTGGGTAGCATTACGGAAATCGAACCCAATTGGTTTGAAACAGCAAATAGCTTGATGTGCTGTGTTCAAAAAGCTTGACAATTCTTTAATTGCCTGCACTTTTTCGCCTTGCCCACCAACCTATTTGCTTGTTTAAAACTGTCATACATCT
>JAZQWO010000003.1:0-36865 GCA_045632405.1 Eubacteriales bacterium | reverse complement strand
CGCTCGCTTTTTCGCTATGCAAAATATTTTCTCACCTAAAACTGCTGCGCACATTCAAAATTAAATGGGCGAGATAGTTTCTTAGGTTTTGAAGGCAGGCTTACTGACGTAAGACAACTGAGAAAGCTATGAAAATAGCCGGTCATTTAGTTTTCAATGCACAATGGTTCGAGCCCATTGTGGCATGCCTTGCGGGAGTGAAACGAACCAGTTTTGGAACGGACAAAAATCCCGTCTTTGGCGTTAAAATTTTTTCAAATATTTTTATATATCGGCAAAATTTTGCCTTAAACACGAGCTTTTTGGCTCGTTCTAAAATGCATCGCACCTAAAACCTAACTATTTAGAGATGGTTTTGGGTGCGGTGTGTGGGGTCCTCAAAGCGAAAAATGAGCTTTGGGGTTCGCGCTGCGGAAGTTTTACTGACGTAAGACAACGACGACAATCCTAAAAGCGCTTTAAATAGTAGGCTTTAGGCTGGTTCGTCTCACTCTCGCAAGGCATATTTAAAAAGCCTCTTTAAAAAATCAAAAATGCACCGTCCGTTATCAACGGAAGATGCATTTTAGACATTTGTCTATTATTTCAAGAAGCCGTTTACAATTTGCTCCTCAGCCTCTTCCTCAGTAAGTCCCAAGGTCATAAGCTTCATCAACTGCTCGCCAGCAATTTTACCAATTGCCGCCTCGTGAATAAGGCTGGCATCTATATGGTTAGCGGAAATTTCAGGAATAGCAACTACTCTTGCCTTGTCCATCAAAATAGCATCACATTCTGTGTGGCCTGCGCACTTGTTGTTACCGCGAATATTAGAGTAAAACTCTTGGTAAGACTCGTCCTTAGCAACAGAACGGGAAATAACGTTTGCAGAACAGTTTTCACCGTTCAAATCAACTGTGAAGTCCGTCTTTGCAAACTGCTTGCCGTGTGTCATCAAGCTTTCCTTGATAATCAGCTTTGCGTCGTTGCCAAGCTTGGCTGTTGTCTTTCTGACAGTTGACTCTATGCCCTTAATTTGAGTTGTTTCCATCTCCATATATCCGCCATCGTCAATTTCAATAACGGTTTCAGGATTCATTATTCTTGAGCCTGTGCCCTCACCCTCACCGTAATGGCGCTCTACGTACTTGATTTTCGCGTTTTTGCCAACGTAGAAGGTATGGATGCCATCGTGAGCAGAGTCCTCGTTGCCGCTATTGTGGATGCCACATCCCGCAACGATAGTAACATCTGCGCCCTCACCGATAAAGAAGTCGTTATATACAAGCTCCTTTATACCGCTTTGGCTGATAACAACAGGGATATGAATACTTTCATTTTTTGTATATGGCTTGATAATTATGTCAATGCCCGGCTTATCTGTCTTCGTTACAATATCAATATTAGCAGTGGTATTTCTGCCACCCAAGCCGCCATTTGCTCTTATGTTATATGCTCCCTCGGGTACGCCGTGCAAGTCAGCAACCTTTTCGAGCAAGCCCTTTTGTATTGCGTCCATTTTATTCTCCTTAGCCAAAAAGTACCCATTCAAACACGCCTAAAAAGCGATATGACGGTATTTTTCGGCACATAATCTCTTGAAATATTTTAAAGCTTTACACAACCGAATTTTGAGTAGTCACCGCGAAGAAGTGTCGGCAAAATCTCATCCTTTTTGCCGTAGCTTGTTACCTCGCCATTTGAAACAACAATAATTTTATCGGCAATATCAAGAATTCTCTCTTGGTGAGAGATAATAATGATGTTTCCGTTGATTTTCTCGTGCATCTTTTCAAAAACCCTTATAAGGTTATTGAAGGACCACAAATCAATGCCCGCCTCAGGCTCATCAAACACAGAAAGCTTTGTGCCGCGCGCCATAATCATAGCAATTTCAATTCTCTTCAGCTCTCCGCCAGACAAGGATGCATTGATTTCTCGGTCAATGTAATCCCTTGCGCAAAGACCCACCTCGGAAAGATATGTGCAAGCCTCAGTCACGCTGATTTTCTTGCCTGCCGCCAAGGTAATCAAGTCACGCACGGTCAAGCCCTTAAAACGAACAGGCTGCTGGAAAGCAAAGCTAATGCCCATCTTAGCGCGCTCGGTAATTGACTTGTTTGTTATGTCCTCACCGTCAAGCAAAATCTGACCGCTTGTCACAGGATAAATACCTGCTATAATCTTAGCAAGAGTGGATTTACCGCCACCGTTAGGTCCTGTAATAGCTACAAATCTATCTTCTATTTTAATGCTTACATTCTTTAAAATTTCCTTTTCAGAGCCGTCCTCAGCCGTCACCTTAAAGGAAACATTTCTCAATTCTAACATAAACACCTCGTATAATCTTTTTTCACAAGTATTTTACCATATTTTGCGCGCATTGTGAAGATATTTTCATAAAATATATTATTTTCTACAAAAAAGATAAAAGACGCTCGGTTTTCCAAGCGTCTTTTATCTAAGTTAAATCAAATTACTTTGCCAAAACATTAACTCTCTTCTTGTCCTTTGCCATGTAGTCAAACTTAACTACGCCATCAGCCAAAGCGAAGAGTGTGTCGTCCTTACCGATACCAACATTGGTACCTGGATGAATCTTTGTTCCTCTTTGTCTTACAATGATGTTACCAGCAACAACGTTTGCGCCGTCTGCCTTCTTAACACCAAGACGCTTAGACTCACTGTCTCTGCCGTTCTTTGTAGAACCAACACCCTTTTTGTGAGCGAAGAACTGTAAACCAAGTCTTAACATTATATGTTCCTCCGTTAAATTTTTACGTTTATTTGTTACCATCAAATTCTTTTTCTATTACGTCCACCTCAAGGTAATCGTAATATTCCTCTACCAAGTCATTAAGCTGGTAGTAGTAGCCCATGATAAGACCAGAAATTGCGAAATTCTTTTTCTCATCACTCTCGTAGTTAGGTAACGCACCACGAGCGGCAACGCGTACATTTGTTGTCTTTTCGTCTATATCGTAGTCAACAGGTGATGCATAAGCAACCTCAATGGAGTTAATAACAAGCATAGTCATTGCTGAAATTGCAGAGCACAAAATATCATTTCCGCTACTTGCAAAGCCGCTATGTCCCTGCTCCTCAAAGCCCCAAAAGACTCCGTTAGATTTGAAAAATACGACCTTTGTCATAAATTCCTCGAATTAGCCAACGATCTTTTCGATCTGTACCTTTGTATAAGGCTGTCTGTGACCGATCTTCTTCTTCTCGTTCTTCTTAGCCTTGTACTTCATAACGTAAATTTTCTTTGCCTTGCCGTTACGAACAACCTTTGCTGTTACGGAAGCACCGGAAACATATGGAGCACCAGCTGTAAAGCCTGCATCGTTAGATACTGCGAGTACCTGGTCGAATACAACCTCAGCGCCTTCTTCAGCTCCAAGCTTCTCAACGAAGATAACGTCTCCTTCGTTTACTTTGTACTGCTTTCCGCCTGTTTGAATGATTGCAAACATGAAAAGCACCTCTCTTTCATCGAAAACTCGCTAAGCCGGGTAAGGTAAACACCTTTTTAAGACCACAGCATTATGCGGCGTTATAGATTGTATCATATGATTTCCCAATTGTCAATACTTTTTTGCATTTTTTGTATATAATATATTGACAAACGAATTATGCTGTGATAAAATCTTTTCATATTCGAAACAAAGGAGTATTAATTTTGAAAAAACATACAAAAAAGATAACCACATGTGCTGTTTTCGCCGCTATCATCTGCGTTGTTACCACGTTCGTTGCGGTTCCCGCACCTGCTATTGGAAACATCAATTTAGGTGACATTTTTATTCTTTGCTCCGCTTGGATTTTAGGACCTTGGGGCGCCTTAGCCTCAGGCGTTGGTGCAGGCTTGGCCGACTTGTTCTCTGGCTTTGCCATCTATGCACCTGCCACATTTGTAATCAAGGCTCTTATGGCATTGGCTTGCTACTATATATTCGTCTTTTTAGATAAAACAATCAAAAATCAGCTTTTTGCCAGAGGATTGTCCGCAATTGCTGCCGAAGCTATTATGGTGCTTGGATATTTTGCTTACGAAAGCATCATATACGGTGTAACAGCTGCAGTTGCAAGTATTCCCTTTAACCTTATCCAAGGCTCATCTTGTATGGTTATCGGCACTGCCACCTGCCTGTTGCTATTCAAAAACTCCACTGTATGCAGGTTCAACAAGGAATTTATCTGATATAAAAATCACATCGCCACAATGAGCGATGTGATTTTTCTTTTTACTTGATGTTCAATTCGAAATTAAATGCTATGCTCTTTTCATTCACTGTATACTCAGGTAAAATATCAGGACCGCATGATGACGAGCCTACACCTGACACCTTGTAGTCAATTCTTACGTGTGTAGCGGTGCTTTCACCAAACTCATCTGTATGCTGAGCATTCTGTGTCTGTTCAATTGAATAATTGGAAACATTGAATTCAAAATCATTTCCTGTAAACTCAATCTTGTCCTCAATGTTGAGCAGCCTTGTCTTCATATGATTGCCGTGCTCCTGAGGACGAACATAGTTTACATATTCCATATCAGAGGAGCTTTCAAACATGCCCTGTCTTACGTGGTGGCACATGTCACAGTAGTTTTCATCAGGACCCATGCCGTAGTACGTAAATGCCTTGTTTTCGCTCTTGAGAGTAAATTCAAAGCCAAGACGTGGAAGCCATACAGCATTCTTTCTGATGTCACCCGTCAAAGCATAAGAAATTCTACCGTTTGCATAAACAGTTGTTTTGAGCTTAAACTTGAAGTACGGAGCAATTGATATACCGCCCAAGCTACCCTCAGCAATTATGGTATTCTTGTTAACAGTAACCTTATAAATTTTGGTTGAGGTATAGTCAATGTTCTCACCCTTCCAGGTTGTTTGCTTTGCCCAATATTCAGCCATTCTCTTGTCATTGTCTGTAAGAGCGCGGAAGCTGGACATCTTAATACCCTCTGCCAAAAGCTCCTCGCCATTTAATATCAAGCTATCAAAGTTACCGATTTGCTTGTTGTAGCGGTACAGGAAATTATCACCGGATATGTAAACAAAGTTAGTATCGTTTACAAGTGTTGCAGGAGTCAAATCCTTCTTATCAGCCACAACCTTGCAGTCAAGCACCTGTGAAAGTATGCCCAAGGACTTGCCCTGTGGGTCGAAAAGCTCAACGTCTATGCTTGCACCGAGCTTGCATTCTCTTGGGATTT
This sequence comes from Eubacteriales bacterium, assembly GCA_045632405.1. GTDB lineage: Bacteria > Bacillota > Clostridia > Oscillospirales > CAG-272 > RGIG2000. The sequence goes on along the minus strand of JAZQWO010000003.1, from coordinate 31,668 downwards.
TGTCAATCTTGATAAATGCAGACTTCTTAGGAGCAAGCTTGATTTTAAGCTCCTTCTCCTCTACTGTTTCCTCATCAACACGCACGGAATATTTAAATGTGTGATTTTCAAGGTTAGTAAAGTCATAGTGGTTTGTCACCTTAATTCTGCCTGCCTTATATTCCATACGGAAAGGAGCATATGCAGCCTTTGTTTCGTATGAGCCCGCCTTGAAGGATCTATCTGCAAATACAAGACCGTCACAGCAGAAGTTTCCGTCGTGTGTTTGCTCACCTGGGAAATCTCCACCATATTTCTGAACACCATCAACGAGAACAACGTGGTCTGCCCATTCCCAAATACAACCGCCGATATAATTATCGTACTTGTACATCAAGTCAACGTACTGCCATACATCTCCAGGGCCGTTGCCCATTGCGTGTGAAAACTCGCAGAAATAAATGGGCTTCTTGCGGTCATTAACGGTCAATTCCTTGATTGTGCGCTCAATGCTTGGGTACATACAGGAATAGACATCTGTCTTGTCAATACCCTCCTGGCGCCAGCAAGCAGACTCAAAGTGTACAAGTCTTTCACCGTCATGCTCACGGATGTAGTTAATCATTGGGTCGTTGCAAAGGCGGTGGTAGCCAGCCTCGTTGCCAAGGGACCACATAATAATGGATGCGTGGTTCTTGTCTCTCTCATATGTACGAGCCATTCTTTCCTCATGCTCTTTAATCCAATCGGGATGTGAGCATGGCCACTCGTTTTCAGTTACATCGTAATCATAATCAGCATTGGGATAACGGCGGATAAAGCCGTGTGCCTCATTGTCACACTCAAGAACAACATAGAAGCCCATCTCGTCGCACATATCAACAAACTTAGGATGTGGTGGGTAGTGGGATGTTCTTACACAGTTGATATTAAGCTCCTGCATAAGCTCCAAATCACGACGCATATCCTCGTCAGACATACAGTAGCCCTTGCCAATCATTGTATCGTGGTGGTTAATACCCTTTAGCTTAACGGGAGTGCCATTGATAAGAAGCTCATACTTTTCGGACACCTTAATAGAACGGATACCAACCTTTTGCTCGATAACCTCATCTCCACGTGTTAAAACAACGGTGTAAAGGTATGGGTCTTCAGCAGTCCAAAGGTGTGGTTTTTTCACATTAAACGTACACTGGGTGCCGTTTTTCTCGCCTATCAGCTCACCGTTGTCATAGAGCTTCACGTTTGCACGTCTGTCTGCCTTAACAACAATTTTCTTGTTGTCCACGGTTCTGATATCAATGTCCTTAATATGGTTTTTCTCACGTGAAAGCATATAAATGTCACGGAAAATACCGTTGAAGCGGAACATATCCTGGTCCTCAACGTAGGTGCTGCAGCTCCACTTATATACGTAAACACGGATTGTGTTAGTGCCCTTGTTTACAAATTTAGTGATTTTAAACTCTGCCTGCAAGTGACTACCCTGTGTAAAGCCAACGTACTTGCCGTTTATGTAAAGAACTGCACAGGAGCAAACGCCCTCGAAAACGATATAGCTTTCCTTATCTATATCGTTAACAACAAATTCTCTTTCGTAAACGCCCATTGGGTTCACATTTGGAACGTATGGCATATCGCAAGGGAATGGAAAGTTGATATTTGTGTAGTTTGGATCCTCATAGCCTCTTAGCTGCCAGCAGGATGGAACGTCAATTTCGTCCCAGCTTTCAGGCTCAGTTGCCAAATCGCTATTTGGGAAATACGCAAATTTCCAAGTGCCATTCAGGGACTGATACTCCGCACTACCTGTTGGAATATAGTAGGCTCTTTGCTTTTCCCTGTTTTCGGATGTTTTTAATGGGTTTTCATAAAATCTCATAATTGCACCTCGCAAAATAATTACTATTTTGATTTTATCATATTTGTAAAATTAAGTCAACAAATATGTTTACATTTTGGTTAAAATATGATAAAATATTCTCATCCTACATAAAGGAGCTTTTATGACTAAAACAGTTTTTATCACGGGCGGTAGCCGAGGCATTGGTGCATCTGCCGTTGAAGCATTTGCACGCCGCGGATACAACGTTGCCTTCACCTATTTAAATTCAAAGGAAAATGCCGAAAATCTTGCAAAAAAGACGGGGGCGTGTCCGATTTTGTGCGATGTTTCAAATAGCAGTGATGTAAACAAAGCCATCGAGCTTGCTGCATCTACATTTGGAAAAATTGATATTTTGATAAACAACGCAGGCATTAGTGAGTTTTCCCTTTTCACCGATATAACAGACGAAATGTGGCATAAAATGATTGAAACAAATCTTTCAAGCGCATTTTATGCGTCAAGAGCTGTTCTTCCACAAATGATTTCTCGCAAGGATGGTGTTATCATTAGCATTTCCTCAATGTGGGGGCAGGTTGGCGCCTCCTGTGAAACGCACTACTCTGTTTCAAAGGCGGGCTTGATTGGTCTTACCAAGGCTCTTGCAAAAGAGGTAGGGCCATCCGGCATACGAGTTAACTGTATTTGCCCAGGAACAATCGACACAGAAATGAACGCGCACCTTTCAAGCGATGACAAGGAAGCATTAATTAACGACACTCCCCTTGGCAAAATCGGCAGATGCGAGGATGTTGTCAACTCATTGATTTTTTTGAGTGAGGATTCTTCTTCCTTTATAACAGGTCAAATCCTCGGTGTAAATGGTGGATTTATAATTTAAAATAATGAAGGCTACTGGGTTATTTCAGTAGCCTTATTTTTATTAAAAATAGCCCTCAAGCAAAACGCTTGGGGGCTAAATTTATTTAGAATTAAAGACCGCGCTTAACGTACTTTGTGTGGAGAATTTCGTGAGCCTTGTGGCTTGCTGGTTCACCAAAGAATTCGTCGTAAAGCTTCTTAACTGCGGAGTTCTCGTGTGACTTTCTGATGTCAAGATTCTTATCAGCAGTATAAAGAACGCTTGCACGGAGAGCCTTCAAGTCAACGTTGTTACGAACAACTGCTGGCTGAGTTGGCTGACCGCCACCGTTTACACAGCCGCCTGGGCAAGCCATGATTTCGATGAAGTCAATCTTTTCACCGTTCTTAACAGCATTGAGAAGCTCCTTAGCATTAGCAGTACCGCTTGCAACAGCAACCTTAATCTCAGCGCCGCCAAGAGTATATGTTGCTCTCTTAATACCGTCAGTACCTCTAACCTCGCTAACCTCAACGAGATCCTTGCCCTCAAGAACTGCAGCAGCTGTACGGAGAGCAGCCTCCATAACACCGCCGGTAGCACCGAAGATAGCGCCTGCGCCTGAACCGATATCAAATGGCTCGTCAAACTTTTCGTCCTTAATAGCCTTGAAATCGATACCTGCACGGTTAATCATTCTTGCAAGCTCTCTTGTTGTAATAGCATAGTCAACATCAGGAACACCTGCAGCATTCTGGAAGTTTCTCTTTACCTCGAACTTCTTAGCTGTACATGGGATGCAAGATACAAATACGATATCCTTAGGGTCAAGACCTACCTTTTGTGCGTAGTATGTCTTGTAGAGCGCACCAAACATCTGTTGTGGTGACTTGCAGGATGAAAGATTGTCTGTAAATTCTGGGAAGTAGTGCTCGCAGTACTTAACCCATCCTGGTGAGCAGGATGTGATAAGTGGGAGGTTCTTGCCTTCCTTGAATCTTGCCAAGAACTCTGTAGCCTCTTCCATAATTGTAAGGTCAGCTGTCAAGTTCATATCATAAACACCATCAAAGCCAAGAGCCTTCATAGAAGCTACCATCTTGCCCTCAACGTCAGTACCTGGCTCATAGCCGAAGCACTCACCGAGTGTTGCACGGATAGAAGGAGCTGCGCAGATTGCAACATGCTTTGTTGGGTCGGAAATTGCATCAAATACCTTAGCTGTGTCGTCTCTTTCGTAGATAGCGCCAACAGGACAAGCAACGATACACTGACCGCAACCGATACAAGATGTTGTGCCGAGCTGAACCTCAAATGCAGAAGCAATGTGAGTGTCAAATCCACGGTCATTTGCACCGATAACGCCGATCTTCTGCATATTCTTACAAGCAGCTACACAACGACGGCAAAGGATACACTTTTCGTTATCTCTGATAACAGATGCTGTGGAAGCATCAATTGGGTACTCATTGTTATTACCCTGGAAATGATCCTCGTCAACACCGTACTCAAGGCAGAGCTTCTGAAGCTCGCAGCTTGTAGAACGGATACATGTGAGGCACTTCTTCTTGTGTGCAGAAAGAACAAGCTCAAGGTTTGTCTTTCTTGCTTTTCTGATTGCAGGAGTATTTGTAAATACCTCCATGCCCTCGTTAACAGGATATACACAAGCAGCAGCCAAGCCACGAGCGCCCTTTACCTCAACCAAGCAAAGACGGCAAGCGCCGATTTCGTTGATGTCCTTAAGGTAGCAAAGGGTTGGAATATCAATGCCGGCATATCTTGCAGCTTCAAGAACAGTAGAGTTTGCAGGAACTGAATATTCTCTGTTATTTATTTTTACATTAACCATATTTTCCATTATTAGTTCCTCCTTAGTCCTTATAAATTGCGTTGATCTTCTTACAAGCGCTTATACAAGCACCGCACTTAACGCACTTAGATACGTCAATTGCAAGTGATGGGAGCTTATGACCAGGAGCAACGTAATCTGTCTTATAGATAGCGTCAGCAGGGCACTGTCTCATACACATACCGCAGCCGATACACTTTTCTTGGTCAATCTTGTAAGACATAAGGTTCTTACATACGCCTGCTGGACACTTCTTGTCAACGATATGAGCGATATACTCATCACGGAAGTTAGCAAGAGTGGAAAGAACTGGGTTTGGAGCTGTCTGACCAAGACCGCAAAGAGATGCGCTCTTGATGTAGTTAGCAAGCTCTTCAAGCTTATCGAGGTCTTCCATTTCGCCGTTACCCTCTGTAATCTTGTTCAAGATTTCGAGAAGTCTAACTGTACCGATACGGCAAGGTGCGCACTTACCGCAGGATTCATCAACTGTGAACTCAAGGAAGAACTTAGCCAAGTCAACCATACATGTGTCCTCGTCCATAACGATAAGACCGCCTGAACCCATCATAGAGCCCTGTGCAATCAAGTTGTCATAGTCGATTTCAACATCGTACTTAGAAGCTGGGATACATCCGCCGGAAGGACCACCTGTCTGAGCAGCCTTGAACTTCTTACCGTTTGGAATACCGCCGCCGATTTCCTCAACAACCTCACGAAGAGTTGTACCCATAGGAATCTCAACAAGACCTGTGTTAGTAATCTTACCGCCCAAAGCAAATACCTTAGTACCCTTGGACTTTTCAGTACCCATAGATGCAAACCACTTAGCACCCTTGTTGATGATTTGTGGGATGTTAGCGTATGTTTCAACGTTATTGATGATAGTTGGCTTGCCCCAAAGACCCTTAACAGCAGGGAATGGAGGACGTGGACGTGGCTCACCTCTGTTACCCTCAATAGAGGTCAAGAGAGCTGTTTCCTCACCACATACGAAAGCACCTGCACCAAGTCTAATCTGAAGGTCAAACTCGAATTCAGTACCGAAAATATTCTTACCGAGAAGGCCCTCTGCTCTTGCATCGTCAATAGCCTTCTGGAGTCTGTTAACTGCGATAGGATACTCAGCACGAACATATACGTAGCCCTGGTTAGCGCCGATTGCATAACCTGCAATAGCCATAGCCTCGATCAATGCGTGTGGGTCACCTTCAAGGATGGAACGGTCCATAAATGCACCTGGGTCACCCTCGTCTGCGTTACAAACAACGTACTTCTGACCCTTAGGCTGAGCTGCTGCGAATGCCCACTTTCTACCTGTTGGGAATCCACCGCCGCCTCTACCTCTGATACCTGAATCAAGGATTTCCTTGATAACCTCATCAGGTGTCATTTCGGTAATAACCTTACCGAGAGCAGTATAACCGTTTGTACCTATGTATTCGTTGATGCACTCTGGGTCGATAACGCCACAGTTACGGAGTGCAACTCTCTTTTGCTTCTTATAGAAAGCAGTTTCGTTAAGAGAAAGAATTTCGTCACCCTTAACTGTTTCGGAGTAAAGAAGGCTCTTTACAGGGTTGCCGCCAACGAGGTGCTCCTTAACGATTGTTGCAGCATCCTTAATCTCAATTCTTGAGTAGAATGTGCCTTCTGGATATACGATAACAATTGGACCGAGTGCGCAAAGACCGAAGCAGCCTGTCAAAACAACCTGAACCTCGTTTTCAATGCCGGCTTCCTTGAGAGCCTTTTCCATCTCAGCCTTAATCTGTACGCTCTTAGAAGAAGTACAGCCTGTACCGCCGCAAATGAGCACGTGCTTCTTGATGCTGCCATCAGAAACAGTAGCGTCCTTGGAGTGCTGACGGAAATTGATTTTTCCTTCGTATGCTTCTCTTACCTTAGCAAGATCATTTAAATTCTTAATCATTTTGTTTTCCGTCCTTCCTTAGTTATTATACTTGTCAAGAATGCCCTTGATCATATCAGGTGTGAGTCTGCCATATACTTCTTCGTTAACAGTAAGTACAGGAGCAAGACCGCAAGCACCGATACAACGTGTTGCATCCAAGCTGAATTTTCTGTCTGCGGAGATTTCGCCATTCTTAATACCGAGCAAGGATTCGAGCTTGTCCATAAGCAAGCCAGCGCCCTTAACGTAGCAAGCAGTACCCAAGCAAACAGCTACTGCATACTCACCCTTAGGATTTAGAATGAACTGTGAATAGAAGGATGCAACACCGTATACTTCAGATAGCGGAACATCCATGGAGAGTGCGATGTGCTTCTGCACTTCGATTGGCAAGTATCCGTAGATACCCTGCGCGCCCTGAAGAACAGGCATAAGAGCGCCCTTCTCCCCTTTGTGCTTTGCAATGAGCTCATCAAGCTTAGCCAACTGTTCAGCTGTGCCATTGAAAGCGACTGTGGTCAATTTCTTTTTCATAGAGGAACTCCTTTATAAATAAAATTTTAATCAAAGTTATGCTCGATAACCTCTGCTGCTTTATCGAGGTAATCGTTTTCCATAAGCTCAATGATACCCTTGTCGCAAAGAGCGGTGAGCTTAGGATCCATTGGCAAGTTACCAAGAACCTCATAGCCAAACTTTGCAGCCACCTGGTTTGTCTTGTTTTCGCCAAAAATATTTATTTTCTTTCCGCAATCAGGACATACAACATAGCTCATGTTTTCAACAAGACCCAAAACAGGTACATTCATAAGCTGTGCCATATTAGCAGCCTTTTCAACAATCATAGAAACAAGGTCCTGTGGAGTTGTAACGACCACAATACCGTCAACAGGCAATGACTGAAAAACAGTCAACGGAACATCGCCTGTTCCTGGAGGCATATCGATAAACATATAGTCTATCTCATCCCATACAACCTCTGTCCAAAACTGCTTAACAACACCGGCGATAACAGGTCCACGCCAAACAACCGGCTTTGTTTCCTCCTCAAGAAGAAGGTTGATAGACATAATCTCTATGCCCGTTTTTGAAACGGCAGGAATAAGATATTCTCCGTTAGACATGGCTCTGTCCTTAATTCCAAAATTTCTTGGAATGGACGGTCCTGTAATATCAGCGTCAAAAACCGCTGTTTTATAACCCTTTCTCTGCATAAGCACAGCAAGCATAGAGGTAACGATTGATTTACCAACGCCGCCCTTACCGCTGACAACACCGATGACGTGTTTAACAGAGCTCAGCTCGTTCAGCTTCTCTTTTGGTATTTCACGTGAAGAGCACTTTTCAGAGCAGGTCGAACAGTTGTGTGTGCATTCTGACATAACAAATTCCTTCCTTTAATATTTATAGTCTTTTAGTATTTTACTACAAATCCCCAAAAATTTCAAGAGTTTTCGATAAATATTACATAAAAAATAAGCACTCATTCATATCAAACATTAGTGAATTTTACCAAAAATCTGTTAGTTACATAATCACGTTCGATGTAATCGACATACGCAAGATACGGTTTCGACATAAGAACCGTTGCTGCGCGTTTCACTCCGCGCGCCCGTTTTGTTGACGGATTTTTCTCCAATTCATTAAGCCTCTGCTTCAAGAACGGACTGTGATTTTTCAAAAAATCAGGCAAAGCACCCATTTTATTGGTTGCTAATCTGTCAATGGCTAAGCAGTCTCTCAATTCAGCGGCAGATATACTTTCGAATGTAGAAAAATAGTCAAACACGTTCTGCGTAAACGCATCAAGACTTTCGTTCGCATCTACTCCATTCAAATATCGGGTCAACCCCATATACATCTCAAACGGACTGTCAAACTTTTCTCTCAAATATTCACAGGTCAAGCCAAAGCGCCTGGAATTATATAGTCTTTCAACAGTGTCCTCAAAATCGTGAAGAGCTTCTAGATCTCGACAGCTTAACCAGTCATTTTCCTTAATTTCGTAAGGGGGAGTGTGCGAAAAACGGCATTTTTCCCCACTTTCTTCTCTCATTTTTGTTCCGTGCAATAGCTTTAAAAATCCCACTTGAAGCATATGTGGCTTCAATCCGTATGCTAAATCGAAGCTATGCTTAAAGCTATCCAAATTTTCATATGGTAGCCCGACAATCAGGTCGATATGTGTATGCACATTTCTAAGAGCAATCACCTTTCTTATATTTTCGCACAATCTTTCAAGGTTGGCCTTTCTGTTGATCGTTTTAAGTGTATCAGAGTTAAAGCTTTGAACACCTATTTCAAACTGAATCAATCGATTTGGTGCATCTTTTAACACCTCTATGGTTTCCTCGTCCAAAAGTTCTCCCTCTATTTCAAAATGAAAGCAAACATTTTTCGGTATTTCCTTGCCATATGAGTCAATTATAAATCTAAAAAGCTCCTTTGCACGTTTTCTGTCAGCATTGAATGTTCGGTCAATAAACTTCACCGTTTGCGTGCCACTGTTTGCTAGCTTGATTATATTTTGCTTTGAGCGCTCAACATCAAAGAATCGAACTCCACCACATCTTCCCGACAGGCAAAACGCACAACTGAACGGACAACCCCTGCTTGTTTCTATGTATGCAATTCTGCCATTCAATCTTTGCAAGTATTCATCAGTGTAAGGATTTGGCGGATCACATTTTAACACGCAAGGCTCTTTTTCGTACACTTCCCCGCACTTTTTATAAAAAAGTCCATCAATTTTATCAAGCTCCACTCCGCTTGCCAGCTCACGAATAGCGTTCTCTCCCTCACCCGAAATCACATAATCCACAAAGGGATGCTCCATCATTATTTCTTTCGCATTATAGCTGACCTCAGGGCCGCCAAGGAGTATTTTGACATTAAAATTCTCTTTCAACCTGTGTGCCAACCCAAGAACCATCTGCTTATTCCAAATATATGTAGAAAAGCATATCAAATCCGCATTTTCCGCGATAATCCGTTCATATATGACAGGTGTACTTTCATTTATTGTTGCTTCAACCACTGCACATTCAACATTTTTCAAGCCAATAAGCGATGCCTTGAGATACCAAACCGCCAACGAAGAATGGATAAATTTACTGTTAATTGAGCATAAAACTATTTTCATCACACATTCACCTCCTAATTATTTTAACAAACATGTGCGCTTTTGTCAAATGTTATATTTTATTGTATTGTTTTACTATTGACAAATCTCAACAAGTGTGGTAAAATTAGTTTGCTAATTTATTAGAGTAGGAGTTTATGTATTGGTTAATTTCGTTGATTTACATTGTCACGCTCTGTTCCGTGTGGATGACGGCGCCCGTGATGAGGAAATGATGAAAAAAATGCTTGACATCGCATATGCCGATGGAACGCGGTATCTTTGCTTTACTCCTCATTTCAAAATTTATGAGTTCGATAGCGAGGACGATATGCTTGCTCACAAAGACCGTTTGAACCGCAGATTCAAGGTTGCGTGCGAGTATGCTAGTGAAAAATATTCTGATATGAACCTTTACTTAGGAAACGAGATTATGTATCATTCCGATATGTACGAGTCTCTTTTGGAAAAAAAGTGTAACTATTTGGGGAACAGCTCCTATGCTCTTGTGGAATTTGATCCCGAAAGCTCTGCTTACGAAATCGAAAACACCGTAATCAAGCTTTTGAGAAAGGGAGTCCGCCCGCTTATCGCCCATGTTGAAAGATACACCGCTTTTGTGAAGGACATTTCTTTCGCAAAGCAGTTAAAGGAAAGCGGTGCTCTTTTGCAGGTTAACGCCCGCGGCATCATCAAATTCAAGCTCGGCAGAGTTGCCAGATTTATTCGTCAGGCTCTCAAGCAGCATCTTGTTGATGTTGTTGCATCTGACGCTCACAATGACACAAGCTTCACGCCCCAGCTCTCACTGGCGTATGCACTCGTGTCAAAGAAATATGGCGAATCATATGCTGACAAGATTTTCCGCCATAAACCACTTGCTATCGTTATGAACGAAAAAGTATTTTAAGGAGTTAAAAATGGATTCTAACAACAACGTATCTACTAAAAACGCTACCGAGCTCGACATAAGAGACGTAGCCAATTATCTTCTGAGTAAGCTATGGATCATAGCTCTTGTTGTTCTCTGTTTTGCAATAATCGCTTTCCTGTGGACAACCTTCTTCATCACAAGACAATATAATTCAACAACCGATATGTTTATCATCAATACATCTCCCAATTCGTCTGCCAACGGTAATGCTCCGAGTACATCCGACTGGTCTATCGGTAAGCAGCTTACCAAAACCAGTAGTGAGCTTATTATGGGTAACTATTGCGGTTGGGTTGCCGAAAAAATTATCAACTTCGACCCCGACGTTGACACAGAATTGGCTAAGGTTCTCAGTGACCGCCAGATCATGGAAAAGCAGACAACATTTTTAGCTACCTTTGGCAGATATCTCAACATTAACTTGGACGATGACGAGGCAGCACAGCGTGAAAAAATCGGCAAATTCATTCGCAACCATATCAAGGTTACATCCGACGATGAAACCTGTATCGTATCTGTAACCGCAACAACAGAAAACCCTAACCTTTCCGCCGCCATTTCCAACGCGGTTATGTTCTGGTTTGGTGACTATATCAATGAGTTTATGCAGGTTAACACCATTGTTACCACCGTTTCAAAATCCGGCAATCTTCCAAGCGGTCCATCCAACGCAAATGCAACTAAAAACGCCGCTATCTTCGGTGTTGTTGGTGCAGTTTTGATTTGTGCAATTCTTGTAATCATCTTCATTTTTGATGACAAGATTAAAACTCCCGACGATGTTGAAAAGCAGCTCGGACTCAGCGTTTTGGGCGCTATTCCTGAAATTGATGAAGTGTAAGGGAGGACTGAATAATGAAAACAACGACTTTAAACGAAACCAAAAAATTCAACTACTCTGTACGCGAAGCCTTCAAGACACTTCGTACAAACTTTCTTTTCTGCGGCGACGAAATCAAAACAGTTCTAATTACAAGCTGCGTAAAGAACGAAGGTAAAAGTACAATTTCTATTGAGCTTTCAAAGTCCCTTGCTCTTTCCGAGAAAAAGGTGCTTTTGATTGACGCCGACGTCCGCAAATCCGTTTTTGCAACAAGATATACAACTAACGAAGGTGAGGTTTTGGGACTTTCCGAATATCTTTCCGGTCAAGCTGAGTATGACGATATTGTTTATCAAACCCAGAATGAGCATTTACATTTGATTTTCGCAGGTGCCGTTCCTCCTAACCCTGTTGAATTGCTTGCCTCCAACAAATTCCGCAAGCTTGTTGAGGATGCAAGAGAAGCTTACGACTATGTTATCATAGACGCTGCTCCTTTGGGTGCTGTTATTGATGCTTCCGCTATCTCTGCTTTTGTTGACGGTGCTCTTTTAGTTATCACAGCTAACGAAATTAGCTATCGTTTCGCACAAGACGTTAAAGCTCAGCTCGAAAAGAGTAATTGCCGTGTACTTGGTGCTATTCTCAACCGTATTCCTATGAGATCCGGCTCATACTACAACAACTACTATAAGAAATATTATGGTAGATATAAGAAGTATGGCTACGGCAAGTACGGTAAGTACAGCAAATACGGTAGCTACTACGGCTACGGTCAGTATGGTGGCTATGGTTATGGTGAATATGACATCGAACCAAAAAAGGAAAAAGATAAAAAATAATCTACAAGCAAGTAGGAATTCGGATAAATGTTCCGAATTCCTACTTTTTTAAAGGTGTATTATGTGTAAATTTAAAGAAAAGGCATCCTCATTTTTAAACAGCTATTATTATCCTATATTAATATGTGTTTGCATGCTTATCTCGCACACGCTATCTATAGAAATTTTTGGAATTGCGGTGCTGGTTGCCACCGCAAGCTTAGGATTTTTATTCTGCAAGGATTTGAAGTTTTTGTTGTCTCCTCTTTTTATGTTCATTTTGATGTTTTCTCAGCCGAGCGTTGAAAGCGGTGTGTTTTACGAAACTCCATATCTTGTTGCCATCGTTTGCTTTGCGGTATATTTGATAGCCCTTTTCATCGCACATTTTGTCATTAACCGTTCGCACCTATCCGTTAAAGGCTTTATAAAATCCAAGCTGTTTTGGGGATATATTGCTCTTTGCGGAGCATACTTACTCAACGGTGCGATAAACTTTGATGAATACGTTTTTGGCAACATTGTTTTTGCTTTGATACAAATTGTATCGTTGGGCTTCATTTTTTTCATTTTCCATATCAATTTAGATGTGGACAAGAACACACTTAAGTATCTATTTTACGTTCTTTATCTTACCTCTGTCCTTGTTACATTGCAGGTTTTCCTCTCTTTCGTCACAGGTCAAGTGGAATTCCAAAACGGTGAAATTGTAAAGGAAAGTCTGCTTTTCGGCTGGGGTATGTGGAACAACGCAGGTGGATTGTTAGCATTTTTATTGCCTGTACACTTCTATTTCGCCTCTTCTTGTAAAAAATACGGCTTTGCTTTCTATATAAGCGGCATAATCTCATACCTTGCTATTGTTCTTTCTCTTAGCCGTTCTTCTCTCCTTGTTTCAACCTTTATGATTGTTGCTTGCGCAATTATCAGCTGCTTTTTGGGTAAAAACAAGAAAACAAACCGTATAATCACAGCATCTATCGCTGTCTTTGGCATTCTTGGTGTTATTGTTCTGTGGGATAAAATCTCCAACATTTTAGGTGATTACCTTTCCCGTGGATTTAGCGATAACGGAAGATTTGAAATATACAGAAAAGGTCTTGCCAATTTCGCAGACAACCCCATTTTCGGCGGAGGATTCCATTCTGTGAAGGCGCAGGAGCATACATTTGTCAAATTCTTGCCTGACAGATATCACAACACATTTATACAAATGATGGGAGCTTGCGGAATTGTTGGTCTTATTGCATATCTTTTCCACAGAGCTCAAACAGTCCTTATGTTCTGGAAAAAGAAAGCATTCTCTACCCTGTTTTTGGGTATTTGTATAGCAGGCCTGTTGCTCACAAGCATGCTAGATAATCATTTCTTTAATATTTACCCCACATTCATTTATTCTGTAATTCTCGTAGTAATTGACAAAAGTGATGCGAGCAATCTATAAAAATAGCCTGTTGCCAAAAAGCAACAGGCTATTTGTTATTAATAAAATTTACCCTGTGTCAAGGTTTCTGTTTTTTCGTTATTGCCAATAATGAAGGTACATTCGCCTTGATTTTCAGCAGCAAACAAAACGCTCATCTTTTCAGTGAAATCCTTTTGAAGAACAACACTCACCTGTGCAGAGCCCATAAGTACTGCAACCTGCTTGCCATCAACGCACAAATTCTTGTGTACAATAGTGCCTGATGCGTTTGGAATAGTTGATCTTACCTCTACAGGCTTATTTGTAGTAGAAATTGACAAGAATGTGCCGCCTCTGATTGTAAATGAGGACACATATTCAACCTTTTCAAAAAGTATGTGCTTGCCTGATACAACAGAAACTATGTTCGCCTTTATAGCGTCTGTATCAGCTACAATAGTGGTATTTCCTGATGTCAATGTAACGGTGTCAGCCGCCTTCAAGCCCTTGTCAGAGCTCAACACGTTAATATTTGTTGTGCCTGAAATTGCAACAGACTCAGAAGCATCCATACCGTCCTTCCTTGTTACAAGGACAATATCACCGCTCTTAACCTCAATGAGCTTTGCGTTAAAGCAATCCTCATAGGAATTAATGCCAATATTCACAGCATTAACAACTATCTTCTCATCAATTTCAAAGCCCTTGCACTCTCTCAAGGTGTATCTCTTTACATAAGCAGGCTCTGTTCCGTCAAGAAGAACATATTCGCCATCAACCTTCTTATAAAGGCCTGCCACATCCTCAGTAAATGAAGGAATAGTTTTTATGTAAATAACGCCTGTTGTAGTTACGTTTGCATTTACGCACTCAACACCGTTTCCGTTTGTAGTAATTTTGATGTTGGATGTGCCTGCAATATTAATATCTGTGTCGCTCTTGATAGCATCCTCGGTGGTGTTGAATATCATTGTGCCGCCGTTGATATTGATATCTTTAGTAGCAACAACTGCCTTGCCCAATGCCTCAACTGTAATTCTGCCGTTGTTAATTTCAACCGCTCCATATGCATTAATGCCGTTTGTGTTGCATCTGATAAGAGCACTACACGCATTAATTACAATGTTGCCCTCTACTTCCTTGCCGACCTCGTCATCACCGGATTTGAAGCCGCTTCTTGCAGAGCTGATAGTAAATTTGCCGCCATTCACTGTTACGCCAAGCTTGCCGTAAACACCGTGTCTTACAGATGTAATATGATATGTTCCGCCATTAATTGTAAGATTTTTTGTGTTAGAAATGGCATGCTTTGAATTGCCCTTGATAGTGAGCTTGCCCTTTCCGTCAAGAACAAGGTCACTGGATTTCACCTTGATAGCACCGTTTTCGCCATTGATTGAGCTATCCTCAAGGTAATTGCTTGAGCCTTCAGCCAAAACAATAGTAACCTTTGAGCAATCCTCTGCATAAATTACAGGAGCAGAGCCAGCATATTTCAAATTAACGCCATCAAGGAGCAAAATAACATTCTGATCCTTTGCTTTTATATAAATCTGACCGTTTTCGGACTTGCCGTGCAGCCTGTACACACCGCCACTGACGATATTGTACTGCTTGCCGCCCTCTAAGTCCTTAACATTTACGTCTGTATAGTCGGTAAAGGTAGAATACTTGCCTTCGTTACCAAAGGTGTCCTCAGCTGTAAACACGCCCAGCAATTCGCCCATAACGCTTTCAACGGTTGGCTTTGTAGGATTTACTGGTGGTTCGTCCTTGTCGTCAGGACCGAGCTGAGTGCCACTGTCAGGTGGGACATTAGGAATGTTGGGATCCTCTGTTTCGGGTGTGTTATTTGATGCAGATGTACTGCTTGGCGGATTTTCGGAATCACCGCAAGCTACAATCATAAATGCACACAATAGCGCCAAAATAAGCGCAATTATTTTCTTCATTTGGAATCTCCTTTGCTACGATAAAGAATACACTATTATTTTAACATATTAAGTACGTTTAGTCAACATTTATTTTAACTCCTTTATCAGCCGCACATCACAAGCAAAATGCTCTGTTTCGACAATTGGCTCATAGGTACGCACAAAGCCGTATTTTTTGTAAAAGCTTTGCGCCCTTGTCATGTTTTCAAGAGTTTCAAGATAGCACCTTTTGTAGTAGTGCCTTGCGTATTCAAGCGCCTTTTCCATTAGCTTGTGTGCAAGTCCTGTTCCACGTATGGCTGGCAAGCAATACATTTTTTGAAGCTCACACACTCCATCTACTTGTAAATCTCCAATGCCTACTCCGCCAAGTATTTGACCGTTTTCGTCCTCTATAACCCAATATTTATTTCCCTCAGTATTGTATATTTCGGAAAAACGCCCTAAATCGGGGTCTGCCCAAGCCGTCCCCTCGTGGTTAGCGCCAAATTCAATTAAACAAGCCCGTATGACTCCCTCGACTGCCTTGTTATCTCGTTTTTCTATTTCTCTGATTGTATATTCCATTTTTAATTCCTATTTTATCACACAAAACCTTTAAATTAAGACCGGTCTCGTCTCCTAAAGATATGTTTATATGCCTTCTGCTTCACAACGAATTCGATAGAATTGCTTCACCCATTCGGGCAATGCTTCTACACTGTCTTTTATTTTTACAAGTGTTCTTTTACCCACGCGCCTATCCATGTAAGCAAACGCGCGCAAAATATAGTTATCAGAATTAAGTGCTGTCGCTATATCTGTTTGGAGATAGTACGTTACAGCGTTAATGAAGTCCGCATCACAAAGTATGCAATCGGGCATCCATTTTTCTTTCAATAAATCTTGTTGTACTTGCGCTTGCTTTTCCCATACCGCTCCCAAGCTGCCTAAATGCTGAATATCTACATTGTTATTGTTTAAAATTTTATACTCATCTTCCCATTGCTCATATCGCATATGCCAAGAAAATGCAACCAGTTCTTGTTTATCGCAATTGATGGTCGCTCTTCCGTAAGTATCGTGTACTTGGCGATAAGTGGTATAAAAGTAAGAAATTCTATTTTTTAAAGAATCGCAAAGCAAACCATTCAATTGCTTTTTTAGATTGCCCCAAGATTTATATTTAGTTTTTTCGTCAAAAAGCATAGATTTTCCTTTCAATATATAAGCTCGTAATCTTGAATTATCTCGCTACACGATCCATACAGGGTTATATTTTTCTTTTCAGACAAACAACACTCTCAACATTGAGTCAAGAGTACAAAGGTATATCTTAACACTCCTCAAAAAACACAGACCAACCAATTTGACCAACTCCATCAGGATTTAAAATTATCCATTCTGCCATATCTTTTTTCAATTCTCTGCATGACTCCAATGCTTTGGATTCATCTGTAAAAAATGAAAATCTAAAACTGTCGGCATAAATATCGCAAATCCTGATATATAATTCATCACTTATTTTTTCAATAGTAAGTCTGCAATTATTTGGAAGCTCCTCATCAAAAACGATAATACCGCCTTGCGAACCTTGTTTCCCTAGAGTTGTACTATTTTTGTAGGCAATCCACTCAAGCATATTTGTTGTCCTTTCGATATACTATGCTAAACTGTTGTAAATTATATTTTCGAGTCTTGCTCAAAACTCACATTTATCCCAACGATTTGGTGAAGTTTTTGCTCCGCAAAAGTGAAGTTGTTCACTTCGTTCACAGTGAAGTTTTGCTCGTTTTACTCGCAAAGTGAAGTTAAGTTCGCCCTAAACTAATCATCACTTGCGCCACGAGTGGCGCAAACTTCACTGTCGATAGGCAACTTCACTTTCGTAAGAAAACTTCACTCGCCGCAGGCGAACTTAGTTGTCGAGCCGACGTGTGAGACACACGACGGACTCGACGTGTGATGTTCTTGGAAAAAGATTAAATATCGACACAGGGCTGAAAATTTTATAGCTATTTGACAGCTCCTTAATGTCGCGAACCATTGTGTCTGTGTTGCACGAAACATAGACGATTTTTTGCGGTTTTAGTCGCTTTAAGGTATCAAGCATAAAGGGCGAGCATCCCTTTCGAGGCGGGTCAATTATGCAAACATCTACCTGTTTATCAAATTTGCTTGCATCCATTGCTTGAAAATGTGCGTTTTTGATGTTGTTGGCTTTTGCGTTATATTTTGCATCCGCTACCGCTTTTTCAACAATTTCCACGCCATACACAGTTGCCCCTGTTTTATGAGCGGCAACAATTCCTATGGTTCCTGTACCGCAAAAAAGGTCGGCACATACGGACTTCTCGTTCAAAGCTGCCAATTCTATTGCTTTTTCATACAGAAGCTCCGCACTGGTATGGTTAACCTGGTAAAAGGATTCCGGTGAAATGCGAAAAGTCAGACCGCAAAGGGTGTCAGTTATGTACCCATCTCCATAAATAACTTTAAATTTTGCATTTTCCAAGGCGAAATTTTTCTCTTTATTTACAGAATATAGTACGGTTTTAACATTTGGAAATTTTGCAACAAGCTTTGATACATAAGCAAGCATATCAACAGGCTTATAAAAGACAGGGCAAACCATAATTTCAGGGTCTTTATGAGAGCTTTTACGCAAATATAGTGCGCGCAAGGGTGCGTTTTTAAATTCTTTAGCTGTGAGCTCTGCTATGCTATCGAACACTGAACTATTAAGCAAGCAAGAGTCATGCGGCACAACTCTGTGCGTGCCCTCGCTCATATAACCGAACCTCTCTCCGTCAAAAAACAAAACCACCTTGTTTCTGTATTTTAGAGACACAGGGCACTCTGTTTTGACAAATTCAGCCTCAATATGCTGCTTATCAAAAGCAGATTTTACATAGTTATATTTAATTTCGTTTTCAAATTCCTGACTAACTTGTGAAAAGGAGCATCCGCCACACTTTTCAAAATGCGGGCAAGCAGGCGCTATTCTATGATGCGATTTTTCTATCAAATTATGACAAAGCGCATATGCGTATTTTGGAAAGACCTTGCTGATCTCAATTTCGCAAGCTTCGCCTGTTACAGCCCCTTTTACAAACACCACCAAATCGTCTATATGGCAAACACCGTTTCCAAAAATGTTGGTATCTTCTATTGTGACAGTATATCGTTCACCTACAGTTAGCATAAAATTGCTCCTTTCCCTTGCTTTTCTGTTTATATTATAGTATAATTTATTAGAAAAAGCAAGAAATATTGGAGTATATATGGATTTGTTTAGAAATTTAATTTGCCCTATATGCAATTCTCCCCTTTGCCTGATTGAAAGATCGTTGAAGTGCGAAAACAGACATTCCTTCGACCTTTCCTCAAGTGGATATGTAAATTTATTAAAGCCCGGCAAGAAGAACAATGCCAAGGCGGGAGATAGCCGTGAAATGATAAATGCCCGCACTGAATTTTTCAAATGTGGAGCTTATGAAAGCATTGCACGAAAAATGTGTTCTCTTGTTGACGAGTTAGCTCCACGTATCATTGTCGATGCAGGCTGCGGCGAGGGTTATTATACCGAATATGTTGCAAAAGGCGACACGTCTCGCCACGTTTACGGAGTTGATATGTCAAAATTCGGCTGTGAGCACGGTGCAAAAAGCGCAAAGCGAAGCGGTCTTGACAATTTATCCTATTGCGTTGGCAGCATTTTTGAATTACCCTTTGCAAACGAAGGTGCCGATTTAATTATCAATATGTTTGCTCCTGTTGCTGACAGCGAATTCCACCGCGCATTAAAAAGAGGCGGTCATTTTATAGTTGCATCTGCGGGAATTGACCACCTTGACGGACTAAAGGCGGTGCTTTATGAGGATGTATATAAAAACGAAGAAAAAATCCTGCAATACGAGGGCTTTGAGCTTGTAAGGTGCGATAATCTAAGGTATAACGCCACAATTTGCGGAAATAGCACCATACAAAACCTATTTACAATGACACCGTACTATCACAGAACATCCATTGACGACAAGAAAAAGCTTGAGGGAGTGGACGAAATTATAACTACAATAGAAGTAAACTTTGCAATATACAAAAAAATCTAACAAAAAAAGACTGTTAATTAACAGTCTTTTTTTTGAATATTTTTCTGTAAATCCTGCCAAGGAGATTACGCACGCGCTTTTTGAAGCGCCTTACAGGCAATCTTTTGATGTATTTGCGGTACTTCTTGTTACTTTCGTCAATTATCTGTCCATCTCTTAAAACGCATTTCATTTTCGCCAGAATATGCTTGTCAGTAATACCATATTCCAAAGTGAATTGGTTATCACCGCACATAACGTACTGACCGTTTTTAATTTTGACGATTCTATGTAGAACAAATTGACCGTTATCGCGCAGATAAAACACCGCATCCCCAAGCTTTATGTTTTCAGCCTTGACTAAAACAACTTGGTCAACACCCTGTCTGATAAGCGGAAGCATGCTGATTCCGTGAGGATAGAAGGTGAACTCTCCCCCACTCTCAATAACCTCCTTCATAACAGGCCAAAATTCTTTTAAATTTACGTTTGGATTATTCAAGGATGCCGTCCTTTTCAAGCTTTGCTACAAAATTCTTAACATCGTTCTCAACAAGGCTTCTGTCATCACACTCATATACCTTGAGCATAGCTTCTACTATGTCATCAACCGTACAATCATTTTCAAGAGTCTGCCAGATAAACTTACCTGTTTCATTCAAGGTAATCATGCTCTTGAATTCACGGCTTCTTTCGCCAACCGCAACAACAAATGTCTTGTCACCGATGTCTCTCAAAATAAATCCGCTCTTAATTTTCATATTTTCCTCCACTCATTGCTCCATATGCTACCTCAGCGGCTTCAATTGAAATATTACAGCCAAGTAGCCAGCAATTAACATTATTTAACATTTTATCAACTAATTCAAAGGTATTTATTGCACCAAGCGCATCCTTTGGAATCAAAATTTGCTTCA
This sequence comes from Eubacteriales bacterium, assembly GCA_045632405.1. GTDB lineage: Bacteria > Bacillota > Clostridia > Oscillospirales > CAG-272 > RGIG2000. Next base: position 11,210 of record JAZQWO010000003.1, on the reverse strand, counting down.
TAATCCTTGTTGCCGCATCAGCAAGAGGCATTTTGTCAATGCGGTTTTTCGTATCTCTTTCTACGAAGCAAATACCTTTTAATGGAGCGCGCACATTTCTGTTCCAACCCTCTTTGCCGCACCAAGGCGTACCATATGCATAGAACACTCCGTCAATCAAGCGAACAATGGGCTTGTCGCCATTGACAATTTGAACTCTATCGCCCAAAAGCTTTTTCCAAAGAGATATGTGTGTGCTCTTGCCTGTGCCACTTCTTGCAGTGAATGCATAGCCCTGTCCATCTACTTCAATGGTAGCGGCATGCATAACAAAAGCGTTTCTTTCGGGCAACTGCAAGCAAATTGATCTATAAATGCAAATACCCTCTAAATAGCCGCGGCGTTTTTCCTCTGTCAGGCTTTGCAAATATGAGTATACCTCTTCGTCATCCCTTGCAACAATTTCCTCATTAGTTATGTCATCCTCTGTGCAGGATGCGGAAAAGTCCTTTTCCTCGCCCTCGTAAACGTACTTTGAGCAAAGTTTTTCGATATAACTATAATTATTATCAATCTCGATTACAAAATCTGCAATTTTAATTTTAAACATAGTTCACCCTCAAATTTAATCTTTCATTTCATTCTATCATATAACTTCTAAATTGTCAATAAATTTAGAAACAAGTTGACAGAAACCTTTTCATATGATAAAATATTTTATAAACTGATAGAAAGGCTTTTGTTACGACTATGAGCGAAAACAATGTACACGAGGGACACAGACAACGTCTGAAAAACAGATTTATTGAAACCGGATTTCAGGGCTTTGAGCCGCATAACATTCTTGAGCTGCTCCTTTTTTACTCTATACCAAGGAAGGACACAAATGTTATTGCGCACAATCTATTGAATCGCTTCGGTTCACTCAAAAACGTGTTTAATGCCAGCTTTGAAGATTTGATTCAAGTTGAGGGTATCAAGGAAAACAGTGCTACTCTTATTAAAATGGTACCTCTTATTGCTAAGGAATATGTTGACAGTAGCTTGACCAAAAATCCAATCTTTGACACAGCAAACAAGATCGGTGAATATTTTATAAACAAATATATGGACGCGCAGAACGAGATTGTCTATATTATGCTCCTGTCCAACAAATTTGAGCTTCTCTCAGTCGAGAAAATTCACGAGGGTAATGTCTCCTCCGCCCATGTTTCAACACGCAAAATCATAGAATTAACAATTAGGCACAACGCATCTATGGTCGTGCTTGCTCACAACCATCCAGGCGGAACTATTTGCCCTTCCTTAGAGGATATAAATACCACGGCAAGCCTGATGACCGCGCTCAACAACTGTGAAATCCTTCTTTTGGAGCATTTTGTAATTGCGGGCAACGAGTTTTGCCCAATCATTAACAACACCGAGGGCCTGCGCGATCGAGGACTTGACGCAGCAACTTTAGTAAAAGGCAAAATAGACTTGAAATTTTAAAAGCCATATGATATAATACCCGTGTTGCCAAACAGGCAACACAATACGCCTGCATAGTTAAATGGATATAATAAACCCCTCCTAAGGGTTAGTTATGGGTTCGATTCCCGTTGCGGGTGCCAAAAAAAGCCATAGCACATTTTTGTGCTGTGGCTTTTTTAAATACTTGCAACGAATCGACCCATCTCCAAAATGCTCGCATTTTGGATTGGGTTCGCATTTTCGACTAAGACCGACGGGAGCTAGCTCACAAGAGGTCAGGCGAAAATAGCTCCCTTGGGAGCCTTCCCGATAAATTGCGAGCGTTCTAATTTTCTAATAATTATATTATCGTTGCAACGCCCCAGTGCCATATCATAGAAAATTCATATTTTATAATCTTTTGTTAAGTCTCTGATTTCACACATTAAACTTTCTAATTTTTGGGTGAAATTTGGATATAGAATCACAGAAAGCATTGTTTCTAATGTATCACCTAATTTTAGAATATAATCATACAACCCTTTTTTATAATCATTTCCTTGCATAGAATGATATATCAATGCTTCTTTGCATTGTTCAATGGTTGGCATTTCTTCGGCAAGTGTTTTTATCCTATCAAAATTTTCCGTCTCTCTGTAAATATAACACAGTATTTGTATCGCTTTATATCTGTATTGGGCATTTTTTGTGTTAGCTACAATATACTCAGCATAAGCAATTATGCTTTGTCTATAGTTGTTCCAATTATCGCAATCAGTTGCCATACTGTAAGAAACTATAAGCTCCATTATAATTTGCTCGTTATTAGGGAACTTTTCTATTGCTTTTTCATAAATTTGTATTCTGTTTTCAATTTTTTCTTTCGTTGCCTTATCAATGATTGTCTCTATCTCTCTTTGCGTTAGTGCCATGTTGTCTGTCAATATTGCATCACACGATACCTCAAGAATTTTTGCAAGTTTTGATAAAACAGTTATGTCTGGTAATGTTTCGTTTCTTTCCCATTTTGAAACTGCTTGATATGAAACAAACAGTTCAGAAGCCAACTTTTCTTGTGTCATTTCTTTTTGAGTACGAAAATATTTAATCTTTTCGCCAATTGTCATTGTATATCCCCCCTTTGTGCACTTTTATCTTATCATAATCGGTTTTGCATTTCAATAACTGATTAGATTACAAAAAACTAAACTGACAATAGAAAAAACGAGTGCCGAAAAATCAGCACTCGCCTTTTTTAATTATTTAGTTATTTGAAATGTAAGCAAATCCTTTATCGCTTCCGTGATTTCTCCAAGGGTTGGTAGCTTATCATCAGGCAACTCCAAATCTTTAATTTTCGAAGAAAACTCGGAAATAGTGCTTTTTATCAATTCGGCTTTTCTTTCCTCATCGCTTTTTCTTACATCATCATACATTTTGGTGTAAAGCTCAATCATAAGTTTTAAGTTGTGCTCACGCTGAGAAAAAACATTACAAACCTCGGAAACCTGTTCACTTCCCGTATCTTCCTCAGTTGAGTAAACATCGCCTATTACATCACCTAATCTATGCAAAGAATTAGCACTGTTTTCGGTGATTTGCTTTTGCAGAGCAACTATTTGCCCAAAAATTTCTCTTTCGGTTAATTTATTTTCCATTTTATTATCCTCCAAATATTCCTTTGGCGGACACGCAAGGCATATTGTATTTTCATTTATGAAGCGTGCCCTGCCATTTTTAACAAGACCTTTTGCCCTTTTTAAATAGGTAGCCTCATATTCGTTTCCTTGCTCGTCAACAACAATAATGTTTTTTTCGATGGGTGTCGCCCCCCTTGTATTGATTTGCATTTTATGAATTCTTCGTTTTTTGTTATGGGTTTCTCCCCCCGATTCATAACTTGATTATATCACACGCAAATAATTATGTCAACAAATAAAAAGAAAACGCAAGTTCGCTTTACGTTTCGTTGTTAGCATTATACCGTTCACATCACTTAATATTGACTAAATATCTAGCATATGCTATAATTCTATATATTTCTACCAAGGAGCGCATATGTACGAATTAATTCAAGTATCAGACAAATGCTACTATATAGATTGTCCTGCTAAAATCGGTATAATCAAGACAAATGACAGCGATGTTTACCTAATCGACAGTGGAAACAACAAGGATGCAGGCAAAAAGGTATTGAAAATACTGAATAGCAACGGTTGGCAACTGAAAGCAATATTGAATACTCATTCCCACGCAGACCACATAGGCGGCAACAAATATTTACAAGAACAGACAGGATGCAAAATTTATGCTCCAACGGTCGAGGCGTGCTTTACCAACCATCCGTTTCTTGAATCCGCTCTTCTTTACGGTGCTATGCCGCCAAAGGATTTACAAAGCAAGTTCCTTTTAGCCGACAAAAGCTGTTGTGACATATTAAAACAGGAATTATTACCTGACGAAATAGAAATAATCCCACTACCGGGACATTGCTTGAATATGGTTGGCTTTAAATGCGAAGATGTTGTATTTTTAGCAGACTGCTTTTCCAGCCGTGAAACCCTTGAAAAATATCAAATTGGCTATATATACGATATTGACAAATATTTGAAAACGCTTGAATATGTCAAAACCATTCCCGCAAAGGTGTTTGTTCCGTCTCACGCTGCACAATGCGACAACGTTTGCGCTATCGCAGATTACAATGCTCAAAGGGTTTTGGAAATTTCCAACAAAATTTGCCAGCTTTGCCAAGAGCCTTTACATTTCGAAGCGCTTTTACAAAGGTTGTTTTCTGAATACAATTTGCAAATGAATTTTACACAATATGCTTTAGTTGGCAGCACAGTGCGTTCGTATCTTACATATTTAGAAAGCAGCGGCAAAATTGAGCCGCAATTCGACAACAATATGCTCTTTTGGAAAACAATTTAGTTTTCACTCTCGGTATATTTTTCGCCCCAAGGCACAAACTATCTTCGGGGTGATAAAATGAAAAACAATAATAATTCTCAAATGAAGAATAACTACAATTCTGAAATGAAAAAATCAAACGATCAGGTAGCTGATGTTCCAAATCCACCTGTTCCCAACCGTGCACACACAGAAATGAAGGACGGCAAAAAGTGCACTGACAAGTGTAATATCAATTACGACAAGAAATAAGCACTGAGAAAATTCCTCATTTTGAGGAATTTTCTTTTTCGCCCTTTATTTGACATTATATTTGTACATTTGATAATATGTGCATATATTAACCAAAGTTTTTATAGAAAAATCTATTTACAAACATTATTTTTCGTGCTATACTGATACAAAATACAATTTACGGTGGTAATATGGACGAAACTAAAAATAAAATTTGCTATTCTCGTAAAGAAAAGCTGCTGCGCGCCATTTGCATTTTAGGAATTGCTCTTTGCGCTATCACGGGAATCTTGCTTTTTTTCATTAATATATATTGGGGCGGTATTATTGTTCTTCTATCTTGTGTTGCTTCTTCATTTTTAATAAGTAACTTCTTTACAAGAAAAATAAAGAGCTGGTTTGGAGATAAAAAGAAAAAACGCCTTTATTATACAGGAGTTTACATACTTTTGCTTCTCATTTGTATGATTCCCACCCTGCTTGTCGGCACTTACGCAACAAACGACACCGCCGATGTAGCACCCTTAGCTGTCGAATTTGCAGAAAATGCTATCAAAAACGACCAGGCAAGCATAGAAATAACCGAAACGGAATATATCAGCTTTGAGCACAATGATAGCTTCTATTTTGAGCTTGAAACATACTACAAGGAATATGGCGTAGGTGGCACTGTTATTGAAAAATCCGCTTTGACCTACGTGAAAATCAATAAATTCACCAAGCGATTAACAAAAATAGATTTCATTCAATTTATGAACGCATACTCTTATCAATAATTTTAACGCAGGCTAACCGCCTGCGTTATTAGTTTTACTGTAATAAATTGTTAACAAAATACAAATCTAAAATAAACATACTTATAATATAATTAATGCTAAGCTTGGACAATTATGCCACGGAGGAAACACTATGAAAAGGAAATACGAGGTTAAAGCGGGAAATAAAACCATTGTGCGCGAATATAACTACATTCCTGTCCGTTATATCATCGCAGTTATTATGACGTGCGCCGAAATACTTGCCATTATCGGCATTGTGCTGGCATGCTGCTATTACGTCCCTTATTTCTATATCGCAGCATATCTTACGGAGATTTTTTGCGTTATTAAAATAATTTCATCTGATGACAATCCTGACTATAAGGTTCCCTGGCTTTTATTTGTCCTCATCTTGCCTGTGGTGGGATTTATGCTATATTTTCTCTTTTACTCGCGGAAGCTCCGAAAAAAATATGTGCGCCGACTCAAAGAACTGAAAAAATATCAATACAACAAAATAGATCAAGACGAACTGATTAACGAATTAGAAAGTGACAGCGCACTCGCCAAATCACAGGCAAAAATGCTATGCTCAATTTCCGGAGCGAGCATTTTCAAAAATACAAATCTCACCTATTATCCCCTCGGCGAAAATATGTGGAAGGATATGCTTTGCGATTTGAAAAAAGCACAACGCTTTATCTTTATGGAATATTTCATAATCGAGGAAGGAGCGTTTTGGAATTCAATATTAGACATTCTAAAGCAGAAAGCATCAGAGGGGATAACTGTCCGCGTAATTTATGACGATATAGGATGTATGAACACGCTTCCGGGAAGCTATCACAAGCAGCTTAGCAAATTTGGTATTGAAGCTACACCGTTTTCACGTCTGCGAGGGAACGCCGACAGCGAATTCAACAACAGAAATCACCGCAAAATATGTGTGATTGACGGTATTATCGGTTACACCGGCGGAGTCAACATAGCTGATGAATATATAAATAAAAAGGAACGCTTTGGCCATTGGAAGGACACCGCCATCAGACTTCAGGGAGAGGCCGTTTGGGAGCTGACACGGCTATTTTTAATCGATTATGGCATAAATACAAAGAAGCTTCCCGAGGCGAGCCAAGAGCTATATCCAACGCAAAGCCATATTGACGAAAACGGATATGTAATACCCTTTGGTGACGGTCCACGCCCGCTATATGACCGCCGAGTTGGCAAGAGTGTTATCCAAAATATGCTAAGCACTGCCAAAAGGTATATGTATATGACCACTCCCTACCTTATTATTGATAATGAGCTATGTCAAAGTATAGAAAATGCGGCCTTGCGAGGAGTGGATGTTCGAATTATTGTGCCTCATATTCCCGACAAAAAGCTTATATTTGGTATGACAAAAAGCTTTTATCACCGTTTAATGAAGGCGGGTGTAAAAATTTACGAATACGAACCCGGATTCATTCATGCCAAAAGCTACGTCACAGATGATGAGTATGCTGTGATTGGAACTATCAATCTTGATTATCGCAGTCTTGTTCATCACTTTGAAAACGGTGTATGGATGTATAAATGCAACATTATTAAAGATTTAAAGCAAGATATTGAAGAAACTATAGAAAAATCCATAGAAGTCACTCCAAATATGCTAAAAACAGGTGTTGTCACTCGTTTGATCCGCTCAATAGTAAGAATTTTTGCACCTATGCTGTAAAATTTGTTATTTATAACATTTCAGCAACAAAACATAAGCAAAACTCAAAAATTTGTGATGTAGAATAAGGCCACAAAACAAATACAGAGAGGTACACAAAATGAACAGAAACGACCAGAAATTCATAGCACAGAAAATCCGCACACAATACGTTGAAAAGGAGTCCAATGAGCTCGATGCGCTCCGCTTGCTCGACGCTAAGGTGAAACGTCCTGCTAACAGATTTGCCTACATTTTCGGTAGCATTGGCGCAATTGTTATGGGTGCAGGCATGAGCCTTGTAATGACTGATATTGGCGCTACCATCGGTATGGAAAGCACAATGCTTCCAGGCATTTTAGTTGGAATTTCAGGCTTGGCTATGACTCTTGCAAGCTACCCTATTTTCAAAAAAATTCTTGAAAAGCGCAAGAAGAAATACAGCGACGAAATTATCGCGCTCAGCGACAACATAATAAACAATTAAGAAGCGTTCAATGAGTTTATAAAGTCGAAGGGACTTGATGGAAAATATACTGTTTCAATTGAGGAACGGTAAAAACAATGATAGCGAGGCGCATTTTTACGCCTCGCTATCATTTTAAATAAGATATAAATTACAATATTTTTCAAAACCGTTAAAACGCAAACAAAACTTTAACATTTCCATGTTATACTATACATATAAAAGCCAAAATACACCCTTTTGGAGGAAAAATATATGTTCAAAATATTAATTGTTGAGGATGACAGAGATTTGAACCGATCAGTTTGCTCCTTTTTGAATAGCAGTGGTTACGAAGCGATTGGTTGTCTCGATGCAGAAAGCGCATACGACGAAATGTACAAAACAACCTTTGACTGTATTGTTTCCGATATTATGATGCCGAAGGTTGACGGTTTTGAATTTGCAAAGACCGTGCGTTCCCTCAATAATGACATTCCTATCTTGTTTATGACCGCGCGTGACGATTTTGCATCCAAGCAAAGAGGTTACCGCATTGGCATTGACGATTATATGACAAAGCCAATTGACCTTGACGAGCTTTTTCTGCGCATAGGCGCTCTGCTCCGTCGTTCAAAAATTGCATCCAGCCGCCGACTTGAGGTTGGCAATTTTGTTATGGACGTGGACGAAAGAAGCGCTACTCTGAACGGTGAGGAAATCTCACTCACGGCAAGAGAGTTTGATTTGCTTTATAAGCTCTTGTCATACCCCAAAAAGACCTTCACACGCACACAGTTGATGGATGAATTTTGGGACGTAGATACACAAACGAGCACACGCACGGTTGATGTATATATGACTAAGCTTCGAGCAAAGCTTTCAAAATGTGACTCCTTTGAAATTCAGACTGTGCACGGTCTTGGATACAAGGCGGTGATTAAATGAAAAAGCCAACCTTTCAAAGGGTGATTCAGGAATTCAGTAGCTTTCTTTTGTTCTTCCTGTCCGTCGGCTTCGTGGTTTCCTGTTGTATGATGCTCTTTCTCAACGTACTATCGAAGGAAATGGGGATTGTTTACACCCCAGAAAACATCGCCGATGCCGCCAAAATCACCTTTCTCAATGTGATAATTATTACAGTGCTTTTCAAAATAGCAGATTTTATCCGCAGAAGAATTATGGTAGATAAACCCGTAAAAGCAATAACGGATGCTGCAGAGAAAATTATGAACGGCGACTTTTCTGCCCGCGTCAAGCATATGCACGGTTCAGGTATGGAGGGCTTCAATCAAATAGGAGAATCGATTAATGCAATGGCAAATGAGCTATCAGGCGTGGAAACTTTGCGCACCGATTTTATTGCCAATGTTTCTCACGAAATGAAAACCCCGTTGGCAGTTATGCAAAACTACGGCACGCTCCTACAAGCAAACGATTTGACTGATGATACACGAATTGAGTATGCCAAAGCGATTACAGAATCATCAAGAAGGCTTGCCGATATGATGACTAACATACTCAAGCTTAACAAGCTTGAAAATCAGCAAATCTATGGCGAACTAACAACATTTAACTTATGTGAGCAGCTATGCGAATGCCTGCTTCAGTACGAAAGCATCTGGGAAAGAAAAGGCATTGAGATTGAAACGAACATCGAAGATGGTGTGTTGATATCTGCCGATGCGGAGCTATTATCCCTCGTTTGGAACAATCTGTTTTCCAACGCATTCAAGTTTACAGACAATGGCGGCAAGGTGTCTCTTTCTCTTTCGTCCGACGAAAAGTACGCTACTGTGACAGTTTCAGACACGGGATGCGGTATAAGTGCCGAGGTTGGTGCGCACATATTTGAAAAATTTTATCAAGCTGATGAGTCCCGCGCAACACAAGGAAACGGCTTGGGACTCGCCCTTGTCAAACGCGTTATTGATATTATGCAAGGTGAAATCAGCGTGGAAAGCACTGTTGGTGTTGGTTCATCCTTCACTGTCAGAATCAGGAGAATTGCAAATGAATTGGAATAAGCTTTTCACTGCTCTTCTTTTTCCGCATATTATCATTATGCTTATTCTTGTTCCCGTTTCATCCGTTTTGCTTGTTGGCTCAATGGTATATATCGGGACAAATTCAATAATATCATATATTTCGTATGCGCTTGCCGCTTATACACTTATGGTTTGGTGCATCAAAATTCCGCCTTTGATTAAGCGAATCAAAGCATTTAAGAACGAAAACAAATTTGCAAAAATATGGAAAAACGATGTACGTTTGCGAGTAAACGTATCCCTTTACGGCGCTCTTGCGTGGAATATGTTATACGGACTTCTACAGCTCTGGCTTGGCTTTTATCACCATACATTTTGGTTTTATACCCTTGGTGCGTACTACATCTGTCTTGCCTTAATGCGTTTCTTTTTGGTTAATTACACAAGGCGATACAAAGCCGGAGAAAATATGCATGCTGAGCTTGTTAAATATCGCAACTGCGGTTGGATATTTCTCATATTAAATTTGGTGCTATCCGTAATTGTGTTCTTTATGGTATATTGGAACAAAACCTTTCAGCACCATATGATAACCGCCATTGCAATGGCGTCATATACATTTACTACACTGACATTTGCAATTATCAATGTCATAAAATATAAAAAATTCAACAGCCCCGCCTTTTCCGCTTCAAAGGCTATCAGCTTAGCCGCGGCGGTCGTATCAGTGCTGACTCTTGAAGCCACCATGCTTACCACATTTGGCTCTGACACAATGAGCGCCATAGAACGAAAAATAATGCTGGGAGCAACAGGCGGAGCAATTTCCGTGTTTATCATCACAATGGCAATTTATATGATAATACAAGGAACAAAAAGACTAAAATCGACAAAAACAGAGGTTACAAATGGAAACAAAAAACAATGAAAAAAGCGGATTTTCATACACTTATTCCGCAAAAGAACAAGAGGAAATAAAGCGAATCCGTGAAAAATATACACTCAAGAATGAAGCCGAGGACAAAATGTCGCGCTTGCGTCGCCTTGATGCGAGTGTAACACAAACGGCTACCATTATTGCTCTGATATTGGGTATTATCGGCACGTTGATTCTTGGCTTTGGAATGAGCCTTTGCATGACAGATATCGGTAACATTTTCGGCTCATACAAGGATATGTCTTTAGTCTTTGGTATTATTTTCGGCATTGTCGGTGGTGTAATAGCAAGCATTGCCTATCCCGCATACAGTGCTATTGTTAAGGCTAAACGAAAAAAGCTCGCGCCTGAAATTATCAGTCTTAGCAACGAGCTGATGAAATAAAATCAAAATCAAGGCGTGAGTCTTGTATGGAATCCGCAACTTGTTGCGGATTTTTAGTGAAATATTCGGCTTACGCCGAATGTGAAATAATTTCCTTGCGGAAATTGTGAAATATTGCTCTTTCGTCGCAATGTGAAATGAAATTCGCCCCTCACATTTGCGAAGCAAATATTTCACAGCGTAGCTATTTCACATGGCGAAGCCATATTTCACTCGCCGAAGGCGAATTTCGTTGAAAAAAGCACACATTGTCTTGGTAGACAAATGTGTGCTTTTTTCTGGTGGAGCTGATGGGAGTCGAACCCATGTCCGAAAACCACTTAACATAACTTTCTCCGTAGGCAGTCAATCTACTGAAATTCCCCTACAAAACGCCGCTTGACAGGCTTTTATTCAGGTATTGTCTTAATGCTTGATTGA
>JAZQWO010000002.1:0-1506 GCA_045632405.1 Eubacteriales bacterium | reverse complement strand
GTGCCATATCTTGCCATCAAGTCCTTGACTACTCTTATGTTACATAAATTCATATATTACCTCTTGACAACGATTAGGATTTGTAGTAAAATTTTTATGCGCTGGTGTAGCACAGTGGTAGTGCAGCTGATTCGTAATCAGCAGGTCATGAGTTCGAATCTCACCACCAGCTCCATAGAAAAAGACGGATTTTTACTGAAATCTGTCTTTTCTTTTTATTAAAAAAAGTATATCATAAAGCCCACCCCTAAGTCAAGTAATATGCTATATCTTTACCTGTAAATATACAGCCCGTAAATTTTCTTGTCATGGTCAACTTTATTATTGACTTTGATAATAAAATGTGGTAAAATTAGTGTACAATGGTGAAATATTGATATTTTTTAGACAGTCCGTTCTACTTTTTTTGGACTCTTTCAACGAAAATTTCGCCAAATCAAAAAAATTGTTGACAACTGACAAAATCTGTAGTATAATTTGAAATGTTGAGATGTCAACTATTAACAAACAGGAGACAATACCTATGGAAAATATGAAGATTTCCGAATTCATGCTAGCTCTTGACAGAGTTACAAAAAACACAAAAAGACTTATTGATATCGTTCTCCAGAAATACGGACTTCGCAGTACACATGCATCCTGCTTCTTCAGAATCTGCGAGGATGAAAAAGGCCTTTCCTCAACTGAGCTTTCTGAGGCTTGCGGAGTAGATAAGGCATTTATCTCACGTATCACGTCCGAGCTTGTTGCTGACGGATATATTGAGAAGGACCCCGGCTCAAAGGGAATAATTTACAAGAGAAAGTTTATACTTACAGAAAAGGGTACGGTGGTATATAACGATCTTAAAGCCACACTTGCATCCTTCACCACAAAGGCCAGCGAGCAGGTTTCACCCGAAAAGCTTGCAATTTTTGATGAGGTGCTTAATATTATTGATAGAAATACTAAGAATTCTTTAAAGGGAGGAAATTTCTAATGTACGATCCGAATTACAAGGTTAAAGACTTTTATAGCTACCTTGAAAGAGCAAAGACACTTTACGGCGACAAGGCGCTTTTCAGATTTAATAAAAAGACAGAGGTAGTAGATGTATCCTATGAGGAGTTCTTTAACCTCGTTACAAAAATGGCACTTGCATTCAAGGAGCTTGATATTGCAGGTAAGAAGGTAATTCTTATCGGTGAAACAAGCGTTCAGTGGATCGCATCATATCTTGCATGTGTTATTGCAGACGGTATTATCGTTCCCCTTGATCCCAATCTTCTTGAGGATGAAATTATCAAGTTTACAAACAAGACAAAGGCTTATGCTGTAGTTCACTCTCATACATTTGATAAGCTCTTTACAGAGCGTGAAAACGAGCTTGAAACAGTTGAAAAGTTCATTGTAACAGACCGTCAGGAATTTACACTCGCTCCCGAAGAGGGCTATGTTGAAACAAAGGTTAACACATTTAACAACATTCTTGCTCTCGGCTGCTACCTTACAGAAAACAGCGATGCT
>JAZQWO010000001.1:0-17812 GCA_045632405.1 Eubacteriales bacterium | reverse complement strand
TTACGGAAATCGAACCCAATTGGTTTGAAACAGCAAATAGCTTGATGTGCTGTGTTCAAAAAGCTTGACAATTCTTTAATTGCCTGCACTTTTTCGCCTTGCCCACCAACCTATTTGCTTGTTTAAAACTGTCATACATCTCCGAGCGAATAAATCCGCAAAGGATTTTTTCGAGCTTTGGTGCAGACAGTTAAAAAACTTTCAAGCCAAAGGTCGGATAAAGGCTTGTGGATTTATCGTTCCGAGACATATGGGTTCGATTCCCGTAAGGCTAGCGGAGAAGACAGGATTTGTCGCATAAAATCGGAGTTAATTGGGTCCTTCTCTGTTATGCTTCCTTTGCTCGCGTCTTTTTTCGCGCTCCTCCATTCCAACCTTATATAGCTCCTCGGTAGCGAAAAGCAGCTTCATAACCACGTTTCGCTTGTTAGGGAAGCAAACAAAGGTATCATCAGACACGGAAATTTGAACACAAGGCTCGGGCTTGATATAGCAATAGTCAAACTCTATATGTACACCGTACATTCCTGCCACAGGACGTGAAATTTTATAGTCCTGCCCGTTATAATGTCCCTCAATAGTAAAGCCCGACTTTGGCATATGCTTAAGAGTGGCTTTTCCAAGAGGAATAAAGCGCTTTGTGTTAGGCAAAGAATAAACATCCACCTCGTCCTCAAAGGAATATTCGCCCTTGTCAATTTCCGCACGCACCTCTGCCCTCTCCCATTCAAACCAGGATGGGATGTGAGAAAACTCCGTTTTGCCATCCTTGGCAACAAGCTCGCCAAGAGTGGAAAGCTCCCATTCACGTCCACACTCCTCACATTTAAGGGTGGAGCCGAAGGACGTCATTTTGCTTTCACACATACAGTGTGGGCATTTATACAAAACGTGATGCAAGCCCTCTGCACGGAATGGCTCATCAATTATGATGTTGTTTTCCTTTTGAAATTTATATTCGTCATAGGTAAGCTCACGGCGCACAATCTCAATAATTTCCTCGGTGCTCATGCTCTCCACATCCTCTTTTGTAAGGATTTGCTTCATTGTGGAAAGGGTTTTCACACGGCGTTTTTTGCGCCAACCCCAAGCGGGCGCGCGCAAATGGTTTCCTCTGTGCAAAAGCACGCACACAGGGTGACCCAGCCTTTTGATAAGCTGACCGTAGGAGTCGGGAATGATGGCGGTTGTGCCAATGGGTGTATATCTTGCCTCAGGATATATGGAAAGAATGGACTTATATTCATTAAGCACCGTTTCGCACTGATTAATCAGATTAGGGTCGGTTGTAAACTTCCTTTTTGGAATACATCCGCAAAGCTCCAAAAGCCACGCGCGGCGATAGTGCCCCTCAAGAGTCGCTATATTGTTAACACGTCTGGGATAGGTTGCCAGGGAGTTAACCTCAAAATCAGCAAAATCGTGATGATTGGAAAGCAAAACATAGGGCTTGCCCTTCAGGCTCTCCATATTAATCTTTTCGATTTTTGTTTTTCTTCCCATCAAAATTACACTAAGCACGTGAATAAGCCAAGTGAAAAACCAAAACTGTCTTTTTGGCTTTTTGTCCATCTTTTGATGCTTCACGCCCTTGCCGTAATTAATCTTATTTATTTCCATTTGTATCTCCTCGTCTGCCGCATAGCGGTATTTACCGTGGGGATTATTTTACGCTGCCGTCAGAATTGAAAAGCGGAAGCTTTTCAAGATATATAATGTCCTCTCTGTCAATTGCATCACCCTCGGCAAGAATAGCCATTTTGCCAACGATGTTACCGCCTGCCATCTTAACAAGCTCCTCAATGGCACGCAGGGATTCTCCTGTTGAAATTACGTCATCAACAATAAGAATTCTCTTGCCCTTCATAAGCTGTGCCTCGTGGCCGTCAAGATAAAGGGTTTGCTCCTTATCGGTTGTGATTGAATGAACCTTTGCGGTGAGAATATCTCTCATATAAAGCTTAGGATACTTTCTTGCAAGAAGATATCTTTGGTTTGAATTCTGTCTTGCCATTTCGTGAATAAGTGGAATGCTCTTTGCCTCTGCTGTTATGAGATAATCATATTCAGGTGCTTTAGCAAGCAAATCTCTTGCCGCAGCAGTTGTAAGCTCAGGGTCGCCAAAAATGACGAATGCGCCTATATAAAGGTCATCAGTTACTCTGCAAAGAGGAAGCTCGCGCTCAAGCCCCGCTATATTCATTTTATGAAACATTTCCATAGTTTTCTACCTCTTTTTGTTACTTTGTAATCTTTTCCTTGCCGCCCATATATGGCTGGAGTGCCTTTGGAATGTTGATGCTGCCGTCAGCCTTCATATTGTTTTCAAGGAAAGCAATGAGCATTCTTGGTGGGGCAACAACGGTGTTATTAAGAGTATGAGCAAAGTACTTGCCGTCCTTGCCGTTAACTCTGATTCTCAAGCGTCTTGCCTGTGCATCGCCAAGGTTAGAGCATGAGCCAACCTCAAAGTACTTCTTCTGTCTTGGTGACCAAGCCTCAACGTCAATGGACTTAACCTTCAAGTCTGCCAAGTCGCCTGAGCAGCACTCAAGGGTTCTTACCGGAATATCAAGAGTTCTGAAAAGGTCAACTGTGTTCTGCCAAAGCTTGTCAAACCAAACAGGGCTTTCCTCAGGCTTACAAACAACAATCATTTCTTGCTTTTCAAACTGGTGAATTCTATATACACCGCGCTCCTCAATGCCGTGTGCGCCCTTTTCCTTACGGAAGCAAGGAGAATAAGAGGTCAAGGTGTGAGGAAGCTCAGCTTCTGGAATAATGGTGTCAATAAACTTACCGATCATAGAGTGCTCGCTTGTACCGATCAAGTAAAGGTCCTCGCCCTCTATTTTGTACATCATAGCATCCATTTCCGCAAAGGACATAACGCCTGTAACAACCTCGCTTCTGATCATAAACGGCGGGATGCAATAGGTAAAGCCGCGGTCAATCATAAAATCACGGGCATAGGAAATAATTGCGGAGTGAAGGCGCGCAATATCACCCATCAAGTAGTAAAAGCCGTTGCCTGCAACCTTTCTTGCACTGTCAAGGTCAAGACCCTTTAGGTTTTCCATAATCTCTGCGTGATATGGAATATCAAAATCAGGAACCAGAGGCTCACCGTACTTTTGAACCTCAACATTTTCAGAGTCATCCTTACCAATCGGTACAGATGGGTCGATAATGTTAGGAATACGCATCATAATATTCTTAATCTTTTCGCTATACTCAGCCTCAAGCACCTCAAGCTCAGCCAAGCGGGCAGCATTTTGGCTAACCTGCTTTTTAACAGCCTCAGCCTCTTCTCTCTTGCCCTGTGCCATGAGCATACCAATTTCCTTGGAAAGCTTGTTTCTGCCTCCGCGAAGGTTGTCTGCCTCCTGCTTATATGCGCGGTACTGAGCATCAAGCTCAATAACCTCGTCAACGAGTGGGAGCTTGGCATCCTGGAACTTTTTCCTGATATTTTCCTTAACAACCTCAGGATTTTCACGCAAAAACTTTAAATCAATCATATTTTCCTCCAAATATTAAAAAAGCCCCCTCGACAAAAATCAAGGGTGCAAAAATTTACACGGTACCACCTTAGAATTAACTCACGGTTTATAACGCAACCAACCGTGGTGCTCCTCACACCCGACTCGGAAATGGAACAAGCAGGCTTGACTTATGGCACATCACAGCAAAAGCACCACTCTCTGAAAGCAAGTCACTACTATTTTTTTCGTCTTCGTCTTTTATAATATAATATCATTAATATATCGGTTTGTCAAGTGGCATATTAAATTTAGTTTTTGCATAATGTTTAGTAACTAAATTTATTGTGAGTAAAGGAGAATAAAATGGAAGAATTCAGCATTACGGAAAAGGCTTCCGAAAAGGAGCTGCTTCCGTCACTAACACAGGATTCCGTGACAACGCACGAGGTAAGCGAGGAGTTTTCCCTGCCCGATTATGTGCCCGAAATCCGACGACTTTTATGCACAAGAGCACAGGTGCTGCCGGAAAGCAAATATGTGAATGACAGTGGCGCGCGAGATGCGCTTGAATGGAGCGGCACGCTTACCTACCTTTTGATTTACACAAATGACGAGGGTGAGCTTTGCTCCTTGCCGCTTAGCAGTGCATATGAAGCATCTTGCCCGCTCAATGACACCCCAAATCAAGTGTTTATCGACACCTATGTTGACAGTGTAAATGCGCGTGTGGTAGCACCGAGAAAAATTTCCTTGAAATCAAGGCTGAAGAGCAAAATTGCCGTTTGGAGCAGCATCGACACCGAGGAGCAAATGAACAACAAAAGCTCTGCCGACGAGCTGTTTATTGAAAGACAGACTGTCACAATCCCCACAATCAGCCAAAAGCAAATCAGCCAAGGTGACATCCGTGTCAGTGATAAGCTTGATATGCAGGGGCTTCAAAATCCAACACCTCTTTGGTGTGACGCCTTTATTACCGTTTCAGATGTGAAGCCGCAGTCTGGCACGGTTTCTGTGCGCGGTAGCATCCGTATCAAGTGCCTTTGCCAAAATGACGGTGATTTTGTTACACTTTCCAAAACTGTTCCGCTAGCTGAGGAAATTCCCGCAGACGGTGCTATGGCAGGCGACAAGGCAAGGGTTAGCCCCAGGTGTGTGAGCTTGACTATTTCCAATGAGCAAAATGATGAAAGCGGACAGTTATTTTTCGACCTTACCTGTGAGCTTGAGGGCGAGGTAACAAGAAACGTTGATTACCGCTTGACAAGTGACTGCTATTCCACCAAATATGAAACAGACGAGGAGTACCGAACAATAGATATTTATAGCTCAACAAGGGCACAGGGTGTTCCCTTTTCAATTAACGAGAGTGTGAAGCGCAAAAGCAAGGATATAGATGAAATTATTGACGTTATATGCGACCCTGTGTACGAAAAAACAGAATTTAAGGGTGGGCGCGCCATTATTTTTGGCAAGCTTTCCTTGACGGTGATAGGCAAGCATCTCACAGAAAACGAGCCTGAATATGTATCCGAAGGCTACGAGCTTCCCTTCAAGTATGCGGTCGATATGGGAAGAGGGGACGGCGATTATATTGCAAGATGCAGCATCAGCACAGATGAGGTTAATGTACGATTTGACGGAGATAAGCTAAATGTAAGCGCGCAAATATACCCTGCCCTTGAAATAATTGAAAGGGCAAAGCAGAAAATACTTTCCGTATCAACTCAGAAAAAGGACAAGGAAATCAAAAAGGATGCATCCTGTGTACGAATTTACTTCCCAAAAGAGGGTGACACCCTTTGGGAAATTGCAAAGAAATATCACACCACCATCTCTCGACTAAAGGAGCAAAACGATTTAAGCGCGGAAAATGTAGAGGCAATTAAAAGCTTAATAATTTAACAAACAAAAGACACTCCACATGGTTTTTGCCTGTGGAGTGTCTTTTATATTTTATTTTAGTACCTTGTTTAGATATTGACCTGTGTAGGATTTTCCGTTTTTCGCAACCTCTTCAGGTGTGCCAAGTGCAACGATTTCTCCGCCGCCGTCACCACCCTCGGGTCCTAAGTCAATTATATAGTCCGCGGTTTTGATAACATCAAGGTTATGCTCAATGACAACGATGGAGTTGCCTGCATCCACCAAGCGCTGCAAAACACCGATGAGCTTTTTAACATCGTCCATATGGAGTCCTGTTGTTGGCTCGTCAAGAATATAAATTGTCTTGCCTGTGGAGCGCTTTGAAAGCTCTGTTGCCAGCTTAACTCTTTGCGCTTCACCGCCTGAGAGTGTGGTTGAGGACTGGCCGATTTTCACGTATCCTAGTCCAACATCGCAAATTGTCTTTAGCTTTTTTGCTATGCTTGGGATTTCGGAAAAGAATTTTGCTCCCTCCTCGGCGGTCATATCAAGAACGTCCGAAATGTTTTTGCCCTTGAACTTAACCTCTAAGGTGTCGCGGTTGTATCTCTTGCCCTTGCACACATCACACTTAACATACACGTCAGGCAAAAAGTGCATTTCTATCTTCTTGACACCGTCACCGTCACAGCTTTCACATCTGCCGCCCTTTACGTTAAAGGAGAAGCGTGAGGATGTGAAGGAGCGCATTTTTGCATCAGGTGTTTTGGCAAACAAATCACGTATTTCTGTAAAAAGACCCGTATACGTGGCTGGATTTGACCTTGGAGTGCGTCCGATTGGGGATTGGTCAATGGCTATCACCTTGTCAAGATGCTCATAACCCTCTATTCTGTCCACCTTACCAGGGTGGGCAATTGCGCGATTCAATTTTTTGGCAAGGCTTTCAAGCAAAATCCTGTTAACAAGGGAGCTTTTGCCTGAGCCTGAAACGCCCGTTACGCACACAAAGCAGCCAAGGGGAATTTCCACATTTATTCCCTTTAGGTTGTTCTCCCGCGCGCCAACTATTTTCAAGAAATTGCCGTTGCCTGTCCTTCTCTGTGCAGGGACTTCAATTTTTCGCCTACCGCTTAGATAGTCACCTGTTATGGATTTTTTGTTTTCCATAATTTCCCGCGGAGTGCCTGCGGCAACAACCTCACCACCGTGAACACCTGCGCCAGGTCCTATATCTACGATATAGTCACTTTCCATCATTGTTTCCTCGTCGTGCTCAACAACGATAACCGTGTTTCCCACATCACGAAGCTTTTTAAGAGTTCCGATAAGCTTTGAGTTGTCGCGCTGATGCAAACCTATGCTTGGCTCGTCAAGAATGTATAGCACTCCCACCAAAGATGAGCCAATTTGAGTTGCAAGCCTTATTCTTTGCGCTTCACCGCCTGAAAGAGTTGCGCTCTTTCTTGCAAGGGTTAGATATTCAAGTCCTACGCTCTTCATAAAGCCTAAGCGGGCGCGAATTTCCTTTAAAATTTCCTTGGCTATTTTGCTCTCGCTCTCTGTGAATGTAAGTGTGTTTAAAAACTCAAGCTCATCGGTGACGGACATACGGCAAAACTCGTCAATATTCTTGCCGCCAATCTTGACAGAAAGGGCTTGCTTGTTTAGCCTTTGTCCGTGGCACACAGGGCAGGGGGTTTCCTCTATAAATTGATCATAATACTCGTCGCCCATCATTTGCATACGCTGCTCAATGGTGCGGATAACACCCTCAAACTTAACCGTCTGCACTCGCTTTTGCTTTGCAAAATAGCGGTCAACAGTATAGGTCTGCTCCCCTGTGCCGTAAAGGATTGCATCTAACTGCTCCTTGGAAAACCGCTCTACGGGTGTATCCAAGGAAAGTCCCAGATACTCGCAAACCGCCTTGAAAAGCGGCCCTGTCCAGCTTTGCTCGTCAATTGACTTAAAGCCGTTCACCTGTATTGCTCCCTCTTTCAAGGAAAGGCTTTTATCGGGTATGACTTTATCGGGCGAAATGCGGCGCATCTCTCCAATGCCCGCGCAATGCTCGCAAGCGCCAAAGGGGTTGTTGAAGGAGAAGGAGCGAGGCTCTAGCTCGCCAAAGCTGATGCCGTGCTCCTCGCAGGCATAGTTGGTTGAAAACTCATATTCCTTGCCCTCTCCCTCTCTTGGCATTGTAAGAATAGCTACCTTGCCGTCGCTTGCCTTCAAGGCGTTTTCAACAGAGTCGGAAAGGCGAGGGCGCAAGCCCTCCTTCATCACAAGTCGGTCAACAACTATGTCAATATTGTGCTTTTTGGTAAGCTCCAATTCTATGTCCTCGGCAATATCGTAAACTGTGCCGTCAATTCTCAATCTTGCATAACCGTTTTTGCGCGCATCAGCAATTATCTTTTCGTGCCTGCCCTTTTTGCCTCTTACAATTGGGGAAAGCACCAAAAATCTCTCTCCCTCGGGCAACTCCAAAATCTTGTCGATTATCTGGTCAACGCTCTGCTGTTTGATTTCCTTGCCGCACACAGGACAGTGAACAACGCCCAAGCGCGCATACAAGAGCCTCAGATAATCGTATATTTCCGTAACCGTGCCAACGGTTGAGCGTGGGTTTTTAGAGGTAGTTTTTTGGTCAATGGAAATAGCGGGGGAAAGACCCTCGATAGAGTCCACATCAGGCTTATCAAGCTGACCCAAAAACTGTCTTGCGTAAGCGGACAGGGACTCAACAAATCTCCTGTGTCCCTCCGCATATATGGTGTCAAACGCCAAGGAGCTTTTGCCTGAGCCTGAAAGACCTGTCAAAATAACAAGCTGATCCCTTGGAATATCAACACTTATATTTTTAAGGTTGTGCACGCGCGCACCCTTAATTTCGATTTTGTTTTTCATTTGCTTCCTTTCGCAATTACAATCTTGCTTTTATTTGGTGGTTCTTAATTCCTTAATCCTGTCGCGCAGATAAGCCGCCCTTTCAAATTCAAGCTTGGCAGAGGCTGCCTTCATTTCCTTAGTCAGCTCGGCTATCATTTTTTCGCGCTCGTCACGGGAGAGCTTGCCAACCTTGCGCTTTTCTTCCTTCTTTCCAAGGTCGATAACATCGTGCACACCCTTGATAATAGTCTTAGGAACTATGCCGTGCTCCTCGTTGTATGCCTGTTGGATTGCGCGGCGGCGGTTCGTTTCGTCAATGGCAATTTTCATTGACTTGGTAACTACATCCGCATACATAATAACGTGACCGCTTGCGTTACGTGCCGCACGGCCTATGGTCTGAATGAGAGAGCGCTCTGAGCGGAAAAGACCCTCCTTGTCCGCATCGAGAATAGCAACCAAGGAAACCTCGGGAATATCAAGTCCCTCACGGAGCAAATTGATACCCACCAAAACATCAAAGTCACCAAGGCGCAAGCCACGGATAATCTCCATTCTCTCAATAGTATCTACATTGTGGTGAATGTATTTCACCTTTATATCGTTTTCCTTTAAAAAGTCTGTCAAGTCCTCTGCCATCTTTGTGGTTAGGGTTGTAACAAGAACTCTTTCCTTTTTCTCAATGCGAAGTCTGATTTCGCCTATAACATCGTCAATCTGCGTAGCAATAGGACGTATCTCCACACTCGGGTCAACCAAGCCTGTTGGACGTATCAGCTGCTCCGCAACCGTTGTGGACTGCTCCTTTTCAAAATCTCCGGGAGTGGCGGATACAAAAATAGTCTGATTCAGCTTTGACAAAAATTCCGCAAAATTAAGTGGGCGGTTATCGTATGCAGACGGCAGACGGAAGCCATACTCAATGAGGTTTGTCTTTCTTGCCAAATCGCCGCCACTCATACCGCGGATTTGCGGCACGCTGACGTGACTTTCGTCAATGAACATAACGTAGTCCTTTGGGAAATAGTCAAGCAAGGTATATGGGGTTGAGCCTGGGGCTCTGCCGCTCAAAATACGGGAATAGTTTTCAACGCCTGAGCAAAAGCCAATTTCACGCAGCATTTCAATGTCGTACTTTGTGCGCTCCTCAATCCTTTGCGCCTCTAAGAGCTTGTTTTGGCTTTTGAAATACTCCACGCGCTCCACCATTTCGTCATATATCTTTTGGAGTGCCGCCTCACGCTTGTCGCTTGACACAACATAGTGGTTGGCAGGGAAAATCACCGCATATGACATATTCCTCAAAATCTCGCCTGTTAGGGTGTTTATTTCGGAAATTCTGTCAATTTCCTCACCGAAAAACTCAACGCGCACAGCCTTGTCACTTGATGATGCGGGGAAAATTTCAACCACGTCCCCGCGTATTCTGAATTTATTACGGACAAAATTAACGTCGTTGCGCTCATAGTTCAAGGCGATTAGCTGACGCGCCAAATCGTCACGCGACATTTCCATCCCCTCACGCAAGCCGATTTGCAGGCTTTGATATTCCGAGGGGTCACCAAGGGAATAGATACAGGAAACACTTGTTACAATAATAACATCACGGCGCTCAAAAAGTGCGCTTGTTGCACTGTGACGGAGCTTGTCAATTTCGTCATTTATCATTGCGTCCTTTTCAATGTACATATCCTTGCCGGGAATGTATGCCTCAGGCTGATAGTAGTCATAATAGGACACAAAGTACTCAACGGCAGAGTCAGGGAAAAGCTCGCGCATTTCGGAGCAAACCTGTGCCGCCAAGGTTTTGTTTGGCTCAAAAATAATTGTCGGGCGGTTAATATTTGCAATTACGTTTGCCATTGTAAAGGTTTTGCCGCTACCTGTAACGCCAAGGAGCGTCTGCATCCGCTCGCCGCGCAAAATACCCTCTGTCAAGGTCTTGATAGCCTCTGGCTGGTCGCCTGTTGGCTTATATTCACTTTTCAAAACAAACTTGCTCATAGTTACCCTCCCTTTCTCTTGTGTTTATCTATATTATTTTAACACAATTTAGCTTGAAAGTAAACAAATTTAGCAGAAAAAGCTGTTTTCGCACAATAATGTTACAAATAATACATTGACACTGACAAGATAATATGGTATTATTATTATGTAAAATAATGCATAAAGGAGAAATTTATGAAAAAGAAACTTTTACTGGTTACTGTAATGGTTGCACTTTTGCTTTGTGCGCTTGCAGTTTCCGTAAGTGCTGCCGTTACCGGAAGCTCCTCAAACGAGTACGGTGAGCCTACAATCTACGACAGCATTTCAGCAAAGGATAAGCTTGATACAACATCAAGAGTTGTCCTTGTAAATGCAGACGGTACATACTCAACATACCCTGCATACTATGTTTTGAAAAATCAGACAGGCGGTGCCTTTGATTTTTCAGCACTTAACACTGCGACAGGAGAAAGCTACACTAACAAGAGTGTTGTAAGAATTGAATTTCCAAATTCAATCACATCAATTGGCGGCTCAATGTTTGATGAGAGCAAGACAATCATCGAAATCGACTTGCCTGAAAAGCTCAGCTCAGTGGGTAGCCGTGCTTTCTACAACTGCTCTAACTTGCAGTATATTGACGGCACAGACGGCTTGCTAATTTTCCCTGAGGGATTTTCCTCAATCAGTGCTAACAACGCCTTCTACAACTGTGACAAGATTAAGTATGTAGAGTTCCCTTCCACATTTACTTTTCTCGGTCAGGCGGCGTTCCACGACTGTGACGGACTTTTGCTTGTAAGCTTTGACAAGGTTAACGAGGCAATTGCAAACGGCACAAGAACAAATAGAGTTGACTTTAACAACTGCGGCACATTTAAATATTGTGACAACCTCGTTGCTTTGAGCATTCCTGAGCTTACCACAGTTGCAATTAACCGTTTGGCAACAGGCTGCACCAACTTGACAGCAGTTTATATGCCAAACTCCATTAAGGAAATCGGTACAAACGCAAACGGTCAGGGCGCATTTGACGATTGCAAAAAGATGTACTTTGTTCAAGAGTCCTTTACTGTTAGCCAGTGCATTGTTAACGGTACAGTGGATTTGACTAAGCTCAGCTTACCCGAAAAGCCATCTGTTTACTACATGCCAACAAGCTTTATTCAGTTCACAGGTCATGTTGAGTCTAATCAGTGGAGCAAGGACGGAACAATTTTCAGAAATTGCACATCCATAAATGATACTATTGTTTTCCCTGCGGGCTTCACATACTTTAACGCTAACAACGCATTCCAAGGTGTAGGTACAAAGGAGTCTCCAAAGAATGTTGTTTTCTTGGCTGATATGACACAAATCGTTACCTTGAAAAACTCACAGTATATCAGCTTCTATTTTGCAAACTCTGCAGATAAAGCACCTTCTGACATTGGCATATCAAGATATGTTGAGAAAAACAATACAACAGAGTCATATTGGTACTTCTGCCACGGCGGTGCAAGATATGACTATGCAATTGCCAAAAGCTCTATCAATAGCGATATGGCGGTAAACCTTGAAACAATCCTTGCAACAAAGGATACTGTTAATTTCGTTCACATTGCTGAAAGACAAGGTGCGATTGATGCCACCTGTACTCTTCCTGCAGGAATTGCAACCTTCTGCTTCTGCGGTGGTGTTGCTTCTGTTGATGCGGCTGACGGCTCATCCCCATTAGGTCACGAGCTTAGCGTTGAAAATGGCGCTATCGACTTAGGTATAGCCTATATCGACTTCTTTGCAAAGGGCGAGCATAGCTATGCCTGTGCAAGATGCAAAGAGGTATGCACACAGGAAACAGAGGCTATGTTTGAATGGAAGGGCTACTCCGTTTCCACATTCGGTGACACCTTCTCTATGACTCAAGGCTTCTTGGTAAACCGTGATGCACTTAAAGAATATAAGAAATACGCATCTGATTTTGAATTCGGCTTGATTATAGCAGGCAACAAGAGCGAGGACGGAGCTGCTTTTGCTCCTGAGCTTAGCGGAGATTTGTGCGTTCCTCAATCCCATATTGCTCACGACTATTTTGATATTAAGATAACAGGCATTACATCCGATTTTGCTGACAAATTGGTTGTATTCTGCGCTTTTGTAAAGAATGGCGAAAAGGTATATTACCTTGACAACCATACAACAAGCGAGGCTGTAACAGGCATTAGCTACAATGCAATTTTAGCACTTTTGGGTTAAATATCGAATAAAAAACAGACTGTTGGATTTACCAACAGTCTGTTTTTTTATTTGAATAGCTTGAGCGCTTGCTCCTTGGTGTACTTATATTCCTTGTTGCAGAATTGACAGTTCAAGCAAAGCTCCTCGGGTGCGCCCTCTGCCTTTTGCTCTGCGAAGATTTTTTCAATTTCCTGCTTGCCAAGGCTGATAATTGCGCGCTCTGTGCGCTCGCTTGTGCAATTGCACTCATAGTCAACCTCTAGCTCGTCAAACAGGTCATATTCAATGCCGTTTAATGCAATTTTCAAAATGTCCTCGTTGGACAAGCCCTTATCAAAAAGCCTGGACACGTTGGAGAGCATTTTTGCGTTTTCCTCTAAGCGGTCAACAACCTCCTCGTCAGCAAAGGGGAGCAGCTGAACAAAAACACCGCCTGCGGCACGGCAAGAGTAATCTGTGTCAACAAGCACACCAAGGGCGCACAATGTTGGCACCTGCTCACTCACCGCATAATACTGTGCTATGTCCTCGGCAACCTCGCCGCTTACAAGCTCAATATTTCCGTTGAAGGGAACCTCACCGCCAACATCCTTGGAAACGGACAAAATGCCGCCACCAACAATGCCTGAAACGTCCAGTTTTCCACTTGGCTTCAAGGGAACGTCTGCCTGTGGGTTTTGAATATAGCCCTTAACATTACCAAAGTAGTCAGCAACGCAAAGAGCTGTGCCTGCAAGACCCTGACCGCGAATAGCCACGGTCATTGTGTTTCCGTTTTCGGGAAGCATTGTACCCATAACGCTTGATGCTGTCAAAAGTCTGCCGAAAAGGGCTGTTGCTGTGGGTGCGGTTTGGTGAATTGTGATTGCTTTATTTACAATATCACGGGAATTTATAACAAAGGCGCGGGCACTGCCGTCCCTTGTCATTGCGCGAATAATAGTTGAGCTCATATTTCCTCCTTAAAGTTAGGTGAATTTTCGTCCTTTTTGCATCTAACGGTAAAATACCACTTTTCGTCGTTTTCTGTGGCGGGGGTATGGTGCAAATCTCCGTAAACACCGATTATTTCAAAGCCACAGTCACGAAGTGCCTTTTCAATTTGACGCCTGGAGTAGCATTTTTCCCTTTGCACCTCGTCATTTCTTGTGTATGTGCCATCCTCATTTTCTTTGAAAATGGACAGGTAAAAGTGGCAAAGTCCGCTTTTTTCATTAAAGTGATTTTGCCAAGCACAAAGAGAGCCTTCATGCTCTAAAATATAATCATTATTGCCATAGATATTTTTGAAGCGGTGGGGTGTATTTATATCAAAAACAAACACTCCGTCGGGGATTAGATAATTATATATTAAGGAAAAGCATTTTTTCACGTCGGACAGCTTTGTGAGATAATTGATACTGTCAAGGGAGCAAACACAGGCATCCACCGTGCCGTAAAGCTCAAACTCACACATATTCTGACAAAGCCATAAAATATTGCCGATATTCCTTTTATAACATTCCTCGCGTGCAACGGAAAGCATTTCCTCGCTTAAATCCACGCCTGTCATATCATAGCCAAGCTCGTGCAAAAGAAGGGTCAGCTTGCCTGTGCCACAGGCAAGGTCAAGGACAAGCTCTGTCTGTGTTGCTTGATTTTCTTGGATTTCCCGATTAATATAATCTGCCAAGGCTTTATAATCGCAACCGTAATTCAATGCATCATACACCCTTGCCAAGGATGCGTACTGTTCGTTACCCAAAGCTATACCCCCTTTTTGTTAATTCAAGATATTATATCATAAAAGTGGTCTAATGTAAAGAATAAAAATAAAATTATTGATAGGTTTACTTGCATAGATACCTCGACTTCGCTCGGTATGACACAGGTTGTTCTTGAAATAAGCACAAACCCGTGAGGGCGGCTTGCTCCTGCCGTCAAGCGGTACGCCGAGGGCGTCGTACCCTACACTACAGAGAAGGCAAAACGGGCAAAAAACTAAAAAAGGCAGTTACTTGCGTAACTGCCTAAGCTTTTGTTTAATTACCACTTGAACAAATCTTCAATGTCAACAATACCGGTGATTGTTCTATCATCCTCGTCAACTACAACTGACACCAAGATAACATCTTCAAGTTGATTTTTATGTTCATATTCAGGTGTGATATATTCTCTTTTCAACTCGAATTTCCTCCAAAAAACATAGTTATCCCAAGGTGTGGTCCTTGCCTACACGTTGAGTATATCATATTTCTTTTGTTTTGTCAATATGTTTTGCGAAAATGGTCGTTTTGCACAATTATTCTTCTTCAACCAAGCCCTGTCTTTGTAATTCACCGTAAATGGAATAATACGAAACAGTCACATACTTACTGTCGCTTGTTGCGCCCTTTACGCAAAGGTCATCTGTATCCTGCACGTAGTGGGATGTGTTGTATAGCGCGCCTGCCTTATGCAAGAGATATGCCGCTATAACGACATCTTCATCTCCGCGGTTTGCCTCGCTTCCGTTAACTGAGCCAAGACCCTTTGAGTAGGTAAAGATAAAGTCCATTGAGGAGAATAACTCGGGGTCAGCACCCTGCAAAAGTGTTGCTCTGTCAAGGCAAACGCCCATTGAGCTAATGTCATTTCTCAAGTCAGAGCCTGCCTTATACACTGCGTTGCGAAGGAAAAGGATACCAAGCTCAACCTCACCGTACACCTGCTGATACAAATGCAATGCGTTGTGATAAATTTCAAAGCCGTTTGAGAAGGCATATAAGCCGTTGTATGTGCAAATGGAATAGCCCTTAGAAATAAGGATTGGTCTTACTGTAAACGTACCGTCAGCGGTTTTTTGTCCGCAAACTGCGCAAGCGCCGCCGTAGGCTGTGCCCTCGTGCTGAATTCCGTATGGGTACTCAATTCTTTCAACGCCTGAATATGGGTCAGCAATATGTCCGCCGAGCCATGTTATGCACAAATTGGATTTTTTCCAGTAGTCAACGGAGTTGCTATAAAGCTTGTCCACATTGTTTATCTGCTTAAGGTCTGTATAGCCTGCCGCCTTCATTGTTGCAATCAATCTTTCAGCATCCTCTAAGTTCTTTGCTGGAACGAAGATTGGCTGGTAGCTCTTGTTTCCAAACTCAAAGCTATCGCTATACACTTCTTTCAATGAAACAGGAAGAATCAAGAACTCAAGGTCGCTCATTTTAAGAACGTGGTGTCCAACCTTTTTAAGATTCAAGCCCAAGAAAACCATGTTTGCGCTTGATCCTGTAAACGCTTCGTCGCCTATCTCCTCAACGGAAACAGACAAAATAATAGTATCAATAGTGCCGTCCGCCTCGTGGAAGCAGTGCTTAGGAACAACCTTTAATTCAACGCACTTTGCAAGGTTTATTGAGGTGAAATGATTTCCGCGGAATGCGCCCTCGCCAAGGTAAACCAAGTGCTTGTTGAAGTTGAAGTTGGTAAGTGAGCAATAATGGAATGCACGGTAGCCAATATGCTGGAGCATCTGGTGGTTATGGTTACCCATTGTAGGGGCATCTGGATCGCCGTCATGGTCCGTGTCTTCTTCACCCACGTGGTCACCCAAGGTTTCACTGTCAACCTCTGTGAGATTTTCACAGTGCGCAAAGGCAAAATCCTCAATTGTGAGCACTGTGTTTTCAAGGTACACATATGTCAAGGTGGTGTTATTTGTCTTAACGTGACCCTTTGGATGCTCGGTTGATGTTGTAGGATCCCAACGGCTTGGGTCAACAAAGGCACGCTCAGGAATAACAGTTGTACCGTAAGGAATTTCAATCTTTGAAATGTTATCAACTCCAATGGTAACACCCAAGTGCTCAGACACCTTTTTGAAATTCCAAGTCAAGGTAGAATCATTTTCCAAAATGTAGTAGGTCGGGTATGTAACGGTGTGTGTAGTACCGTTTTTCACATATGTAAGCTCTACTCTTGCAAATGCAGTATTGTTCGGTGTGTTGTCGTACTTGGACTCATACCATCCGTCGCAGTGACCTGGGGTATCGTTATCCTCATCACCAAAAATGTGCATCTCTCCCATACCGGGGATTGGGTCACCAACCGGTGCAAAGGTAGGAGCGGCGCTGATCGCAATTGTGAGATTGAATATAAAAGCAACTATACAAATCAAAAAGACAATTTTCTTTTTCATAGCTTTCTCCCTTCAGTATTTGTATATAACATAAAATAAACTATTTAAGCACTACGCATTATACTCTTGTGCACGCAAAAAATCAAGTGTATTTTTTAAATGCGCGAACATTTGTCGAATTAAACAAAAAACGGGGCTTTTCACTCGCCCCGAATTGTTGCATTTTACACCATTATTCTGCTTTAAATTTTAAAATATCGCACACAAGGGTAATGGAGCTTGCATGAAGCTCATCATCCATTGTGGTGATGTTTGGAAGAATACACAAAACCGTATCGTTTGGCAGGTTTTTAAGTCCTGCGCCATTTTCCGTTTGGCTCATATATTTGTAGAAATCAGTCTTTTTGAAGTAAACACCGCTGTCACCTGCCATAATGCTTGGGTCAATGCCTTCAACTATGGAGCTCAAATCCATCATCATAACCGCGTTTTCACGGTAAAGCTCCAAATCCATCAAGTAGATAGCCACAACGCCCGACATCATTTGCGAGCGAATGGTGTCAAGCGCCTTGTAGTTGGCGTCTGTGCTTTGGATGATGCCGTAATTTTCCTTCATTTCCTCGGCGGTTTGCTTTCTCTGCTCCTCGTTCTGATAGGTAATTCCCGCAAAATTAAAGAGTTTTTCGCCGTCGCCATTGTAGTCGTCAAGCATTTCGCCAAAGGCATAATCAATGGCATATTTGGTTTCACCGTCGGCATAAAGAGGGCCTGCGTATGCAACGTACATATCGTACTCGGGCTGAGTCACCACGCTGACAATAAACACGG
The DNA here is from genome assembly GCA_045632405.1 of Eubacteriales bacterium. Classification (GTDB taxonomy): domain Bacteria; phylum Bacillota; class Clostridia; order Oscillospirales; family CAG-272; genus RGIG2000. The sequence goes on along the minus strand of JAZQWO010000001.1, from coordinate 439 downwards.
TGGCAGTGATGAGCAAAACCGCGCCTATAATTATGCCCCATTTGTATTGATACCACAAATTTTCCCAAAAGCTGCCTTTTTTTATAGTGGCACTTTCGTCGTGGATTTTATCGTCATTTTCAATGCCCAAAAGTCTGATGCGCTTTGCCGCGTTGGACTCGTTTTCGGGAACAACCGATGTGTCTGATTCGGTTGGTGTTTGGTTTATATCCTTTTCTTCCATAAGAAGCTCCTTGTTTTTATTTTAATATATTTTAGCACTATACACGACCTATGTCAAGAAAACTTGAATGAAAGTTGTGTGAAGCATTGATTGAGCAGTGCGATTATGGAGTTTTTTCTGCACCAACGAGATTTTGTTAACGAAAAAGTCCGACACGTGTCGGACTTTTTCGTTAACAAAATCTCGTTGGTGCAGAAAAAACTCCATAATCGCACT